>CAZHIU010000005.1:0-24100 GCA_964532555.1 uncultured Microbacterium sp.
CGCAGCGCCGCATCGGCGTCGACGTAGTTGTTGTACGACATCTCCTTGCCCTGCAACTGCCTCGCCTGCGCGATGCCGTGGCCGCCGGTGCGCGTATAGATCGCCGCGCGCTGGTGCGCGTTCTCGCCATAGCGCAGGGTCGTCAGCCGTTCCGCCTTGATGGTGAGATGCTCGGGAAGCTCGACGTCCTCGGCGAGGGTGCCTTCGGCGAACCACACCGCTACCGCGCGATCGTATGCGGCGGTGTGCGCGAAAGCGCGAGCGGCCAGTTCCCGGCGCTGCGAGAGCGTCGTGCCCCCGGATGCCACCGCCTCGATGATCGCCGGATACGACTCTGGCGACACTACGATCGCAACGTTGGCGAAGTTCTTCGCCGCGGCGCGCACCATCGCGGGGCCGCCGATGTCGATCTGCTCGACGACGGCATCCGCCTCGGCACCAGACGCCGCGGTCTCGACGAAGGGATAGAGGTTCACGACCACCAGCTCGAAGGGCGCGATGCCGAGTTCGGCCAGTTGCTGCTCGTGGTCTTCTCTGCGCAGATCGGCCAGGAGGCCGGCGTGCACGCTCGGGTGGAGGGTCTTGACGCGGCCACCGAGCGACTCGGGAAAGCCCGTCACGGCCGCGACATCCGTCACGGCGATCCCGGCATCCCGCATGGTTTGCGCCGTCGATCCCGTCGAGACGATCTCGACCCCCGCCGCCGCGAGCGCGAGCGCGAGCGTCACCACCTCGCTCTTGTCGCTCACCGACACCAAGGCGCGTCGGATCGGCACCGCGTCACGTTCGCGATAGAACGCCTGCTCGTGACCGGAACCAGCCATGTGTCTCTCCTCGTCGGGGTGAATCAGATCAGGGCGATCTCGCCCGCAGCGACGCGCTCGATCACCGTGAGAAGCAGACGGCGCTCGACGGGCTTGATGCGCTCGTGCAGGCTCTCTTCGGTATCGCCGGGCATGATCTCCACGCGCTCTTGGGCGAGAACGGTGCCGGTGTCCACGCCCTCATCGACCACGATGACACTCGCCCCGGTCTCGCTCGCCCCCGCCGCAAGCGCGTCGCGCACGCCGTGGGCGCCGGGAAACTCCGGCAGGTATGCGGGATGGGTGTTGATGATGCGCGGGCCGAACTCCGCGACGACCGCCGCGGGCAGCACGCGCATGAGGCCGCTCAGCACGATGAGCTCGGGCGCCCACTCGCGCAGCCGCGCGGCAAGCGCCGCACCCCAGGCTTCGCGGCTGTCATGGTCGCGGTATCGCTCGACGAAGCTCGGGATGCCGAACTCCGCCGCGTGCGCGAGCCCCGCCGCATCGCGGTCGGCGCCGACACCCACCACCCGCGCGGGAAAGTCGGGGTGAGCTGCGGCCTCGAGCAGAGCGCGGAGGTTCGATCCGGTGCCCGAGATGAGAACGGCGACCGTGAGCACGCGGCCAGTCTATCGGGATGCCGCAAAGCCCTCCGGGTCGCCCAGGGCTTGCCCCTAGCCGCGTTCTGCGGCGAGTTCTCCGCGGTTGCGCGGCGACAGCAGCAGGATCGCCGCGCCGATGAGCACCTCGACGCCGAGAGCCAGCGCCAGCATCCCCGCGTGCGGACCGGTCAGCGCCAGGCGTTCCGGCCCGATCGATCCCGATGACAGCAACGCCGACACGGCACCGAAACCCGCCGCGATAGCGGCGATGCCGAGGGCGATCACCGCCCGGGGGGCGCGCTCGATCTCACCCCCTGTGCGCACGAGCCTGGATCGGATGGCCCACGCAGCGAAAGCACCCGCGGCGACCGGAGCGAGAATCACGATCAGCGCCCACATCGAGGTGCCCTCGGGGAGTGCCGCGAAAATCGGGATAGCGGGCACGATCCCCAACTCTGTGCCGACGGGCGAGACCGCCGTACCCGCACCGACCGCGAAACCAGGGCCGGCAAGCCACGAGATCGCCCAGAAGATAAAGGTCGGCACATAGGCGAGTTGCCCGAGCGTGATGATGGTCGCCCCGAGTGCGTCAACCCGCAGCGCTTCGAAGAGAGCGACCATCTCGCTCGCACTCGCGACGACAGCGACGGTGAAAAGCACCGCACCGAGCCCCAGAAGAGTCACCACGACGATTGCGCCGCCGCGCACGATCTGCGCGGGCACCTCGCCCCATCGCGAGTTTCGCTCCAGAACGCCGCGCAGATGATCGACGGGGCCGCGATCACCGCTCCGCCACGCTGTGACGACAGCGCCCGAAAGCGCGCCGAGAAAGTACACCAGGGCCGGCAGGAACACCGCGAGCGCGATACTCGCCTGCGCGTGCTCGGCTCTGCTCAGCAGCGCGATGAGCCACGCCAACCCGGCCATCGTCGCCGTGCCCGCGACAACCCCGATCTGCCAGACGCGCACCCGCGCCGAGCGCGCGCCCGAACGCGCGGCAGAAGTCAGAGTCCACATCAGAAAGGCGAGCGGGGCCAGCGAAAGCGTGAAGTGCGCGGCATCCGGATCGATCGCCAAGGCCACGACGAGCGCTTCGGGAATCGTGATCTCCAGGGGCACGCCGTGCCCGAACTGCCAGATGCTCGCCGTGACCGGCCAGAGCAGATCCCAGCTTCCCGCCGCGCCGAAAGCGAGCACCCACATCAGGGTAAGCGGAGCGAGAATCACCGCCACGCCCACCGTGACGGTAACGACCGCATCGAGGGCGGCGAGCAGAAAGACGAGAGGGCGGCGCATTGCTTCTTGAGACTACGCGGAGAAACACGAAAATCAGTTCTGGGCGCGCCTGCCTCCGACACGATAACGTCGACATCGGAGGTTCCCCCTATGACACACGCACCCACAACCGACTCGTCCACCCACGCGAAGAACGCCCTCGATCGCTACTTCGAGATCACCCAGCGCGGATCCACTTTCGGCACTGAGATCCGCGGCGGCATCGTCACCTTCGTGACGATGGCCTACATCGTCATCCTCAACCCGATCATTCTCTCCGGCGTCTCGGATGTCGATGGCAACACCCTGGCCTTCAGCGCCATCGGTGCCGCCACCGCACTGAGCGCCGCGGTGATGACCATCCTGTTCGGCATGATCTCGCGGCTGCCCTTCGCCTTCGCGGCGGGCCTGGGCATCAACGCCTTCGTCGCCTTCTCGGTCGCGGGCGAGGTCACGTGGCCCGAGGCGATGGCGCTCGTCGTCATCAACGGCCTCATCATCGTGCTGCTGGCCGCCACCGGTCTTCGCAAGATGATCTTCGACGCGGTGCCGATCCAACTGAAGATCGCGATCACGGTCGGTATCGGCCTGTTCATCGCCTTCATCGGCTTCGTCAACTCCGGCTTCGTCACCTCGGGCGGCAACCCGCCAGTCGGTCTCGGGTCCGACGGCTCGATTGCCACCGTGCCGACGCTGCTGTTCGTGCTCACGCTTCTGGTCACCGGCATTCTCGTCGCGCGCAAGGTCAAGGGCGGCATCCTGATCGGACTCGTCGGCGGCACGATCGTCGCCGTCATCGTCGAAGCGATCTGGAAGATCGGACCGATGTTCAGCGATGCGGGCATCAACCCCGGTGGATGGGGCCTCACGGTGCCTTCGCTGCAGGGCTCGCCCTTCAGCCTGCCCGATTTGAGCCTGATCGGTGCGATCAGCTTCGGCTTCGACCTCGGCAAGGTCAGCCTCGTTGCCCTCGTGATGATCGTCTTCACGCTCGTCTTCTCGAACTTCTTCGACGCGATGGGCACGATGACGGGTCTCGCGAAAGAGGCAGATCTCGCGGATGCGAAGGGCGACTTCCCGCGCATCAAGTCGGCGCTCATCGTCGAGGGCGTCGGTGCGGTCGTCGGTGGTGCGACCTCTTCGTCCTCGACGACGGTGTTCATCGAGTCGGGCTCCGGCATCAGCGAGGGTGCGCGCACCGGTTTCGCGAACATCGTGACCGGCCTGCTGTTCCTGCTGGCGATGTTCTTGACGCCGCTGACATCCATCGTTCCGACCGAGATCGCGGCGGCGGCCCTGGTCATCGTCGGGGCGATGATGATGTCGCAGATCAAGCACATCGATCTGGCTGACTTCCGCGTGTTGGTGCCGGTTTTCCTCACCGCGACAGTGATGCCGTTGACCTATTCCATCGCCAACGGCATCGGCGCGGGCTTCGTGAGCTGGGTGGTCATCCACGCCCTCTCGGGCAGGGCGAGAACCATCAGCCCACTGCTGTGGGTGGTCGCCGGTGGTTTCGTGCTGTTCTTCGCACGCGGACCCATCGAGGCCCTCTTCGGCGTCGCCATCTAGCCCCCAAGGGCAGCGATGAGCCCCATTCCGCCGGGGAAACTCCTCATTTCCGGGTTTCCTCAGGCGGAATGGGGCTCCTTTTTGGCGCCGTGGTCGGGTCGGCACGGAGCGGATGTCGCGAAATCTCGGGCGAATTTGTGATCTTTCCGACTGGCATCCTAGGCACCTGAGAGTACATACTGTAAGAACACATAAACGTGCCGCAGTCAGAGATGTCGGGGGTCGAGCACGATGAGCACTATCACTAATGCGTCAGAGCTACGCAAGTCTTTGCGCGGGTACGACACCGACGATGTCGATCGCCTCGTGTCTGAGCTGACCGCGCGCCTCGAGCACACCGAGGGCGAGCTGCAAGAGCAGAGCCGCCTGATCCGTCGACTCAGCCGTGAACTCGCCGAAGCGCAAGAGCGCGCGAATCGCGTCAAGCCCAACTTCAGCGAACTGGGTGTCGCTTTCGAAGACACCCTGAGACTGGCCGAACAGCAGGCTTCCAGCATGGTGTCGACCGCTCGCGACGAGGCGGAGTCGATTCTCGCCAAGGCACAGGCCGAGAGCGCCGACATTCGCGAAAAGGCCGCCACCGAGGCCGAAGCGATGCTCGGCGACGCGCAACGTCGTTCCGACCGTATGCGCTTCGACACGGACACCGAGCTTGCCCAGCTCACGCAGCAGGCAGCCGATGACACCACCAAGGCGAAGACCGCCCTCGAGCGCGCCGAGCGCCAGGCCGAGCAGATCATCTCTTCGGCCGAACGCAGCGCCGCCGAGAAGATCGCCGAGTCCAACCGCACCGCCGAGCAGATCGAGCGGGATGCAGCGCAGGTCATGTACGCCGCGCAGCAGGCAGCCGCCGAGACCGAGGCAGAGATGCGCGACCGTCTCGCCGAGGCCGAGCGCTCTCGCACCTCGATCATGGCCGATGCCGACGCCTATGCGCAGCGCGCATTCAGCGACGCCGAAGCCACGGTCGCTGCGGCTTCACAGCGTGCCGCCGTGCTGAACTCCGAGGCGACTGTGGTCGTCGAGCGTGCGCGCGAGCGTGCCCGCTACGAGATCGAGCACGGTCGCAACTACTCCGAGCGCATCATCAGCGACGCGCTCGTGCGCTCGACGGCCCTGTCGAAAGACGCCGACGAGATGCTGCGCACGATGATGGCCGACAACGAGTTGCACATCGCAGATATGCGTCGCCAGCTCAGTTCGCTCGATGAGTTCTCCCAGCGCATGCGTGTCTTCGCCGCCGAGTCCGGCCGCGCCGAGGCACAGGCGCGTGAGGCCACCCGCCGTCTGCGCGATCGCGAGAACGAGCTTTCCGCTGCGCCGGAGCACCTGATGGTCGCCGGTGAGCAGCTCATGAGCGAGCCGCAGCCTGTCGTCAGCGAGCATGTCGTTGCCGAGCAGGTGGCCGATGCCACGGGCGACGACATCGCTGCACTCGGACTCGACACCGAAGACACCGACGACGACAAGGCCTGATTCGCCTCACTTCGACATCCGTTGTCGAACGCTGCTTGGGAGAGACCCCATCCGGTTTCGGAGAACCGTGCATTGCGAGCTTCTCCGCGAACGGGTGGGGTCTATCGCATGTGCCGTCGGTGTTACAGGGCCTCGATGATCTCACGCATCAGAGCGGCGGCCTCGGAAGGGGTCTTGCCTACCTTCACGCCCGCGGCCTCTAGGGCTTCTTTCTTCGCCTGGGCGGTTCCCGCCGAACCCGACACGATCGCTCCCGCGTGGCCCATGGTCTTGCCCTCGGGTGCGGTGAAGCCCGCGACATAGCCGACGACAGGCTTGGTGACATGCGCCTTGATGAACTCGGCCGCGCGCTCCTCGGCGTCGCCGCCGATCTCACCGATCATGACGATCGCCTTCGTCTCGGCATCCGCCTCGAAAGCCGCGAGCGCGTCGATGTGCGTGGTGCCGATGATGGGATCGCCACCGATGCCGATAGCGGTCGAGAAGCCGAGATCGCGCAGTTCGAACATCATCTGGTAGGTCAGGGTTCCTGACTTCGACACCAGGCCGATCGGCCCCTTGCCGGTGATGTTCGCGGGGGTGATGCCCACGAGCGCCTCACCGGGGGTGATGATTCCGGGGCAGTTCGGCCCGATGATGCGGGTCTTGCCCCCCTTGTTCTTCGCGTGCGCCCATGCCTGCGCGGTGTCGCCCACCGGCACGCCCTCGGTGATGACCACGAGCAGCGGAATCTCGGCATCGATCGCCTCGAACATCGCATCCTTGGTGAATGCCGCCGGCACGAAGGCGATGGAGACATCAGCGCCGGTGGCGGCCATCGCCTCGGCGACCGTTGCGAAAACGGGGAGTTCGAGGCGGTTGCCTGCGGCGTCGCTGTGCGACACCGTTGTGCCGGCCTTGCGGGCGTTCACGCCGCCGACCACCTGCGTGCCCGCCTTGAGCATGAGTGCGGTGTGCTTTGTTCCTTCACCGCCGGTGATGCCCTGCACGATGACCTTGGAGTCCTTGTTCAGAAAAATAGACATGAGAGTGAGTCCTTGGGTTCCGGGGCGGATCAGGCGGCAGCGAGGGCTGCTGCCTGGTCGGCACCCTCATCCATCGTCGTGGCCAGCGAGACAAGCGGATGTGCGTACGCGGCGAGGATGGCGCGACCCTCTTCGACGCGGTTGCCATCCAGGCGCACGACAAGGGGCTTCGACGCGGTCTCGCCCAGGGTCTCCAACGCGCCTTTGATACCTTCTGCGACCGCATCGCAGGCGGTGATACCGCCGAAGACGTTGACGAACACGGCCTTGACCTGCGGGTCGCCGAGAATCACGTCGAGCCCCGCGGCCATGACCTCGGCCGAGGCGCCACCGCCGATGTCGAGGAAGTTCGCCGGCTTCACGCCGCCGTGACGCTCGCCCGCGTAGGCGACGACATCCAGGGTCGACATGACGAGCCCCGCACCGTTGCCGATGATGCCGACCTCACCGTCGAGCTTGACGTAGTTGAGATCGTGCTGCTTCGCCTTCGCCTCGAGGGGGTCGGTCGCATCCTTGTCTTCGAGGGCGGCGTGGCCCTCGTGGCGGAACTCGGCGTTCTCGTCGAGCGTGACCTTGCCGTCGAGGGCGACGATCTCGCCGTCCTCGGTCTGCACGAGCGGATTGACCTCGACGAGCGTGGCGTCTTCACCCACATAGACCTCATAGAGCTTCACGAAGACCTTGGCAACCTTGTCGATGAGATCTTCGGGAAAACGCGCGGCGCGGGCGATCTCGACGGCCTTGGCTTGATCGATGCCCTGGAGGGGGTTGACCTCGATGCGGGCGAGGGCTTCGGGTCGCTCGTGGGCGAGCTGCTCGATCTCCATGCCACCCTCGACACTGCACAGCGACAGATAGGAGCGGTTGGCGCGATCGAGCAGAACCGAGAAGTAGAACTCGCGGGCGATGCGGGCACCGGCGGCGACCATCACGCGCTTGACGATGTGGCCCTTGATGTCCAGGCCCAAGATCGCCTTGGCGGCCTCGTAGGCCTCATCCGGAGTCTTGGCGACCTTGACGCCACCGGCCTTGCCGCGCCCACCGGTTTTGACCTGGGCTTTGACGACCACGACACCGCCGAGCTTCTCGGCTGCCGCCCCCACCTCCTCCGGTGTGTCGGCGACGATACCGGCGAGCACCGGCACCCCATAAGATTCGAACACGTCTCGTGCCTGGTACTCGTAGAGATCCACGTACAGTCCTTCGCTGATGGCGGGAGGGCGCGGCACAGGGTGCCGGATGCCGCGGGAGTCAACCCGATCAAGAATCCTACTACTCGAACACCGCCCCCGCGGGCATGGGTCGCGCCCGCTCGGCCCGCGCAACGCAATAGGCTTGCTACACGACGAGGAGGTGAGATCGATGCGGCGAAGAGTTGTGTGGCTTCTTGTGGTCGGGGTTGTCCTGTGGGTCTGTACTCCGCTGGTTGCCCTGGGTGTTCTCGTCGTGCGCTCGGGGAATCTGGTCGCGGTGCAGGAGGAGCTCATCTGGGTTCCGGTAGAACCCAGTGATCCCGAGCTGAGTTCGCAGATCGGGATCGCCATCGAGTGGGCGACACCACCTCCACTTCGTGCACCGATGTGGTCGGGGATCGTGCAGGCGGTGTATGTTGAGCCGGGCGATGTGCTCGAATCCGGCACGCCCGTCGTCCGAATCGATGGCACAGATCGCCTAGCCATCCGCTCCGCAATGCCTTTCTCGCGACCTCTGGTAGCGGGAGCGAGCGGTGACGACGTTGGGATGCTACATGAGTTGCTTTCGGGCCTAGGAATCTCGAACCCTGGTGGCCAGCAGTTCACCTCGGCGACAGGCGTAGCGGTGGCCGAGTTCAATGCGCTTCGGGGGGGGGATAGCCGAAGTCGAGTTTTCGACCCCGGTTCAGTGATCTGGCTCTCGGAGCCAATGACCGTGGCTTGGGTTGACATGCACATCGGCGCGCTTGCCCCCGGCGTTGGGATGGTCTTTCTAGAAGGGAAACCCGTCATTGACCACGCCTTTACTATAGACGCCATCGATGTCGCCACGGTGTTGCGTTTGGATCCCGGGGTCCCCGTTTCGACAGTTGTCTCTGCTGTGACGCCGAGAGCAGGAAGCCGGATTCAGCTCGACGAAGTGACGCTTGCGATGGTTACAGACACCGGTGAGATCTCCCCGGCGTCTGTAACCTCGTTGGCAAGCAAGGCCCCCACGGGGAGCAGAGCAATGACGGCGCGGATGTTTAGGCAGAGCGAAGGTGAGTGGCTAATCCCTGCAGCGGCAGTCTTCGCGGCGATAGACAACGGCCGGCTGTGTGTGCTGGTACAAGACGCTACCAGCGTCAAGGCAGTCAGGGTGCTAATCGAATCACGCTCTGAGGGGCGCGCGGTTGTATCAGGAGACCTTGATGTCACTATGAAAGTGGCACTCGGGGCACAAGCAGAGCATTCCACATGCAACTGAACGTTGACTCGCTGCATCTCACCTTCGGAGAACGAGTGATCTTCGATAATGCGACGCTTCACTTGAACGGACCCGGTGCCCACGCAATCATTGGCCCCTCGGGGTCCGGAAAGTCAAGCCTGCTTGCGATGGTCGCAGGCAACCTTACCCCGGATCAGGGGAAGGTTGTGTTTACCCAATCGACAGGCTCGGCGCGAAGCCCAACCGTGTCATGGATTGTGCAGTCCTCCCCGCTACTGACACGCCGCACCGCACTTGACAATGTCATGCTCGGCCCACTGTCTCGCGGTTTCGACAGACCCACGAGTATGAAGAAGAGCATTGCAGCGCTCTCGTCTCTTGGCATCGCAGGTTTCACTCGTGTGAAAGTTCGCATGCTTTCTGGGGGTGAACGGCAACGAGTTGCCGTTGCCCGGTGCATGTCGTCTAGCGCTGATGTCATCCTCGCTGATGAGCCAACGGCGTCACTCGATGAGCGAGCGCGTGACGCGGTGTTCGCTTCCATCCTCCACGCTAAGGCCACCGGTGCTTTCGTCTTGATCGCCACCCACGATATCGTCATCGCCCAACGCTGCGACAGCGCGCACCGCATCCAAGCCGGAAAGTTTGTGCAGGTATGAGCACGAAAGGCGTTGTCAAGAACGCTGACGTCGCCCGCGAAGCGATCCTGAACCTGTTTTCTAGAGTCGGTGTCAGCGCGCTGTTGATTGTCTTATCGATGTCCGCAGGCTTCTCGTCCGTGTGGAGCAGCTACGGGGATGGAACGGTGGTTACTGAACAGCTCCGTGTCTACACACACTCCGGTGTCTACGCCTTCATGGTTACAAGCGCCGTCGAAGAGCAGCGCCTGTCGGCAGTCTCCTGTGAACAACTCAATAGTGTCAACGGGATCAAAGCAGCCGGCGGGCTGCAGAGCGAGGCTCTCGGCGAAGTAATCCTCGGCGATCGCTTCTCTGTCAGCATCATAAGGGGGACACCAGGTCTTGCCCGATTCCTATGGCCAGAAACCCGCCCGAGAGGGTCAGCGGTTATCGGGGCGAGGGCTGCGCAACGCGCGGGCGTCGCATCCGCATCCGCGCTGATATACACAGCGAGCGGTCGCGAACAGATCGTAACCGTGAATGCTGTCGCAGCTCCAACGATGAGAGGCGAGCGTCTCGACGACACGCTCTTCATCGCCGAGGCACTCACCAACGATGCAGAGGTCGAACGATGCCTGATCGAGCCTGAGCCACCTTACGCCCGAGCGGCGCAACAGTTAGCGTTGAGTTGGTTTGACGGTGAAGTGCGCATCAATCCCTATTTTCATCCTGGCCATGCATCCACAGACCCGCAACGGACGCTCGAAAACCGGATGAGCAGGTGGATTCCTCTCGTGGCGGCGATCACCGTGTGGGCTGTACTTGTCTTGACGTGGTCAGGTCGAAGAAACGACTATGCGCTTTACCGAGTGCTCGGACTGAACCGCCGTAGCTTGCTTCTTATGCTCGCAGTTGAGTCAGCACTACTTGCCATCGTGCCTACTTTTGCAGGCATCACGCTAGCTCTAGGAGCCACAAACCTACCACTGAGCCACATCGAGCTTTCGCTCGTCTCAGTTGCCGTGGGACAGCTCGTTATGAGCACTATAGTGACCCCACTGCTCGGCTACGCGATCGTGGGGTTACGCGACCCTCTGAGGATCCTCAAAGACTCCCCTTGAGGCGGTAACTGTCGGACACATGAAGGTTCATTCAATAGCCCTCCGGGCCAAGCGGGAACGCCACACCGCTCAGGCCAGGATTGCGCGCGTATGATTCATCAGCAAGGCAACGATTGACTTTCTCGTCTTCTCCCGTGGAATCCACCATCTGCCATATCGTCGCCGCATCCGGATCTAACTCAATCCCTTGCGCCCGCAAGCACAGCCGAACGGCGGCCCTCAACCCCGGGTCCATCTGCTGAGGTGTCCCATCAACATAGATCATGCTGACCAGGGTCCAATACTTGCCTTCACACTCATCGACCTCTCGCACCGCAACATCCATAGGACGCCCAAGCGTGTCGTAAGAGAAATCGAAATGGGTATTGGTGGCAAGGCTCAGAATGGGGTCCGTGATACCGTAACCTCGGCCCTCAACACACGCACGCAAGTTGTCAAAAGCATCCGAATACTCGCTGAACGTGACCACGCCATCACCCAGGGCCTCAGCTACTTCAACATTGCCCAACTCCGCCTGCTCCACCGACCACTGTTTGACCTGCTCGCTCGTTGGAAGACTCTGTAAGCCCAACGGTGTCTGAGTAGCGCACGACGTTAGCAACAACACCGCGGCCATAGCAGGGAAGGCCGCACCCCGCATCAGGTGTTCTTTTGAACCAAAGTGGCGCCAACTTTGCCGATCAGGTGTTCACCGCGAGCGTGTCCTGGACCTGATTGATAAGCCCACCCAGTGTCTGCCCCGCCGGTTGCTTTGCCGCTCCATGAAGTCCCGTTAAACGCCTTCACGCTCAATAACGTCTGACCTGGCCAGCACAGCATGCCTTCTCGGTTGGTCTTCGCCTCCGTCCGGGATTGCCCGCCCTGATACATACTGATCCCGCCTCACCAGGTTTGGGTGCAACCATTGGGCGTGACCTTCTCCCAGAACCACCCTTGAGCATGAGCTGCGGGTGCGACCACCAGAGATGCTGAGAGAAGGAGCGCAGCACCGAGGCTTGTCGCCAAGACACTCCGACGCGTTGATCGTTTCGACATTGAACTCTCATTCGCTAGCGAACCAAACCTTCGACTCTTACCAAAGTAACCAGAGAATTTATGCCAAGTCAACGACGCCATGAAAATGTTGGTGGGTCGCGCCCGCTCGGCCCGCGCAATAGGCTCGGTGCATGAGCGATGCCGCACCACACCCCGTCGCGCGCACCGGCGTTGTGGCGGCGGCACTGGATCTATTCGCCACTCAGGGCTTCGACCAGACCTCGGTCGAGCAGATCGCTCGAGCGGCGGGGGTATCCCGTTCCACCTTCTTCCGCCAGTTCGGTGGCAAAGAGGATGTCGTCTTCGCCGACCATGAGGTTCTTCTCGAAAGGCTGCGGGTCTTTCTGAACGCCACCCACGAGAACCCCTGGGCCGCGGTCTGCGAGTCGGCGTCGCTGGTCTTCGAGCACTTCTCACGCGATCCCGAACTCGCTCGGCGCCGTTATCAGATCGTGCGAAAGGTTCCGGCGCTGCGGGAGCGCGAGATCATCACCGTCTTTCGCTATGAGCGCCTCTTCGACGACTATCTGCGTCGCGCGCTCCCCGACGTCGATCCGCTCGATGCCGTGGGTTTCGCCGCTCTGGTCACCGCCGTGCACAATCACGTGCTGCGCCAGCTTCTGCGCAGCAGACACCCCGTGCCGGTCTCGACCCTGCGCGAGGTGCTCGATGGTGTGATGCGGCGCTATGCGGTGCATCCGGATGCTGCCACGCTTCCCGCCGACGACGACATGATCGTCGCGGCGTTCCCGCGATCGATGCCCTCCGCAGAAGTGATGCGGCGGCTGCGCGCAGAACTCGGCTGAACGCCCGGGCTAAGCTACTCGGCGAGCGCGATCACCGCTGACAACGCGGCACGAGAGACCACGAGCGATGGCCCCGCCGGGTCGATCAGCACGCCGCGTGTCATGGGCTGTTCGTTGAGTGTTTGTGCGAGCTGCGCGGGCACGAAAGGCAGCGCCCGATCGCCGCGACCCAGAGCGGCCACTTCCCAGGGGTGCGAGAACAGTTGCAGAAGACCGCCCGGTTCGTCGGGGAGTTCCACTTGTGCCAGCGCCACCTCGCCGCTCGGTGTCTTGTGCGCTGCCACCCACATCCGGGTGGTGGTGAGGGCCTCGGCGACAGCGGCCTCGATTGCGGCATCGCGAGGCCCCGCGAGAAGCGACTTGACCGTCAGGGCGGGATCGGCATCCGCCAGCAGCGCCGTGACCGCGGCGGTCGGAACGATCGCGCTGTGGGGCGCCGAGGCGCTGTTCAGCGCAAGACCGGCGAAGTCGCCGGATGCGAGCTGGGCCAGCACGGCGGTCACGGGCTGGACGAACATCGACGAGGTCGCCGAACCCGGTTGCCGTGCGCGCATGGCCTCGAATGCCTCTGCCGTGCTGAAGGCGAGAAGAAACCGGTGCTCGCCTTCACGCAGCACCGCAAGTCGCAGCCGCTCATCCCGCGATATCTGTGCCTGCGCGTCGCCCTCCACGCTGAGGATCAGCTCGCCCTGCAGCATCTGACGGCACACATCGACGAGCTGCACCTTGCTGGGTTCGGCGTCAAGACGCGCGAGTGCCGCGTGCAGCAGGATGTTGTCGGCCATCGTTTCAGACTATGTCGCTCAGAGCTTCTCGATGGGTGCGACCTTGATGAGCAGCTTCTTCTGCCCTGCGGTGTCGAAGCGCACATGGGCGATGCGTTTCGCACCCTCTCCGGTGACGGCCTCGACGCGCCCCTCGCCGAAGTCGCTGTGACGGATACGGTCGCCCGCGGAGAGTTCCAGGTCTCCGTTGTCACGCATCTTCGCGGTGACCCGGTTCGGAAAGGCATCGGATGCCACCGAGAGCGGTGTGAGCGTGGACTCGCGCTTCGGCAGTGGCCGCGAACCCCACGCTGCGGTGCTCTGGGGGCGCCCGAATCCCCCACCCTCGCGCAGCGCACCGCGCGAGTTCAGGTCTCCCGGTGACTGTCGCCAATCGATGAGATCGCTCGGAATCTCTTGCAGGAAGCGGCTGGGCATCGCCACCGACACCTCGCCGAACTGCGCACGCGTCATCGCGAGCGAGAGGTAGAGACGCTTGCGTGCGCGCGTGATGCCGACGTAGAAGAGTCGCCGCTCTTCTTGCGGCCCGCCGGGTTCTCCCGCCGAGATGCGGTGGGGGATGAGGTCTTCTTCGACGCCGGTGAGAAACACCGCGTCGTACTCCAGCCCCTTGGCTGTGTGCAGGGTCATCAGCGACACGGCACCCGTTGCGTCATCGAGGTCGTCGGCATCCGAGACCAGAGCGACTTCGGTGAGAAAGTCGACGATCGTGCCTTCGGGATTGTTGCGCGCGAACTCGCGTGTGACGGCGACGAGTTCATCGAGGTTCTCCACCCGGGCCTCGTCTTGCGGGTCGCGGCTGGCGCGCAGAGCATCGAGGTAGCCGCTCTTGTTCAGCAGTAGTGTGAGCCCCTCCGCCACCGAAGTGGGTGCGGGCGGAGCGGCGGATGCGGGCAGCATGATCGCCGCCGCCTCGTTGAGCACCCCGTGCAGGTGCAGCAGCGCCGCCTGAACCTTGGCGCCGAGGCCGATCTCAGCCGAGCTGCCCAGCGCCTCACGGAAGGTGATGCCGTTCTCGGCGGCGAAGCGCGCAATAGTGGTCTCGGTCACCTCGCCGATCCCGCGACGGGGTTTGTTGAGGATGCGTCGCAGCGACATCTCGTCGGCGGGGTTCGCGACCGCCACCAGATAGGCGAGCGCATCTTTGATCTCGGCGCGCTCGTAGAAGCGGGTGCCGCCCATGATGCGGTAGGGCACGGCGGCGCGGATAAAGATCTCTTCCAGCGCGCGCGACTGGGAGTTCGTGCGATAGAACACGGCCATCTCGGAGTAGGGGGTGCCTTCGCTATGGAGCGTGTCGATCTCATCGGCGACGAATTGCGCCTCGTCGTGCTGGGAGTAGCCGGTGAAGCCGACGAGCAGCTCCCCCGCCCCCGTATCGGTCCAGAGCTTCTTGTCTTTGCGGTCGAAGTTGCCGGCGATCACCGCGTTGGCGGCCGAGAGGATGTTCTGCGTCGAGCGGTAGTTCTGCTCGAGCAGAATCACCTTGGCACCGGGAAAATCGCGCTCGAACTCGCTGATGTTGCGGATGTCGGCGCCGCGGAAGGCGTAGATCGACTGATCGGAGTCGCCGACGACCGTCAGGGATGCCGCTTCATCCCCGGCCGCGGAGTTCTGGGGTGGCCCGTCATCCCAGATCAGCATCCCGTTCGCCTCGAAGGGCACGGTCGGCGCCGCCTCGCCCGAGACGGGCCGGGTCAGCTCGTGGATGAGCGCGTACTGCGCGTGATTGGTGTCTTGGTACTCGTCGACCAGGATGTGCCGGAACCGGCGGCGATAGACGTCGGCGACGTGGGGGAAGGCACGGAACAAGAACACCGTCTGCACGATGAGGTCGTCGAAGTCGAAGGCGTTGGCCTTGCGCAGCGCACGCTGGTAGTCGCCGAAAATCTCGACGAAGAGGCGCTCGGCGGGGTCGGCGAGGTTCGCCTGGCGGGCGTAGCCCTCGGCATCCTGCAACTCGTTCTTCGCCTTCGAGATGCGCGACTGCACCGAGGCGGGCGTGAGCCCATAGGCGTCGGCCTCGTGCTCTTTGACGAGCCGCTTGATGAGCGCGCGCGAATCGCCCGAGTCGTAGATCGTGAAGGCCTTGGTGAAGCCGAACTGCTCGGCTTCGCGGCGAAGTATGCGCACGCAGGCCGAGTGGAAGGTCGAGATCCACATGCCGCGCGCCGCCTCGCCGACGAGCTGCTCGACGCGTTCACGCATTTCGCCCGCGGCCTTGTTCGTGAAGGTGATGGCAAGGATCTGACTCGGCCAGGCTTCTCGGCCCCGCAACAGGCTCGCGATGCGACGGGTGAGCACGCTCGTCTTGCCCGAGCCCGCGCCCGCCACGATGAGAAGCGCCGGGCCGCGGAAGCTCACCGCCTCGAGCTGCTGCGGGTTGAGTCCCGCGAGCAACGGGTCGCGCGCGGACTCATCGGATGCTGCAGGAACCGCAGCCGGAAAGGCGTCGCTCATCGTGCATCCAGCCTAGCCCGCGCGGCCGACACCGACCGCGCGGGCGGGGCTGTCACCTATGCTCGGTGAAGACATCCTCGATTCTCAACGCGAACAGTCTCGCGAGGCGAAAGGCGACGGGCAGGCTCGGGTCGAACTTGCCCGTCTCGATGGCGTTGATGGACTGTCGAGAGACGCCGATGTGCTCGGCGAGATCGGCCTGCGTCCAGCCGCGTTCGGCGCGAAGCTCTGCGATGCGGTTCTTCATCGGTACCTGATCCAGCCGATGCCGACGGCGAGGATGTAGACGACGCCCAGCAGCGCGGGAAAGAGCGCGAGGTTGAGGTCAAAGGAGATCAGACCCGCGGCTTCGGCCACGACATAGCCGAAGCCGACGACCCAGCCGACCCCGAGCGTGATTCCGACGGCGTCGAGCGAGATCTTCCGCCACAGTTCGTCCTGCGCACGCAGAAAGCGTGCGAAAGAGATGATCCAGGCGATGCCGATCACAACATTGACGCCGACGGCGATCCAGTTGGGCACCGGATGCGTGCCCCAGAGAAGTTCGGGGCCGAACCGTGCCGCCGCGAGGCTGAGGAGCCAGGCGAGCGTCCAGAGGGCGAGCTGAAGGGTGGTTCTGTTCTGCTGCCGGTAGTTCACAGCGTTGTCTTTTGTCTGCATGGTGCTCCTTGAGATGAGAAAGTCAACTACACTTGACACGATATCGTTCAACAATCTCCATGTCAAGTGTGCTTGACTTGCGCAGCCGAACAGGGCCTCGGCAACGGCAAAATCGCCTTCCCCGCTCAGCACGCTGGCTCGCTAAGATCAGCCCATGAGCACAACCGCTACGCCGCCCAGCAGCCACTCGAGCGCTCCGGCCGAACGCACCCTCCGCATCGAATCCGAAGCCGTCTACGCGGCCCTCTCCGCGGGTGCCATCGGTGCCGTGTACGGGTTCATCCTCGCCCTCATCCGGCCCGTCCTCCCCCTGGCCGGCGAGTGGGCATTCAACACCTCGGCGGCGCTGGGGGCCGCGGCATCCGCCGCACTTGCCGCGCTGATCGCCTATCGACGCGCGCACCGACTCCCCGGCCAAGCCTGGCGCAACGAGCTGGGGCGTGGGCGGTCGATCCTCGACACCATCTCGGTGATCCTCGTTCACGCGGTGCTCACCGCACTCGTGACTCTCGCCGCCTACCTCATCCTCGCCTACGGCTTCATCGGCGTGAACATCGACACGTTCTGGGCGGTCGTGATGATGGCGCTGACACTCGGGATCAGCGCCTACTTCGCCTTCCTCTCCGCATCGCGAATGAGCACAGAGCGAATGACCTCGCTGCTCTTGGCTTTCATCGTCGTCGGCACCCTGACGGCCATGGTCACCTCGCCCGATGCCGAATGGTGGAAACTGCACTTCAGCCAGCTCGGCACCTTCTGGCACCTGTCCAGCGTCGTCTTCAACGGCACGCTGATCGCGGCGGGTCTGCTCGTGACGAGTTTCACGCTCTCGCTCGCGCAAGACATGGACGCGCTCATCGCCGAGGGGCGCCTGCATCACGCAGGCTCGCGCCGCTTTGCCACAACGCTCTTCGCCATCATGGGCGTCATGCTCGCGGGCGTCGGGATCTTCCCCGTGAACGTGATCGAGATCCTGCACAACCTCTCGGCCTCGGGGATGGCGTTGATGTTCCTCGTGCTTCTCGTCGGCGGACTGAAGATGTTCCGCGGGATGCCGCGCGCCTACTTCCTCTCGGCCTGGGCGTTCATCGCCGCGATGGCCGCATCGGTGGTGCTCTTCGCCGTGGGCTACTTCACTCTGACAGCTTTTGAGATCGTCGTCTTCGCGCTGATCTTCGGCTGGATGGCGGTGTTCATCCGCTTCTTGGGCGTGACCGGCCAGGCGGAGCGACGGGCCGTCTAAGACCGCGGGCTGATCCCCGCGCCGAAGCCGTCGTCGCGCCCGCGGCGAAAGAACGCCACACCTAGATCGGGGTGGTCGACGAACACGCCGTCGAGTCCGCTGCGCGCGAGGACCGACCACTCCCCCTCGTAGTCGCCGAAAGCGGCAGCCTCGCCGCCCGTCTCGCGATACACGGCATCGAGAAAGGCGTTCTCTGGCCGACATGTCCAGGTGAAGACCTCAAGGCCGCGAGAGTGAGCATCGGCGACGATCGTGTTCCCGGCCTCGAGAAGAAGCTGCTTGTCGACGCTGATCCCGGCGACCTCGGCCGCGAGCGCATCCAGCCCCTCGGCGGTGAGCATCGAGCGATACTTCGGGGCCGCATCCCCCGCCTCGGCAATGAGGTCCCAGGGGCGACCGGTGGCCTCGATGAGCTGCACATAGGAGGCCTCGACCGCCCGCGCGCGCAGTTGCGCGAGAATCGTCGGCTCGAAGCTCTCGATGATCAGTGGCGCGCCCGCACCCCACCCGCTTGCCCGCAGTTGCCTGTCGATCAGTGCGGCGAGGTCAAAGCCGCCTCGACCGAAGAAGGCCGCGTGCTTCACCTCCAGCACGACGCCGATCGTGCGCCCCTGGGCGCGCGAAGAATCCCGAACGAGATCGAGAAGCTCGTCAAGGCGCAACATCGGCTCTGTGCCGTCGAAAGCGGCGCTCGCGGGGCGAAGCTGCGGGATGCGCTCCCGGCAGCGCAGGGTAGCCAGCTCCGCCCAGGTGAAATCCTCGGTGAACCATCCCTTCAGGCGTTCGCCGTCGATCACCTTCTGCGTGCGACGCGCGGCGAACTCAGGATGCTCGGCGACATCCGTCGTGCCTGAGATCTCGTTCTCGTGCCGCACCACGAGCACCCCGTCTGCCGTGACGACGACATCGGGCTCGACAGCATCCACCCCCATCGCCAGGGCCAGCTCGTAGGAGGAGCGCGTGTGCTCGGGCCGATACCCAGGCGCGCCGCGGTGTCCGATGATCAGCGGCGATGTGCTCGGCACGTTCTCAGAGTAGATCACCCGAAGCGTGCTCGCCCCCGGTATTCTGGAGACAAGCGAACGATAGACCCGCAAGCAAGTGAGGCCCGCATGAGCAACCCCGTTTTCAACAACCCCACCTTCCAGCAGCAAGACCCGCGCGCCGTGGCAAGCTACCCCGGCAATGCGCCCGGGCAGGCGGCCGGCCAGACCGCAGCCTCGCACATGACCGTGAACGCAGCCATGAACGCCCAGCTCGAGGGGATGTACACCGCGCCCGCGGCGGGAGCCCTCGAAACCGACCGGATGACGGTCGAAGACACGGTGTGGAAGACGACGGGCCTGTTCGGCATTCTCATCGCCACCGCCGTCGTCGGCTGGATGTGGACGATGAGCACGCTGGCCACGACCGGTCAGCTCACCCTCATACCGTGGATCGTCGGCGCGCTCGGCGGCTTCGTTCTCGCGATGGTGATCATCTTCACATCGCGCAAGAGCGTGCGCCCGGCACTGATCTTCGCCTATGCGGCCTTTGAAGGCCTCTTCATCGGGGGCATCTCGGCGTTCTTCGAGGTGTTCTACGAGGGCATCGTCATGCAGGCCACCTTGGCCACGCTCGCGGTCGTCGGGGTGACCCTCGCGCTGTTCGCCAGCGGCAAGGTTCGCGCGTCGAAGAAGATGACCAAGATCTGGATGATCGCGATGGTCGGCTATCTGGTCTTCTCACTGCTGAACCTCGTGCTGATGTGGACCGGCGTGAACGACAACGCCTTCGGTCTGCGCACCTCGGTCGAGATCATGGGCATCCCGCTCGGCGTCATCCTCGGCATCCTCGTCGTGTTCCTCGCGGCCTACTCGCTCGTCATGGACTTCGACCGCATCCAGCAGGGCGTCAACAACGGTGCCCCCCGCAAGTACGGCTGGCTCGGCGCCTTCGGCATCATGGTCACCGTGGTCTGGCTGTACGTCGAGATTCTGCGACTCATCGCGATTCTGCGCGGCAACAACTAGGCGCTCGAAGCTCTCTCCCAAGGGTTCGGCGCTCCCTGTGGAGCGCCGAACCCTTGCACATTTACCCGGGCGACACAAGGGCCTTTACGCGCGGTCGGCCACGAGGCACAATGGCCAATGTCACTACGACACGATTGGAGAGTTGCTATGTCATTTCTCGGATTCCTGATCCTCGGCCTCGCCGCCGGGGCGATCGCCAAACTGGTCCTCCCCGGCAAGAACGGTGGTGGATGGTTCATCACACTCATCGTGGGTGTGGTCGGAGCGATGTTGGGTGGATGGCTCGGAAGCCTTCTCTTCAACCGCCCGCTCACGGAGTTCTGGGACCTCACCACCTGGCTTCTGGCCATCGGTGGTTCGATCCTGGTGCTGCTGATCTACGGCCTGCTCTCTGGCCGCTCGAAGGCCAGCAGCTAAGCGTTACTCCCACTCGATGGTGCCGGGTGGCTTGGAGGTGACATCCAAGACCACCCGGTTCACCTCGGGCACCTCGTTGGTGATGCGATTCGAGATGCGCGCGAGCACCTCGTAGGGCAGGCGTGTCCAGTCGGCCGTCATGGCGTCTTCGCTCGACACCGGGCGCAACACGATCGGATGCCCATAGGTGCGGCCGTCACCCTGCACGCCCACCGAGCGCACATCGGCGAGCAGCACCACCGGGCACTGCCAGATCTGGCCGTCGAGTCCTGCCCTGCTGAGCTCCTCGCGCGCGATCGCATCGGCGGTCCGCAGAATCTCCAGCCGCTCGGCGGTCACCTCGCCCACGATCCGGATGCCGAGGCCGGGGCCGGGAAAGGGCTGCCGCCCGACGATCGGCTCGGGGATGCCGAGTTCCCGCCCGATCGCGCGTACCTCGTCTTTGAAAAGCGCACGCAGTGGTTCGATGAGTTCGAAATCTATGGCCTCGGGCAGCCCGCCGACATTGTGGTGGGACTTGATGTTGGCGGTTCCGGCGCCGCCGCCCGACTCCACGACATCCGGATAGAGCGTGCCCTGCACCAGAAAGCGCACGGGTTCGCCCGCTTCGGCACGCAAGTCGCGCTGGGTCGCCTCGAAGGCACGGATGAACTCACGCCCGATGATCTTGCGCTTCTGCTCGGGGTCTGTGACACCCGCCAGGTGCCCGAGAAAGGTCTCTCGCGCATCGACGGTGATCAGGCGCACACCGGTGGATTCGACGTAATCCTTCTCGACCTGCTCACGCTCGCCGGCACGCAACAGCCCGTGGTCGACGAAGACCGCCGTGAGCTGGTCGCCGACCGCCCGGTGCACCAGCGCGGTCGACACCGCTGAGTCGACACCGCCCGAGAGGGCGGAGATGACTCGCGCACTGCCCACCTGCTCGCGAATGCGCGCGATCTGCTCTTCGATGACGCTGCCACTGTTCCACTCAGAACCGAGCCCCGCGGCCTTGTGCAAGAAGTTCTCGAGCACCCTCTGGCCGTGCTCGGAGTGCTGCACCTCGGGATGCCACTGCACCCCATAGAAACAGCGCTCCGCGTCACCGAAAGCCGCAACCTCGGTGACCGCGGTGCGCGCGAGCACGGCAAAGCCTTCCGGCGCACGCGACACCTGGTCGCCGTGGCTCATCCACACCTTCTGCTGCGCGGGTTGCCCACCCAGAAGCACGCCGCCGTCGCCGGTGAGGGTGGCATCCGTCGCGCCGTACTCGCGCAAGCCGGTGTGCGAGACCTCGCCGCCGAGGGTTTGGGCCATGAGCTGAAAGCCGTAGCAGATTCCCAGGGTCGGGATGCCGAGCGTGAATATCTCGGGGTCGAGCCGGGGCGCACCCTCTTCGTAGACCGACGAGGGGCCGCCCGAGAGGATCAGGCCGACCGGCGCACGGTCGCGTACCTCCGCGGCGGTCACCGTGTGCGGCACGAGTTCGCTGTAGACGCCCGCTTCGCGCACGCGGCGGGCGATGAGTTGGGCGTATTGGGCACCGAAGTCGATGACCAGAACCGGGCGGTGAGCGGTGTCGACGCTCATGCGCGGGGCTCTCCCGCATCCTTCTGCGCCACAGGCTCGCGCTCCGCGAGATAGGCGCGCACCTCGCGTGCGACCCGCACCTCCATGAAGAACGACAGCAGCGGCACGATACCTCCGAGGGCGAGCACGATGAATCGCCCGAAGCGCCAGCGCATGAGGCTCCAGACCCGGAAGCAGGAGAAGAGATAGACGACATAGAACCAGCCGTGCGAGATGAGAATCAGCAGCGAGATGTTGATGCCGTCGCCGCCGGACTCGATCTCGCATCCCATGCCTCCCGGCACGAAAAGCGAGTACCACTCACAGCCGGGGCCGGGAAACACCGGCGCGAACCACAGAAAACCGCCCGAGCCGCCCATAAAGAGTTCGACATGAAGAGGGCTGTACTTCAACACCATCTCGATCACCAGCAGGATCAGCATGACGCCGGTGATGATCGAAGCGATCTGGTAGAACTTCAGCGCCCCACGGATCGCCGGATAGCGGTCGGCTTTGGGCTCGGGCATGCCTCTACTCTAGCGGCGCCTCATGCCCTCGCCTCGTGCTCTTCGACCTCGCGCTCCCAGGCGTCGCGGGCGAGGCGATACCAGAGATAGAAGGCCAGACCGGCGAAGACGGCCCACTCGGCGGCGTAGAAGACGTTGAGCCAATTGACCGTGGATGCGGCATCCGGTGCCGGAGAGAAGATGTCGACGAGACCCGCGGGTGCCGTGGTGGAGACCAGATACGGTCGGTACACATGCAAGCGCTCGATGTCGTGCCAGTGACCGAGGAGCGCGGCGGGCGACATCCGGTCCATCCGCTCGGGTTCGGCGCGCGGCGGCAGCGCGGGGCCTTCGTCGGAGATGAGCCGACCGGTGAGTTCGGCGTGCGCCGCGCCCCCGGCCGCAAGGGCGGATGCCGCCGCATCCGCCGTCGCGCGGTCCGCCGCCCAGCCGAGCGCCACCGCGAGCGCCACCCGCTCTGCCGTGCGCAGTTGCCCGGTCACCCAATAGCCTTGTTCGCCGTCGTTGAAGCGCGAGGAGACGACGAGAAAGTCTTCCGGCACCCATTGTCCGCTCACGGTCACACGCTGACCGACGAGCGGCTCGGCGAGGTAGTCACCCGGCTCGATCACCTCGGCGATGGGCTTTACCTCTTCGGTGATGCCGGGCGGCGGCGGGTTCGTGTCGATGGCACGGGCGAACTGCCACTGGCCGAGCCACGCGAAAAGCGCGGCGACCACCAGGGCGAACAGCAGCATGCCGATCCACCAGGGGCGCAGCATCACCTCGCGCAGCGTCGGCGGAAAATCCTCGGGGCCAGACACGGTTCGGGTCAGGACTGTCGATAGGGGGCGAGCACGACTTCGACGCGCTGGAACTCCTTGAGGTCGGAGTAGCCGGTCGTTGCCATCGACTTCCGCAGCGCCCCGATGAGGTTCGCCGTGCCGTCGGCGACGGGTGCGGGGCCGTAGAGAATCTCGTTGAGCGGCGCGATCGCACCGACGGCCACGCGGCGACCGCGGGGCAGCTCGGGATGGCGCGCCTCCGGCCCCCAGTGAAAACCGCAGCCCGGCGCATCCGTCGCCCGCGCGAGCGCGACGCCGAGCATGACCGCGTCAGCGCCCATCGCGATCGCCTTGACGATATCGCCCGAGGTGCCCACGCCGCCATCGGCGATGACGTGCACATAGCGTCCGCCCGACTCGTCGAGGTAGTCGCGGCGCGCGGCGGCGACATCCGAGACCGCCGTCGCCATCGGCGCGTGGATGCCGAGGGTCGCGCGGGTCGTCGAGGCCGCGCCGCCGCCGAAACCGACGAGCACGCCCGCCGCTCCCGTGCGCATGAGGTGCAGAGCAGCCGTGTACGTTGCCGCTCCCCCCACGATCACCGGCACGTCGAGGTCGTAGATGAACTTCTTCAGGTTCAAAGGCTCAGCCGAGCGCGACACATGCTCGGCCGACACGGTCGTCGCGCGGATGACGAAGATGTCGACACCGGCGTCGACGACCGTCTCATACAGCTCCTGCGTGCGCTGCGGGGTGAGCGAACCGGCAACGGTGACGCCGCCCTCGCGAATCTCCGCCAGGCGCTGCTTGATCAGGGCGGGTTTGATCGGCTCGGCGTAGAGCTTCTGCATCCGAACGGTGGCCTCGGCATCCGGCAGCGTCGCGATCTCGGCCAGCAGCGGCTCGGGGTCGTCGTAGCGGGTCCAGAGTCCCTCCAGGTCGA
>CAZHIU010000005.1:24110-62874 GCA_964532555.1 uncultured Microbacterium sp.
CGAAAGAATAGGCGTCGATCGCCCAGGCGGTCGAGACATCCTCGGGATTGCGCGTGCGACGCGAGGGCACCACCGCGATGTCGTCGAAGGTGTAGGCGCGGCGTGCGCGCTTTGCTCTTCCGAGTTCGGTCTCCATGGTCACCCCCTCAGCCTACTCGGGGCGGTGGAGGCTAGCGCTTGTAGTTCGGCGCCTCGACGACGATCCGCACGACGTGCGGATGCGACTCCTTGAGTCCCGCGGGCGTGATGCGCACGAACTTGCCGCGTTCCTTGAGCTCTTCGATGGTTCGCGCACCGACATAGAACATCGACTGCCGCAGGCCCCCGACCAGTTGATAGGCCACGGCAGCCAGCGGCCCACGATAGGGCACCTGGCCTTCGATCCCCTCGGCGATGAGTTTGTCATCGCTGGGCACATCGGCTTGGAAGTAGCGGTCCTTCGAGTAGGAGGTCTGCTTGCCGCGCGTCTGCATGGCTCCCAGCGACCCCATCCCGCGGTACTGCTTGAACTGCTTGCCCGACTGAAAGACGATCTCGCCCGGCGATTCGTCGGTGCCCGCCAGGAGCGAGCCGAGCATCACCGCGTCGGCACCGGCGACAAGCGCCTTGGCGATGTCGCCGGAGTACTGCAGGCCGCCGTCGGCGATCAGCGGGATGCCCGCGGGCTTCGTGGCCAGGGATGCCTCGTAGATCGCCGTCACCTGCGGCACGCCCACGCCCGCCACGACGCGGGTCGTGCAGATCGATCCGGGGCCTACACCGACCTTGACCGCGTCTACCCCGGCATCCACCAGTGCCTGTGCGCCTTCGCGCGTAGCGACGTTGCCGCCGATGATGTCGATGTGCGCGAAGCTCTGATCGGCCTTCAGCCGCTTCACCAGATCGATGACGCCCTGGGACTGCCCGTTGGCGGTATCGACCACGAGGGCGTCGACTCCGGCGTCTCGCAGCGCGAGGGCGCGTTCCCAGGCATCCCCGAAGAAGCCAATGGCCGCGCCCACCCGCAGACGGCCTTGCTCGTCTTTGGTGGCCAGTGGATATTTCTCGCTCTTGTCGAAGTCTTTGATCGTGATGAGTCCGCCGAGGGTGCCGTCGTCGTTGAGCAGGGGCAGCTTTTCTACCCGATGGCGGGCGAAGAGGGCGAGCACCTCGTTCGCCGAGACCCCGACCTTCGCTGTGACGAGGTTCTCGTGCGTCATCACATCTTTCACTCGGGTCGTGGTGCGCTCGAATGTCGAAACGAAGCGCATGTCGCGGTTGGTGACGATGCCCAGAAGCTTGCCCGCGTCATCGACGACCGGAAGCCCCGAGATGCGGTACCTCTGGCACAGCGCATCGACCTCTTCGATCGTCGCATCCGGGCTCGTCGTCACCGGGTCGGTGATCATGCCCGACTCGCTGCGCTTGACGCGATCGACTTGCACGGCCTGGTCTTCGATCGAGAGGTTGCGGTGCAGTATCCCCAGCCCTCCCTCGCGAGCGATGGCGATGGCCATGCGGGCTTCGGTCACCGTGTCCATGGCGCTGGAGAGCAGCGGGGTTGCCACCGTGATCCTTCGGGTCACGCGGGATGAGGTGTCGGCCTCGCTGGGGATGACGTCGGTGTGCCCCGGCAGAAGCAGCACGTCGTCGTAGGTCAGCCCGACGAAGCCGAAGGGGTCGGACTGTTCCATGAATGCTCCTCATCGCCATCAGAGCCGTGTCGCGCACGCCCTTCAGGGGTTTTTGTGCGGCTTCCCGGGTATTCGATTCTAAACGTCACAGGTTGCAATTTTGTTTCCATAGCGAAGGAAAACTATGCGAACCGCACTGTTAGCGTCTACGCTCTGGTATGTCGCGCTACGCCATCGGCATGACACCCGATGGTTTGCGCACGAAAACCCCCGACTGGAGGTTCTGTGATATCCGCAGCTACAACAGCTCGGCACCCGCTGAGGCGTGTTGCCGTGTTCCTCGGTGTGATGCTGGCCGGGGTGATGGCCCTGGTCGTCGCGCCGATGAGCGCCCACGCCGCATCTGCCGAGACGAACACGACGATCACCTCGGTGTCGGATGACACGCCCGTAGCCCCGGAAACCCCCGGGGCCGACCAGGAACCGACGTCATTCTATTTCTCCGGGTTGATCCGCAATGCTGGCATCCCGGTGGGCAATGTGATCCTGACGATCGCCGGAAACGGTTTCGAGGCGTCGACGGTCACCAATGCCGACGGACGGTGGCGTCTTTACGTGCCCGAAAAGGGCAGCTATGTGCTCACGGTCAACGAGGACACCCTGCCCGAGGGCGTCATCGTCGACCCCGAGCAGCTTCCGGCGGCAGTGTCGCCCATCGATGGCACGACCGCATCGTTCGAGGTGAGCTTCGGTCTGACCAATACCGCGGTGCTGAACCTCTTCCTCAGCCCCGGCGAGCGCATCACGACGTCGTTCATCGATCAGTTCGTCGAGCGCATCATCAACGGTCTGAACTTCGGACTCCTGCTGGCATTGGCCGCCGTCGGCGTCTCGCTGATCTTCGGCACCACGGGGCTGACGAACTTCGCCCACGCCGAAATGCTGAGCTTCGGCGCCATCATGGCGCTCGTGTTCGCGGTCAACTTCGCGCTCCCGCTGTGGATCGCGCTGCCGATCGTGATCCTGTTGGGTATGGCGCTCGGTTGGGCGATGGATACCGGCCTCTGGAAACCTCTGCGCCGAAAAGGCCTGGGACTCGTGCAGCTCATGATCGTGAGCATCGGTCTCTCGCTGGCGGCTCGCTACCTGTTCCAGTTCTTCATCGGCGGTGACACCAAACAGCTCCCCGGCGCCGGCTCGGCGAAGATTCAACTGTGGGGACCGATCAAGCTCTCGCCGGTTGACATGCTCTCGATGAGCCTGAGTATCGTCATCCTCGTTGCCCTGGCCTTCTGGCTGCTGAAGACCCGCATCGGAAAGGCCACCCGCGCCATCTCCGACAACCCCGGTCTTGCCGCGGCCTCGGGAATCAACGTCGACCGCGTCATCCTGATCGTGTGGATGCTGGCCGGTGCCCTCGCCGCCATCGGCGGCGTGCTCTGGGCCTACTTCCGCCCCGGCGTGAAGTGGGACATGGGTATGCACATCCTGTTGCTGATCTTTGCGGCGGTCGTGCTGGGTGGTCTCGGCACCGCCTTCGGTGCCCTCATCGGTGCGATCATCGTGGGGCTTCTGGTTGAGCTCTCTACTCTGTTCGGTATGCCGACCGACATGAAGTACGTCGGAGCGCTCGTCATCCTCATCGTCATCCTGCTGATCAGACCCCAGGGCATCCTGGGTCGTAAAGAGAGACTCGGTTAGGAGCGATCATGGACATCTTGCAGATTCTCGACCTCAGCCTGAGCTACCTCTTTCACCCCACGACCTTCGCCTATGCCCTGGCGGCTGTGGGTCTGGCTGTGCACTTCGGCTACGCGGGCCTGTTGAACTTCGGTGTGGCCGGGTTCATGGCCATCGGCGCCTACGGCTATGCGATCTCGATCCTCACCTTCGGCCTGCCGTGGTGGATGGGCATCATCGTGGGGATGATCGGGGCGATCGTCTTCGCGCTCATCCTCGGTATCCCGACGCTGCGGTTGCGCGCCGACTACCTCGCCATCGTGACTATCGCGGCGGCCGAGATCGTCCGCCTGCTGTTCACCACGCAGCTCTTCGATGACTGGACCAACTCGGCCGACGGGCTCGGCAACTACCACGCGGGCTTCCGCGCGGCAAACCCCTTCCCGCAGTTCGATGCCAACGGCACGCAGATCGTCTACGGTTTCGGACCCTGGCAGTATTCCGCTGACGGGCTCTGGGTGCGCGTGTTCGGGCTCATCCTGCTCGGCATCGCGGTCTACCTGGTCTGGGCTCTTATGCGCAGCCCCTGGGGGCGCGTGCTCAAGGGCATCCGTGAGGACGAAGACGCCGTGCGTGCGCTCGGCAAGAACGTCTTCGCCTACAAGATGCAGGCGCTGATGATCGGTGGGGTCTTCGGAGCCCTCGGCGGGGTCGTGTGGGCGCTGCCCTCGGCGGTGGTGCCTTCGCTCTACCAGACCTCGCTCACCTTCTTCATCTGGACGATCCTGCTTCTCGGTGGAGCCGCAACAGTCTTCGGCCCGGTTCTGGGTTCGATGCTGTTCTGGTTTCTGATGGCCTTCCTCGATGCAATCCTTCCCGCGATGGCCAACGCCGGGATCCTTCCGATCACCGCTATCCAGGCGGCGACTCTCCGCTTCGTCATCGTGGGTGTCGCGCTGATGCTGATCGTGATCTTCCGCCCGCAGGGAATACTCGGAAACAAGAGGGAGCTGACCTTTGTCAAGTAAGAGCACCCCCGAAAACGCCGTCGCGACCGCGACCGGCTCAATCAAGCGCCCGAAGAGCCAGGGGCTCGCCAAGGGCGATCCGGTACCCGGTGTCGCCAAGACCGACCCCATCGTCACGATGGACAACGTGACCCGTCGCTTCGGCGGTCTCGTCGCCGTCGATGTCGACCACCTGGAGATCCCCCGCAACGCGATCACGGCCCTCATCGGCCCGAACGGGGCCGGCAAGACGACCCTGTTCAACCTGCTGTGCGGCTTCGACAAGCCGAACAGCGGAACATGGACCTTCGATGGTTCGCAGCTTTCCGGAATCCCCGCCTTCAAAGTCGCTCGCATGGGCCAGGTGCGCACCTTCCAGCTCACCAAGGCGCTGTCCCTTCTGACGGTTCTCGAGAACATGAAACTCGGCTCGACCGGGCAAAAGGGTGAGAGCATCTGGGCGAGTGTCATCCCGGCGATCTGGCGCAAGCAAGACGACGAGATCGAGACCAAGGCGATGGAGCTGCTGGCCCGCTTCAAGCTCGACACCAAAGCCGACGACTACGCTGCCTCGCTCTCGGGCGGTCAGCGCAAGCTGCTCGAGATGGCGCGGGCGCTGATGAGCGACCCGACCATCGTCATGCTCGATGAGCCGATGGCCGGTGTGAACCCCGCGCTCACGCAGGATCTGCTCGACCACGTGCTCGACCTGAAAGACCTCGGGATGACGGTGCTGTTCGTCGAGCACGATATGCACATGGTGCGCCATATCGCCGACTGGGTCGTCGTGATGGCCGAAGGTCGCGTGGTAGCAGAAGGGCCGCCCGAGACGGTCATGAAAGACCAGGCGGTTATCGACGCCTACCTCGGCAGCCACCAGGATGTCGACCTGGGTGTCGTCACGGGCCGCATCGCGGGCGAACTCGACACCGCGGCGATGGATCTGCTCGAAGAGATTCGCGAAGAAGAAGCCGCCGCCATCGCCGACGCCGAAGAGGAGAACCGATGAGCGCCGCAACCGCTGCAAAGAAGCCCGCGACCAAGACGGATGTCGTCGTAGAGATCACCGATCTCTATGCGGGATACCTGCCGGGCATCAACATCATCACAGGCGCCAACCTCACCGCGCACAGGGGTGAGCTCGTCGGCATCATCGGCCCGAACGGCGCTGGCAAATCGACTCTGCTGAAGGCCATCTTCGGCATGGTCAAGGTGCGCGACGGCGAGATCACCGTAGACGGCGAAAGCGTTCTCGGCCTCAAGAGCGACCAGCTCGTGCGTCGTGGTGTGGGTTTCGTGCCTCAGACGAACAACGTCTTCCCCTCGCTCACCATCGAAGAGAATCTGCAGATGGGGCTCTACCAGAAGCCCAAAGCCTATGCCGAGCGGTTGGAGTTCGTCACCGGCATCTTCGCCGAACTCGGCAAGCGCCTGAAGCAGCGCGCGGGTTCGCTCTCGGGTGGGGAGCGGCAGATGGTCGCGATGAGCCGCGCGCTCATGATGGATCCCGCTGTGCTGTTGCTCGACGAGCCCTCGGCGGGTCTTTCGCCGGTGCGTCAGGATGACGCCTTCATCCGCGTCTCCGACATCAACAAGGCCGGCGTGACGACCATCATGGTCGAGCAGAATGCACGGCGTTGCCTGCAGATCTGCGACCGGGGCTACGTTCTCGATCAGGGCAAGGATGCCTACACTGGTACCGGCCGTGAACTGCTGAACGACCCCAAGGTCATCGGCCTGTACCTCGGCACTCTCGGCACCGACTGAGCGGCGTCCTTCCTTGCGGCCGATGGCTCCCGGGTGTGGCCACTGCGGCTAAGGGTGGGTCCCTCCCCGCTTCGCGGGGGCCCTCCCAAGGCGCCGCAGCGACCACACCCCTGCGCCATCTCGTTCACGCCCGCGATAAGAGTCAACGGATCGGTCTGATGACTTTGCCTGCCGCACGAATGCAGGGTGGATCTACCGGTGCACGGGCGACACGCCACCATCCGCCCCTGCATCTGTAGTGGGCCGTGCCGCGACCGCGACAAAGCCGACACAGGAGTGCGCGTGCGCAACAGAGGTGACAGCAGCGTAGGGGTGCATGTTCTGCGGCGCCTTGGGAGGGGCCCCGCGAAGCGGGGAGGGACCCACCGAAGCCGCAGGGCACGCACCCCGAAGCCGGAAGAGGGGCGGCGGGTCTAGTCTTCCGGGGGAGAAACCACCAGACCCGCCACGGGTGCTCACGAACACGGGGATACTCGTGAGCAAGTGAGTGAGGAAGGAAACGGCTTGCCCACCGCGCTCCCTCACACCACAAGTTCGTCGCGGAGTGTTACGACACCTGTCGTGCCGCTCGCTGACGTGCCGAACGTGACGCGACCAGCAGGATCACACCACCGGCACCCAACAGTCCCGCCAAGAGCCACAATGACGGCAACATGCGACTGTCCAGACCCGTGTAGCTGAGTTCCCCATCACCACCATCGGTACCACCGCCACCACCACCCGCAGGCATAACCGTCAACGTCGCCGAAGCTGTCGTGACCGTACCCTGCGGGTCGGTGTACACCGCCCTGTAACAGTTGCCGTCCTGCTCCAGCGTCAGATCGGTCAGGCTGAGAGTGTCGGTTGTTGCACCAGACACACCGGCACCATCGGTGATCGCAACCCAGCTCACACAGCCATCGGTGGACACTTCCCACTGCACGGTCGTCTCACCCGGGGTACCCCCGGTGATCTCCGCGGTGAAGGTGACACTTCCACCCACGGGTGCCGTTGCATCTTCCGGGTCCGTCACCACAACCGGGGCTTCCGGGTCAACCGGCGGGAGGTAGTTAGTCTCCACCGCGCCCATATCGATCCGGCTACCGAAAACGCGAGCCTGACCACGCTGATCGTTGCTCAACCCGGTGAACGCCGGGTCACCAGCGTCAATCACCGGCGAACCGAGCACAGGCAGGCGGGTCGGGGTGGTTCCCCCGTTGTCGCCCAGTGCACCCAACTGCGGGTTGATCGGCGACACGGCGTCGTAAAGATTGCCCGTACCTGCCGCGATCACACCTTGCGTGAGTGCTTCTGCGGTGCCGATCAAAGAGTAATCGACCGTCGTAACGAGCGACCCACCGTCACCGTCAGCAGTGTACAGATCAAACTCACCCTGCCCGCCACCGAAGATGATCGAGTTCTCGATGGCCCCGAAGCCTATGCCGTAGAACACGACAAGAGCGACGTGAGGGACCGCATCTGAGTCAGAGGTGATCGTGCTGTTGAGGATCTCGAAAGTGGAAGTCTCGTTCTCGTTCTCGCCACCGAAAACCGCAAACACGCCACTGACGTCAACCCCATCGGTGAACGACTCGGTGTCACCCCGGTTTCCCGCGACCGTGCTACTCACAAGCCGCGTAACATTACCCGGGTTCGTCTGGAAGACAAACAGCCCCATTCCCTGGCCGTTATAGAGTGAGGAATCCTGAACCAGCCAGGTGCCGTTCGAGGCATCGCGCATCAGGGCGACTTCGGCGCTCCCGCTCTCGGAACTGTTGAGCCGAAGGATCTCCACCTCCCTCACGGCAGTACCACTACGGTCATAGATATAAACACCGAACGTGCCGTTGCCGGTGGTGGTGAGGTCGTGCAGAGTCACCTCGGTTACCCCTTCACCGGTCAGTTCCATGGTGAAGCCGACACCACCAGAGTTGGTATCACCATTGCGCGAAGCCTCACTATTGCTAATGCTGACCGTCGACACAGAGGCAGAGTGGTGTTGTGCGTTGAAGCGGCCCTCACCGTTGTCGTTGAACTCCGACCCGGTGATGTCTATCTCGGTGGCACCGTGAATGTACGCTCCGCCGTCACCGTTGCCGTTGAACTCCGACCCAGAGATATCCAGCACACCCCCAAGACCCTCGCTCGCACCACCCGCGTTGCCATAGAAGAATCCGAACCCAACGTTGTCGTTGAAGGTGCTGTCCTGAATAGTGACCTCAGAGTTCTCCACCAGAGCCAAGACCCCGCCCGCGTAACCGTTCTCGTCAAAGTGGGAATCGTTGATCGTCACCGTCGAACCGACCATGCTATCCACGGCGAGACCGGCACCGTTATCGCGGAACTCGCTGTTGTTGATGACAAGCTCCCCGGAAGAGAACTGGACGATGCGGACACCATTCTGAATCGCGCCATAAACCACCGTGTCGGTGAAAGTAAGAGATGAACCAGCAGCCATCGCACTCGCCAAGACTCCATCGCCCGCAGAACTCGCGTTGATAGTGACGCCCTCGAAGCTCACGTTGCCGGTAAAGCCGTCCTCAATGGTGATCGGCACGTTCGTCAACGTCAGCTCGTTACCGCCACCATCGATGATCAGGTCATCGGTGATCTCCAAGCTCCCCACCCCACCATCAGGTTCGGTGTGGTCGCCCTCCAGCACGATCGTATCGAGACCGGGGTTCGCGTTGGCTGCGGCAATCGCATCCGCGAGGGTCGCGTAGGTGCCGGGTACGGCGTAGGTGGCTGCGTGTGCGGGGGCGGTAACGGTGGGAGCAAACACCACCAGGGAACCTGCGACCATTCCGGCTGACAGCAGCAACGCCGCAGTACGAACGCGGCGGCGACGTTTAGCTAAGAGAGAGAGAGAGAGAGAGAGTTACTCATAACCGTTCCTTCGTGTGTTATCCCCCGCCCAACACAAGATTTGTGGACGCAACATAGGGTTCTACAGAAGAAGACAGGTGACCGGGCGAAATCTCACGATCACCCCCGACTTGGCCCCCAGAGTACACCCCCACCACAGGCCGGGAACACCCCAAACACCGCCACACGCACACAGCCGAGGGCGAGCGCAAGGGTCACGACGGCGTAGGGGTGCGTGTTCTGCGGCGCCTTGGGAGGGCCCCCGCAAAGCGGGGAGGGACCCACCCCTAGCCGCAGGGCACGCACCCCGAAGCCACCCCCACACGATACCTATCCCCACACGGCACCTCCACGCCCCTCACCGCAGCCGCACCCCCAAACCGACCCCAGCCACACAGATGCAGGGCGAATCTACGAATGTGCAGGGCCGGATGACGGCGTGTCACCCTGCACCCGAAGAACAACCCTGCACCCCTAAGGCGCTTCGCTTAGGCCGACCGCGTCATCGCCTGGGCGCACAAGAAGGCCCCGGGATCGCTCCCGGGGCCTTCGAGTGTTTCAGTGCTTCTTAGAGGTCGATACGGACGAACATGTTGTCGTCGCCGAACTCGAAGATACCGATAACGGCCTCAGTCGGGTCGCCCACCTCGTCGAAGGTGATCGGGCCGGAGTAGCCGTCGTAGTCAGCCGTGCCGCCAGCAAGGATGATGTCGGCGCAGGCCTGGTACGAGGTGCACTTCGTGCCGTTGCCTTCACCACCCGAGACCTCGCGGAGCTTGGTGATGATGTCCGAGGCCTTGTCCGACTCAGCCGCCAGCGCCGCGAGGGCGAGGAGGATGACTGCGTCATAGGACTCGTTCATGTAGGCGTACTCGGTCAACGCGTCGTTGCCCTGTGCCACCCACCATGCGTTGGCTGCCGTCTGGAAGGCGGTGTCAGCTGCGGGGCCAGCAGGGGTCGTACCCTTGGCACCGCTCAGGCTGAGGTTTGCCGGCCAGTTTGCGTCGCTGCCGAACTGCTTCAGGTTGCCATCGACGAAGTAGAACTTGCCACCGTCGAAGCCAGCGTTGATGAGCGCCGGGCCGATGGTGTAGATCTCGTCGAAGGTGATCAGGATGATCGCGTCGGGGTTGGTCGCGAGTGCCGCGTTCACCTGAGCGTCGAAGGTGGTGTCACCAGCGTTGTACGACTGCTCGGTGAGGATCGTTCCACCGGTGCCCTCGAACACGCGCTTGAACACGGTGTTGAGGCCTGCGCCGTACGAGTCGTTCAGGTAGATCGTTGCGACGTTCTCGTGACCGTCGTCAGCAACCAGGTTGGCAAGAACCTCGCCCTGAAGGAGGTCGTTCGGAGCCGTCCTCCAGTAGAGGTTGTTGTCATCCCAGTCGATGAAGTCGACCGAGGTGTTGGCCGGCGAGAAGGTGATGATGCCCGCGCCGATCATGTCGTCGAGGAACAGCTTGGTGACACCCGAGGATGCCGCACCAATGGCTGCGGCAACGCCTGCCTGGATGAGACGCGGAGCGGTGGTCTGCCACGCGTTGTTGGTTGCGTCGCCCGAGTCGCCCCAGATGACCTCAGTCGTGAGCTTGGTCGTCGCGCTGTAGGCGTTGACGTGCTCGATGGCGAGACCGACACCCGCTTCTTCGGGCGGGCCGAGGAACGCGAGGGAACCCGTCTGCGGCAGGATCGTGCCGATCTTCAGGGTCAACTCAGCGCGCTCGCTCGGAGTCGAGTCGGTCGGGTCGGGCGTGGTCCCGCCGGAACAGCCGGCGAGGATCAGTGCGCTGGCGCTAACGGCGGCAATGCCACCGAGCACCTTCCGCGCACGAGTGCTGGAAAAGACGCTCATAGTGCTCCTTGTTGTGAAGTGAACGTTGAACCGGCTCCGAAAAACCGGGTCTTAGCTACCAAACCTACTGCGCTTTTGCCCCGCCGTTGGTTGCCGTTCGCTAACAATATGTAACACTGCGTCTCACTTGGGTAACGGCGTTGCGCCGGTCCACACGTGGTCGATGACCGACTCCGGCTCGACCGCGGCACCCGCGCGACGGTGGCGACGCACCGCGAGGAGCATGTCGGTGCTCAGGATGACGAGGGCGAGCCACACCAGCGCGAAACCGATCCATCGCTCTGCGGGCATGGGCTCGCCCATGATCCATACCCCGATGGCGAACTGCATGAACGGTGTGAGGAACTGCAGCAGCCCGATCACCGTGAGCGGAACGCGGCGAGTTCCGGCCGCGAACAGCAGCAGGGGCACGGTTGTCGCGATGCCTGCGGCGGCGAGGAGCGCCGTGTGCCCGAGGCTCACCGTGCCCATGGTGATGCCGGTGGTCGTGGCCACGAACACCAACTGCACGATCGCGATGGGTGTGAGCCATGCGGTTTCGAGGGTGAGGCCGCTGACGGCATCCACCGAGGGACCGATCTGCTTCTTCACGAGGCCGTAGGCGGCGAACGACAGGGCGAGCGAGAGCGCGATCCACGGAAAGCTGCCGTAGCCGACAATGATGACCGCGACCGCGATGCCGGCGAGCGCGATCGCCAGCCATTGCATCGCGCGCAAACGTTCCCGCAGCACGATCACGCCCAGCAGCACCGTGAGGATGGGGTTGATGAAGTAGCCCAGGCTGGTCTCGACGATGCGATCGGTGAGGATGCCGATCACGAAGATCTGCCAGTTCACATAGATCAGCAGCCCCGCGACCGCCGTCCACAGCAAGAGGCGTCGTTGTCGCGCTATCGCGACGATGTGCGTCCAACTGCGTGTCACCAGCAGGATCAGCACGCAGAACAGCAGCGAGAGAAGAACCCGCCATGTCACCAGTTCCCACGGGCCGGTCGGCGCGAGAAGAAGAAAGTAGATGGGCAGAAAGCCCCACAGCAGATAGGCGAGAAAGGCGAAGAGAGCACCCAGGGTCTGCGGCGGCATCGGCGCGCGTTGTGTCACCTTCACAGCCTAGGGCTCTGCGACGGCGCAGAGGCTCGCGACGCAGAAGGCTTCGGATGCCGGTGGCATCCGAAGCCTTCTGGATACTTCGATCAGTTAGGCGTGATCAGCGCACAACCACCGCGAGCACGTCGCGGGCCGAGAGCACCAGGTACTCATCGGCGCCCAACTTGATCTCGGTGCCGCCGTACTTGCTGTAGAGCACGCGGTCGCCGACGATCACGTCGAGCGGAATGCGGTTGCCGTTGTCGTCGATGCGGCCGGGGCCGACAGCCACGACCTCGCCCTCCTGGGGCTTTTCTTTGGCGGTGTCAGGGATGACCAGACCACTCGCGGTGGTCTGCTCGGCCTCGACCTGCTTGATGACGATGCGGTCTTCGAGCGGCTTGATGGAAACCGACACGGTCTACCTCTTCTTTCTTGACCCAACACAGACGTATTCGCACTCTCACACTGAGAGTGCTAATGCCAGTGTAGGCGTATCGCTGGCACTCATGCAACGCGAGTGCCAGCCGTGGGTGGCCGCTCTAGGCTGTGGGAATGGAGATGGCCGAGTTGCGCGTGCTGCTGACCCGAGAGGGGCTCACGCTGCTGGACGAACTCGGCCCCATCGACACCAGCGCCGACGTCGCCCGCATCGTCTCGCGGCTGCGCGCGGCAGGGCACTCTCCCGATCTTGTCTCTGCTGTTGTGGGGCAAGCACGGCTGCGCACGAAGGCCGAGGCGAAGTTCGGATCGTTCGCCGAGCACATGCTCTTCACCCGTTCGGGTCTTGAGCAAGCCACCCGCCGTTCTGTCTCGGCGCACCACGCCGCCCGCATGCGCTCGGCGGGTGTGACCCATGTCGCCGATCTCGGTTGCGGCATCGGTGGCGACGCGCTAGCCTTCGCGGCTCTCGGGATGCGGGTGACCGCTGTCGATGCCGACGAAGTCACCGCCGCCATCGCCGCCTACAATCTCGCCGTCTTCGGCGAGCAGATTTCCGTGCAGCACGGGGCCGCCGAGGACGCACAGATCGACGCGGACGCCGTGTGGCTCGACCCTGCACGCCGCACCGCGGGGCATGGCGAAACACGTCGCGTGCGGGCCGATGACTATTCGCCCCCTCTGCCCTGGGCGCTCGAGTGTGCCGAACGCATCCCCACGGGCATCAAGCTCAGCCCCGCACATGACCGCGACGCGCTCCCGCCCGAGAGCGAGGCGCAGTGGGTCAGCGCTGAGGGCGAGACGGTCGAACTCGTGCTGTGGTCGGGTTCCCTTGCCCGCGCGGGCGTTCGGCGCTCTGCGCTCGTGCTGCGCGGCGATCTTGCGCACGAGATGACCGCAGCCGCCGACAGCGAGGACGAGCCGGCGCGAGAGATCGGAGCGTATCTGCACGAGCCCGACGGCGCCGTCATCCGGGCACGCCTGATCGGCGATCTCGCGCGGAGTCTGGATGCCGCACCCCTCGACCCTCGCATCGCCTATCTCACCTCAGACAGCGCGACAAGCTGCCCCTTCGTGCAGAGCTTTCGGGTGCGCGAGGCGATGCCGGCGAAGGTGCCGACCATCAACGCCGCGCTGCGCACGCACGACATCGGGGTGCTTGAGATCAAGAAGCGCGGTATGGATGTCGACCCCGCGCAGTTCCGGCGCAAGCTCGTGCTGCGCGGCGACGAGAGCGCAACGCTCGTGCTCACCCGAATCGGCTCGCGACGTATCGCCATCCTTGCCGACAGGCTCTAGTCGCGAAGAAGGATCGGCCGCCCTGCGAGCGGCTCGATCCGCACCGTCACCAGTCGAGCCAGTCGAGCTGGGCAAGGGGCTCACCGCTGATCGAGCGGCCGAGGGTCACAAAGATGCCTCTGCTCGCGGCCATCCCGCCGGGCCAGTGGATGACGCCGATGCGTTCGCCCGCACGGAACTGCACGGTGCTGCGACAGGCGATGCTGTGCGTGTCGACCGAATCGGCCACGACGCAGCTCAGCGATCCTTCTTGAAGCGTTGCCGCCCAGATGTTGATGCCGTCGCGCTCTCCGACGAGAACCAGCGAATCCTCGTCGAATCCCTCCGCCGCGAATATCTCTGCCTGGCGTTGTGCCTGGGCAGCGGTTAACGGTGAGGAAGAGCTCAGCAGGGGTGCGATCAGCAGGCCGCAGGCGATCCCGATCAGCAGGGTCGTCGCGCCGACGAGCGCGGTGCGCAGCCGGTGCGGGCGGGGAGGCGATGGGGGTGGGGATGCGGCATCCTCCTCCTCCGTCTTCTCAGGCACGCTCGGAGGCGGCGGCTCGGCATCCGGAACGTCGGCCGGTGCCGCGACCGCGGCTTTCGCCACGCTCGCCGCTCTCCTTCGGCCGTGCAGTTCGCGCAGCCGGGTCAACTCGCCGGGCGTCGGGCTCGCGTCGCGGGAGTAGACCCGCGCCTCCAGCTCGCGCAGCTCGGCGAGCTCTTCGCGTAGCTGTTCTTCGGGGGTCATCTTTTGCGCTCAGCTCACCGTGAGAAGCCGCGTCACCAGCCAGATGAGCCAGCCCGTGCTGAAGATCGTCGCCAGCATCCCGAGCGCGAGCGCCCATCGCGCGAGGCTGTGGCTTCGCGCGGGCTGTCGCAGAGCCTTCATCGCGATCACCACAGCGACGACGGCCAGCGCGAGCCCCCAGCCGAAGAAGAACGACAGCGTGAGGGCCACGAGCGCCAGCCCCATGCTGAGCGCGGCCAGCGGCGGGGCCTTCGTCGCCTGCGCGAGTTGGCGGCGGGTGAGGGGCGCCGCGCTGTGGAAAGGGTCGAAGACGGTGTCGGCGCTCGAACTGCGACGGTTGCGCAACTCGGGTTCCTCGATGAACTCAGTCATGCACACCCCCTTGCGGCGCGACGTGAATCTCGGTGACCGGCAGTGTCGAATCGGCACCGAAGCCAAGCGTCGAGGGCTCGTGACCCGCGGCGATCAGCTCGGCTGCCAACACAGCGATCATCGCACCATTATCGGTGCACAGCGACAACGGGGGGATGCGCACCGCAACGCCCACATCGGCCGCACGTTGCACAGCCACCTCGCGCAGCCGGCGATTGGCAACCACGCCTCCGCCCAACAGCAACCGCGGCACGCCGCGCTGCACGCAGGCATCCAGGGCTTTGCTCACCAGAACATCGACGACCGCCTCGCGAAATCCGGCGGCGACGTCGGCCACCGGTACGGCTGTGCCCTCTGCGTCACACCTCTCGACCCAGCGGGCCACCGCTGTCTTGAGCCCCGAGAACGAGAAGTCGTAGCGGTGCGCGGCCATATCGGATGCCCGCGACAACCCCCGGGGGAAACGGATCGCCTCGGCATCACCCGCGTCTGCCGCGCGGTCGATCTCGGGGCCGCCCGGATAGGCAAGCCCCAGAAGCCGTGCCACCTTGTCGAAGGCCTCGCCCGCGGCGTCATCCATCGTCTCGCCCAGCATTTCGACATCACTGGTGAGATCGCGCACGTGCAGCAGTGAGGTGTGCCCGCCGCTGACGAGGAGCGCGATCGTCGGGTAGTCGACGGCCTCTCCGGTGAGCAGGTCTGCGGCGATGTGGCCGACCAGATGGTTGACGGCATACAGCGGCTTGTTCAGGGCGACGGCGAGCCCCTTGGCCGCGCCGATGCCGACCATGAGGGCGCCCGCGAGCCCCGGCCCGCTGGTGACCGCGATCGCGTCGAGTTCTTGCAGACGCACTCCCGCCTCGGCGAGCGCCGCCTCGATGCTCGGTTGCAGGGCTTCCAGGTGCGCGCGAGCCGCGACCTCGGGCACGACGCCGCCATATCGGGCGTGCTCGGCCATGCTGCTGGCGATGGTGTTGCTCAGCAGCTCGCGGCCCCGCACGATCCCGATGCCGGTCTCGTCGCAGCTCGTCTCGATGCCGAGCACGAGGGGTTGTCGTCGATTCATGTGCACGCCCCCCGCTCTTCAGGTTTCGGGGATGCCGCGGCGCGCCCCGCGAGGTCGAGCCGCATCACGACGGCATCCACATCGTCGGGCTGGTAGTACCGCGGACGTCGCCCGATCTCAAGAAAGCCCTGGTCGAGATAGAGCCTGGTGGCCACCGGATTGTCGGCACGCACTTCGAGGAACACTTCGCGCACCCCTCGGCGCTCTGCCTCGGCCAGAAGCGCGAGCACGAGATCGCGGCCGCGCCCCGCGCCCCGCGCCGAGGCGGCGAGGGCGATCGTCTGGATGTCGGCATGACCCGCCCCCGCGACCGCGCGGAGTCCCGCGTAGCCGGAGACAACACCCGCCTGCTCGCAGACGAGATAGTGACCGTGCGCAGAGCTGAGTTCCTCGCGCATGATCGCCTCAGACCACGCATCGCTCGGGAACGAGGCCCTCTCTATGGCCATGATCGCCGGGAGATCGGCGAGGGTCGCCGCACGAATCGTCATGCGCCGGGCCGTTTCGGGCTCATGGTGACATCCGGCGCGCGCAGATACAGCGGTTCAGGACCGCTCAGAACGCGCCGGGCGGCGAGAGCACGCGCCGCGATCTGGCCGAGAGCCGCCGCTGAGATCTCACTCGTCTCCTCGTGGGGGACGTCGGCGAGGTGAGCCTGCGCCTCAGCACGAGGCACGAGCACGGTATCGGATGCCGCCAACGGAATATCGTCGGCGTCACGCCCCTCGAAACGCGTCACGGCCACCTCTCGGCGACGCGCATCGGTGACGATCGCAAAAGGCCCGGAGCCGCCGTGCGTGAGCGCGGCGGCAAAATGGCTCGGCACCGGGATGACGGGGATGCCGCGGGCCTGCGCGAAGGCGCGCGCAGCCGCGATCCCGATGCGCAGCCCCGTGAAGGGGCCGGGTCCCATGCCGATCGCGACATGTGTCACTTCGTGATCGGCGATCACGCGCGTGAGCAGATCGCCGATGACCTCGGCGTGGCCCAGAGCGTTCGCCGTCGACTCCTCTGCGTGCACGACGCCGTGCGCGTCGACCAGCGCCACGGCGGTGCCGAGCGAAGTGTCAACGGCGAGAATCACCCCTCCAGGGTAACCGTCACGATCCGGGGTGCATCAGCATCCAGCTCTTCATCAGCGGCGTCGCCCCCCACAGGGCGCTCGATCTCGACATCCCACCACCGATCGGCGAGCGCCGGGGTGAGCGATCTTCCCCACTCCACGACCACGACCGAGCGATCAAGATCAAGACCGAGGTCATCGAGTTCCTGCGCCGAATCGAGGCGGTAGGCATCCACGTGCACGAGCGGGGGGCCGCCCACCAGCGAAGGATGCGTGCGTGCGATCACGAAGGTCGGGCTTTGCACGGGGCCGCGCACTCCGAGTGCCTCGGCGAGCCCGCGCGTGAAGGTGGTCTTGCCCGCACCGAGCTTGCCGGTCAGCACGAGAAGGTCGCCGGCGGTCAGCGTCTCGCCGAACTCGCGACCGAGCTGCTCCATATCTTTCGCGGTGGCGATCTCGCGCCGCCCGAGAAGGCCCTCCCGCGCGCTCATTGTGCGCGCCGCGTCACGCGCGCGCCGATGCGCGTCACGATGTCGTAGTTGATGGTGTCCGCGGCATCCGCCCATTCCTGGGCCGAGGGCACGCCCAGAGTCGGGTCGCCGAACACGGTGACCTCGTCGCCCACCGTCACCGGCTCTTCGCCGGCGTCGACGATGAACTGATCCATCGCGATGCGGCCGACCACGGGCATCCTCGTGCCGCGGATGACGACCTGCCCCCGATTCGACGCCTGCCGCGGGATGCCGTCGGCGTAGCCGAGCGGCACGAGCGCGAGCGTCGTCTCACGCGACGCGCGAAACTCATAGCCATAGGATGCGCCGGTGCCCGCGGGAACACGACGCACCCCCGCGACCATCGAGCGCAGCGTCATCGCGGGGCGCAGTCCCCAATCGCCGGGCGGTCGCTCCGCAATCGGTGAGAGCCCGTAGATTGCCAGCCCCACACGCACCGCGTCAAGGCGCATGTCCGGGCGCAGCAGAGCAGCCTCGGTGGCGGCGATGTGGCGAAACAGCGGGTGGACGCCGACATCGGCGGCCGCGCGAACGCCCTCGTTGAACAGGGCGAAAGCCGCCTCGTCTTCGGCGCGCGAGGCGTTCGCGAGGTGGCTGAAGATGCCGACCACCCGCAGCGTGCCGATGCGCTCCAGCCTCGCGGCTTCGGCGAAGGCCCTCCCCCAGTCGGCCAGAGGGATGCCGTTGCGCGAAAGCCCCGTGTCGAGCTTGAGATGCACCTCGGCCGTCCGTTCGCCACGGGATGCGGCCGCAGCCGCTTCGAGCTGCTCGAAGCGAGATATGCCCAACTCGATCCCGTTCGCGACGGCTTCGTCGAAACGCGCATCCGGAGCGTGCAGCCACGCCATGATGGGTGCCACCACGCCCGCGCGGCGCAAGACGAGTGCCTCGGCGATATCGGCGACGCCCAGCCGCGTCGCGCCCCCCGAGAGCGCGGCGACGGCAGCCGTCACCGCGCCGTGGCCGTAGCCGTCGGCCTTCACGACGGCGAACACTTCGCTGCCGATCAGTTTCCGCAGTTGCCGCACGTTCTCGCTGATGGCCGAGGCGTCGATGCGCGCCTCGCGAAGAGGCTGCGTCATCCCGCCTCCAGCACGACGAAGGCGGCGGCCAGACCCGCGTCGTGGGTCATCGTCAGGTGCACCGCCGAGATGCCGCGTTCGACGATCACGGATGCCGTCGTGCCGCTCAGCACGAAGTGCGGCTTGCCCGAGGCTTCCGAGGCGATCTCGATATCGGTCCAGTGCACACCGTCCGAACCGCCGAGCGCCTTGATGAGCGCCTCTTTGGCGGCGTAACGCGCGGCCAGCGAACGCAGTTTCAGCGAGCGCTCGGTGGGCGAGAAGAGGCGTTCGAGCAGGCGCGGCGTGCGCTCGATGGTTCGCTCGAAGCGTGCCACATCAACGAGGTCGATGCCGGTGCCGATGATCACTCACTCAGCCTAGCGAGGCGGCCGGGTGCGGTCACGGTGCCGTCGAGTCAGGCTACGGATGCGGCGGCATCCGCGAGTGCCACGAAATCGGCTCACGAATGCAGGGTGTATCGACGGATGCAGGGTGACACGCCGAGATCTGACCCTGCGTCCGTAGAACGACCCTGCATGTGTAGGGCGCCGAAACGGCTCCGTCGAGTCAGGGCAACCCGAGGTGCGTCTATTCCACCGTGACGGATTTGGCGAGATTGCGCGGCTGATCCACATCGAGGCCTTTCGCTGTGGCCAGCCCCATCGCGAAGATGTGCAGGGGCACGACGGCCAGAAGGGGCGCGAAGAAGCGCCCCGCCGGTGGGATGCGCAGCACCTCATCGGCGAGCGGGAGGACGGCCGCATCCCCCTCTTCGGCGACGGCGATCACACGCGCGCCGCGCGCTCTGATCTCTTCGATCGAAGAGATGACCTTCTTGTGCAGCTCGGCCGAGTCCCGCGGAGAAGGCACGATGACGAAGACGGGCTGGCCGTGGTCGATGAGCGCGATCGGCCCGTGCTTGAGCTCACCGGCGGCGAAGCCCTCGGCGTGGATGTAGGCGAGCTCCTTGAGCTTGAGCGCGCCCTCCATCGCGATCGGGTAGCCGACGTGGCGTCCGAGAAACAGCACCGAGCGGGTGTCGGCCATCCAGTGCGCGAACTGCTCGACGCGCTCCTGCTGGCCATCGAGCACCCGGGCGATCTTCGCGGGAATCTCTTCCAGCTCGCGAAGGGATGCCGCAGCGTCCGCCGTCAGCGATCCGCGCACGCGCCCCAGGTGCAGACCCAGCAGGTACAAAGCGGTGATCTGGGCGAGAAAGGCCTTGGTGGATGCCACGGCCACCTCAGGCCCCGCGTGCGTGTAGACGATCGCGTCGGATTCCCGGGGGATCGTGGCCCCCTGGGTGTTGCAGATCGAGAGCGTTTTGGCACCGTGCTCGCGCGCGTAGCGCACCGCCATGAGCGTATCCATCGTCTCGCCCGATTGGCTGATCGAGATCACAAGCGTCTCAGGGCCGACCACGGGGTCACGGTAGCGGAACTCGTGCGAGAGTTCGACGTCGACGGGCAGGCGTGTCCACGCCTCGATGGCGTATTTGCCGACCTGGCCGGCGTAGGCCGCGGTGCCGCAGGCGATCACGACGACGCGCGAGATTCCGGTGAACAGATCGTCGAGGCCGTCGAGTTCGGGGATGACGACCTCGTCGCCGCGGATGCGACCGCGAAGAGTGTTGGCGACCGCTTCGGGTTCTTCGGAGATCTCCTTGGCCATGAACGACGGCCAGCCGCCCTTCTCGCCGGCCGAAGCATCCCAGGTGATCTCGAAGGGTTCTACCTCGACCGGGTTGCCGGCGAAGTCTGTGACCTCGACCTTTTCGGGGGTGATCGCGACGATCTGGTCCTGGCCGATGGCGACGGCGTTGCGGGTGTGCTCGACGAAGGCGGCGACATCGGAACCGAGAAAGTTCTCGCCCTCACCGATACCGATCACGAGCGGCGAGTTGCGGCGCGCACCGACGACAAGACCGGGATGCTCTCGGTGCAGAGCCAGCAGAGTGAACGCACCCTCCAGGCGGCTTGCAACCGCGCGGAACGCCGTGACGAGGTCGCCCGTGCGGCGGTACTCGCGCCCGAGCAGCGCGGCGGCGACCTCGGTGTCGGTCTCGCTGACGAAGGTGAAGCCTTCGGCTGCCAGTTCGGCTTTCAGCTCGGAGAAGTTCTCGATGATGCCGTTGTGGATGACGGCGAGCGCGCCGTCATCGGCCAGGTGCGGGTGCGCGTTGACGTCGGTGGGGGCGCCGTGGGTGGCCCAGCGCGTGTGGCCGATTCCGGTCGTGCCATCGCTCAGGGGGCGGGCGGCGAGGTCGTCGCGCAGCACCTTGAGCTTGCCCGCGCGCTTGCGCGAGACGAGCGCCCCGGATTCGTCGATGAGGGCGATACCGGCCGAGTCGTAGCCGCGGTACTCGAGGCGAGCCAGACCCGCGAGCAGGATGTCACTGCTCTGACGCGGACCTACATATCCGACGATTCCACACATGCCCTCAGCCTAGGTGATACACCCTGCGAGGCCACCGAAAACCCTACTCCCGCCCCGTGACCGACCGCGAAAAGCGCCCGCTTAGAGCTTGCGCAGCAGCACGCTCTCCACCGCGTGATTCGCATTCTTGGTGAGCACGAGCGCGGCGCGGTGTCGGGTGGGCATGACGTTCTCGATGAGGTTGGGCATATTGATGTCGTGCCAGTATCCGAGGGCCGTTTGCTCGGCCTCCTCGTCGGTGAGGTGAGCGAAGACGTTGAAGTAAGAGGAGGGGTTGCTGAACGAGCCCTTGCGCAGCGCGAGAAAGCGATCGACGTACCAGCGCTCGATGTGCGCGGGGTCGGCGTCCACATAGATGGAGAAGTCGAAAAGATCGCTCACCGCGACATCGTTGGGCGCGGGCGGCGGCTGCAGAACGTTCAGCCCCTCGACGATGACGACATCCGGGCGCCGAACGATCACGTGCGCATCGGGCATGATGTCGTAGCGCATATGCGAGTAGAAGGGTGCCCGCACCTCGGGCGCACCGCTTTTCACCTTGGTCAGAAACTCCAAGAGTGCGCGGCGATCGTAGGACTCGGGGAACCCCTTGCGGTCCATGATCCCGCGGCGTTCGAGTTCGGAGTTGGGCAGCAGAAAGCCGTCGGTGGTGACCAGTTCCACCCGCGGCGTGCCGGGCCAGCGGCTCATCAACTCGCGAAGCAGCCGCGCGACCGTGGATTTGCCGACCGCGACGGAGCCGGCGACGCCCACAACGAAGGGGGTCGTCACATCGTCTTCGCGAAGAAAGTCCGAGACCGCCGCACCGAGGCGCTTGGTGGCAGAGGCATAGAGGCTCAGCAGGCGGCTCACCGGCATGTACACCTCGCGCACCTCATCGACATCGAGGCGGTCGCCCAGACCGCGGATGGCGACGAGTTCGGTCTCGGTGAGAGGTTGGCTGAGGTCAGCGGCCAATCGGGCCCAGTCGGCGCGAGCGATCTCCCGGTAGGGAGAAAGGGCAGGCGCGGGGGCTTCGCTCACGGCATCCATCGTATCGGGCGGGATGCTTCGCACCCCCTTCTATGGCTGTGACATCAACGCGCGAGCGAAGGCCTGCACGCCCTCCTCGGTCGACAGGAGGCGGTCTTCGCTGACGCCCAGCGAGGGCCAATCGGACACCACGGCCAGATCGTCAAGCAGGCGCTCGACGTCATCCGCCCTGCCGAAAAGCATTCCTGCGAGGCGGATCGCGCCGAGCGGAACGGGCACGAGTCGTGGCGACACTCCCATCCCCGCGGCGAGAAGCTCGATGAAGGCGCGAGTAGAGGTCGGTGCAGGGTCAGCGAGCAAGAAGGTCTGCGCGGCGGGCGTGCGCGCTTCTGCCGCCGCGAGGATGCCGGTGACGAGATTCTGCACCGCGATCAGCGAGCGGCTGTTCGACACCCTGCCTAGCGGCAACGGCATCCCCCGCCGCACGGCGGCTGCGATCCGAGCGATGTTGCCCACCGCGCCAAGGCCATAGACGACCGTGGGGCGAAGCAGGGCCACGCCCATCGGTGACTGCGCGGCGAGCTGTCGCAAGCCCTCCTCGGCGGCATGCTTGGAGCGACCGTAGGCGTCAACCGGGGCAGCCGCTGAGTTCGCGGTGAAGGGCGTGCCGACGGTTCTTTCACCGTTGACCTTGATGGAGCTGGCGAAGACGAACCGGCGGACACCCGCATCCGCCGCGGCGCGCGCGAGCCGGAGCGTGGGTGCGGTGTTGTGGTGTGCGTAGACCTCGTCGAGTTCGGTGCCGCGCTCGTGCATCACATGAACGCGCGCGGCGAGGTGGATGACGGCATCCGCTTTTGCCACGGCCGCCGCCCAGTCGTGCTGCTCGGCGATGTCGCCGATCACGATCTGCTCGACGCCGGAGAGCGCACTCGTCTCTGCCCGCACCAGCACCGCGAGCTCATGACCCTGCCGCTGCGCCTCGGCGACGAGGTGCCGTCCGACGAAGCCGGTCGCGCCGGTGATATGGATCCTCATGCGGTGCCCGCCGTTTTGCGCATGACGATCAGAGCAGAAAGCCCCAGATACAGCGCACAGACCATGACGATCGCCGCGAACGCGATCCACTCCGCGCCCGGAATCGGAGACAGGGTGATGAAGCCCGCCGCAACGGCCAGCACTGTGAAGCCCGCGACCCACGCGGCAACGAGCAGGTGCGGCAGGCCGCTGTGGGCGAGTTGCTGGTAGAGGTGGGCTCGATGTGCCTCCCACAGGCGTTCACGCCGCAGCACGCGCCGCAGTAGCGTCAGCGAGGCATCGCTCAGATAGATCGCCAGCGGCGCGAGCATGATCGGCCACGCAACCCCTGCCGCGAGGCCAGCCACGACGGTCGCGACGATGAAGCCGCCGAGCAGATAGCTGCCGCTGTCGCCGAGAAAGAAGCGTGAGCCGACGATGTTCCACGGCAGAAAGGCGAGAAAGGCGACGCCCAGGATCACCCCCGCTGCAATCAACCACTCTTTCTCGCTGACGATGCCTGCCAGCGCGAAGGCCGCACCGGCGACGGCACCGTGCAGAGACGACATCCCGTCGATGCCGTCCATGAAGTTGGCGACGTTGACATAGCCGGCAAAGAGCAGTGCGACAAGGGGGATCACGAGAGCGCTCATGCCGAACACCGCCGTTACCGCGAGCCCCAAGGCGAGGCCGATGAGGAGCTGAACGCTCAACCGCACCCGAACCGAGAGACCCCGAAGGTCGTCGCTGAAGCCGAGGATCGCCGCCGCCGCCCCGGCGCCCATCGCGAGCCACAGTGGGCCGGACGAGACGAAGAGGCTGCCCGCGAGCATCCCGAGCGTGGTCGCGATCCCGCCGCCGCGCAATACGGGCGTGCTGTGCGAGGAGCGGGCATTCGGCACATCCAGGATGCCTGCGCGCACGAGAACCGGGCGAAGAATCCACGGCGAGACGAGCGTGACGGCGGCACACACAAGGCCACCCACAAGGTAGGGCATCATCGGGATCCCCTTCCCTCGGCTACGGCTCACGGTGTGAAAAGTCGGCACCACGATCATATTGTTCTGCACGCGGTAGTCTCGACACGTGCGTCTGGGAGTCCTCGATATCGGATCGAATACGGTCCACCTTCTCGTCGCGAACGCGCATCCGGGGGGCAGGCCGACGGCCACGACGAGCGATCGCACGATCGTGCGGCTCATGCGGTTCCTGACCGCTGACGGTTCCATCCGCGAAGAGGGCATCCGCGCACTCGAGGCTGCTGTTACTCGCGCCCGCCAGACGGCACAGGACGAAGGCGTCGACGCGCTGCTCGCGACCGCGACCAGCGCGGTGCGCGAGGCGCGCAACGGCGAAGAGGTCATCGCCCGGATCGAAGCGGCGCTCGGCCAGCAGTTGCACGTGCTCGACGGGCACGCCGAATCGGAACTCACCTACCTCGCCGTGCGACGCTGGTTCGGGTGGGCAGCCGGTCGCATCCTGCTGCTCGACATCGGTGGCGGCTCCTTCGAGCTGGCCGCAGGCGTTGAGGAAACCCCCGAGGTCGCCGCTTCGGTGCCTCTGGGCGCCGGGCGGATGACGGTGCAGTTCTTTCCCGAGGATCCCCCGGGTCTCGACGCGGTCGAAGAGCTGCGCGCCCACGCGCGCGAGGTGCTGGCACCGATCGCCACCCGGTTCCGCGCCCTGCCCGCACCGGATCACATCGTCGGCTCGTCAAAGGCCATCCGCTCGCTCGCGACCCTCGCGGGTCGTCGCGTCTCATCCGTGCCCAGCTACGACCGTGTCGAACTCGGCAAAGAAGAGTTGGAGGCGTGGATTCCGCGCCTGGCGCGGATTCCGGCATCCGCCCGCCAAGAGCTGCCGGGCATCACTCCCGACCGCACCTTTCAGATCGTCGCGGCCGCGGTCGTGCTGCACACCGCGATGCACCTGCTGGGGCTCGAAGTGCTGGAGGTATGCCCCTGGGCGCTGCGTGAAGGCGTGCTTCTGCGCTATATCGAGTCGCTGCCCTGGCACGGCGAAGAACGCGCGGCGGCAACGATCCCCGCGGTTTAGAGCGCGAGGCGCTCGCGCACGACCTGGGAGAGTCTTTCAGCGTGGGCACGCGCGGTCTCGGCATCCGCCGCCTCGACCATCACGCGCACGAGCGACTCGGTACCAGAGCCTCGCAGCAGAACTCGCCCGCTTGACCCCAGCTCGGCTTCGGCGGCGCGCACCGCAGCCTGCACCTCGGCGTCGTCGACCCGAGACTTGTCGACCCCGCGCACGTTCACGAGCACCTGCGGGTAGACGGTCATGATCGAGGCGAGCTCTGCCAGCGACTTCTTCTGTCGCGCCATCTCGGCGACCAGGTGCAGACCCGTGAGCACGCCATCGCCGGTCGTCGAGTGTGCGGCCATGATGAGATGACCCGACTGCTCACCACCGAGAGAGTAACCGCCCTCGGTCATGTCTTCGAGCACATAACGGTCGCCGACGGCGCTCTGGCGCACCGTGATGCCATGATCGCGCATCGCACGGTGCAAGCCGAGATTGCTCATCACCGTGGCGACCAGGGTGTCGTGGGCGAGCGTTCCGCGCTCTTTCATCGCCACCGCGAGAATCGCCATGATCTGATCGCCGTCGACGACGGTGCCTGCGGCATCCACGGCAAGGCAACGGTCGGCGTCGCCGTCGTGAGCGATACCGACATCCGCGCCGAGTCTCACCACCGCCTCAGAGAGGCTTTCGAGGTGCGTCGAGCCCACGCCGTCGTTGATGTTGAGTCCGTCGGGGTTCGCGCCGATCACCGTCACCTGTGCCCCGGCATCCGCGAAGGTGTCGGGCGAGACACCGGCGGCGGCACCGTGCGCGCAGTCGAGCACGACATGAATCCCGTCGAGGCGGTGCGGCAGAGAGCCCAGCAGATGGATGATGTATCGATCTTCCGCATCCGAGAAGCGACGGATGCGACCGACGCCCGCGCCGGTCGGCCTGAGCTTTTCTTCGCCCAGGGCTCGCTCGATGCGCTCCTCGACGACATCCGGGAGCTTCACACCGCCTCGGGCGAAGATCTTGATGCCGTTGTCGGGTGCCGGATTGTGGGAGGCCGAGATCATGACACCGAAGTCGGCGTCATGATCAGCGATGAGAAAAGCCAGCGCCGGGGTCGGGATCACCCCGGCATCGAGCACATCGACGCCGGACGACGCCAGACCCGCTGCGACAGCTGCAAGCAGAAACTCACCCGAGATGCGCGGGTCACGCGCGACGACGGCCGTCGGGCGCTTTCCGAGCGCTCGACGCTCCTGCGCGGTGCGCCCCTTGCCCAGCACAAGCGCGGTCGCCTGTGCCAGAGACAGGGCAAGATCGGCGGTGACGACTCCGTTTGCGAGCCCCCGCACACCATCCGTGCCAAACAGTGGCATCGGAGTTCTCGGTTCTTAACGCTTCGAGTACTGGGGAGCCTTGCGAGCCTTCTTGAGACCCGCCTTCTTGCGCTCCTTGACGCGAGCGTCGCGCGAGAGGAAACCGGCCTTCTTGAGCGTCGGACGGTTGTTCTCCGCGTCGATCTCGTTGAGCGCACGCGCGATGCCGAGACGCAGCGCCCCGGCCTGGCCGGAGTCACCGCCACCCGAGATGCGGGCGATCACGTCGTAGGCACCGCTGAGGTTGAGCACCGTGAACGGATCGGTCACAAGCTGCTGGTGGAGCTTGTTGGGAAAGTAGTCTTCGAAGGCACGGTCGTTGACCGTGATCGTGCCGGAGCCGGGAACCAGACGCACGCGGGCGATGGCCTGCTTGCGACGGCCGACGGCAGCGCCGGGCACGTTGAGCACCGGACGCGGGGCCGAGGGGGTCTCGGGTGCCTGCGGGGTCTCGGTGGTGTAGTTCTCGGGAGTCTCGTCGATAGTGTCGTTATTCGCCACGGGATTTGTCCTTATTCGGATGCGCCGCGCTGGGCGATCTGGTCGAGAGTGTAGGGCTGGGGGTTCTGCGCGGCGTGCGGGTGCTCGGCGCCCGCGTAGACCTTCAGCTTTGAGAGCTGCTGGCGACCCAGGGTGTTCTTCGGAAGCATCCCGCGAACCGCCTTCTCCACGGCGCGAACGGGGTTCTTCTCGAGAAGCTCGGAGTAGGAGACAGCCTTCAGGCCGCCCGGGTGACCCGAGTGACGGTAGGCCATCTTCTGGTTCAGTTTCTGGCCGGTCAGGGCAACCTTGCTGGCGTTGACGATGACAACGAAGTCGCCGGTGTCGACGTGGTTCGCGAAGGTCGGCTTGTTCTTGCCGCGCAGGATCGCGGCGGCGTGCGAGGCGAGGCGACCGAGAACGACATCGCTTGCGTCGATGACGACCCAGTTACGCTGAACCTGCCCAGCCTTGGGGGTGTATGTGCGCGTCACAGTAGTGCTGCTTTCTTTTCGAACGGAGAGGTTCGTGAATCCCGCTCCGAGGGTGTTGCCGGATGCTCCGGCAACCGCCCGGTGGAGGGCTCACGTTCGCAATGCTCTGACGAGCACCAAAGGATCAGCTTACGGCATCCGGGAACGCGGGACAAATGGGCGCTTTCGCGCTCTTACTCGGCATCCCGTCGATTGCGCGTCTGCTCGGCGCGTGCGGCAAGCAATTCGTCGGCGGGATAACCCACCTCGATGAGGTTCAGGCCGCGGGCGGCGAGCACGGCGAACTCGCTGCTGCGCTCGGCACGATCCCGGATCATCACCAGGTCGCTCGGGTCGAGGCGCCCTTTGCCGACCGCAACGCACGCTCCGACAAGCGAGCGCACCATGCTGTGGCAGAAGGCATCGGCCTTGACCTCGGCAACGAGCACCCCCTGCCGATCGCGGGTCCAGTCGAAGGCGAGCAGCGTGCGGATCGTGGTGGCGTGCTCGCGCGGCTTGCAATAGGCAGCGAAGTCATGGAGACCGACCAGAGAGCGAGCGGCGGCATCCATCGCGGTGACGTCCAGCTCGCCCCGCACGCTGGTCGTGTCGTGGCGGCGCAGGGGATCGAATCCGCACGGCTCGTCGGCAATGCGATAGCGATACCGCCGCCACACGGCCGAAAAACGCGCGTCGAAGCCCTCAGGTGCGAGCGAAGAACGCAGAACGGTCACATCCGCATAGGCGCCGAGTACACCGCGCATGCGCGGCGCGATAGCTTCCGCGGCGCTCAGCACACGACGACCGCGCCGCGCCGAGAACCGCTCCTGCTGCTCTTCGTCGAGATCGAGATGCGCGACTTGGCCGCTCGCGTGCACACCGGCGTCGGTGCGGCCGGCGACCGTCAGGCGCGCGGCAGAACCGAGGATGCGAGCAAGGGCGTCTTCGAGAACGCCCTGCACCGTGCGCAAGGCCGGTTGCCGCGCCCACCCGCTGAAGCGGGTGCCGTCATAGGCGATGTCGAGTCGGATGCGCACGGTGCCAGCCTAGGCAAAGTAGCGCTCGGCGGGCACAGAAGAGGGGCGCCGGAATATCCGACGCCCCTCTTGACAGGCGAGAATCAGCGAGCCAGCGCCGCCGCCTTCAGCGTGTCGAACTCTGCTGCGGTGATGGCACCGGCGTCGAGAAGTTCCTTGGCCTTGGCGATGTCGGCCGTGGGCGAGCCGGCGACCTGGCGGATGTAGGCATCCGCTGCGTCTTGAGCCGCTTGCTGCTGCGCGATGCTGCGCGCCGTCATCCCGCGACCGCGGATGATGATGTAGAGCAGCGCCGTCACCAGCGGGAAGAAGATCAGAGCGACGAACCAGAGCGCCTTGACCAGACCGTTGAGCTTCGTGTCGCGGAACAGATCGACGATGATCGAGAACAGGGCCATCAGGTAGCCGATGAAGATCGTGAAGAGAAGGGCCCAGAGAAGCGCCTCCCCGAGATGGACGAAGAACTGGGGCATGAGTATTCCTTTCGGAGTCGTTATGGGGAGTCTAACGCGCAGATGCGATGCGCGAAGCGTTCTTCGCGCGCAGCAGCTTGCTGAGGTATGCCACCAGGAACCCGGCCCCTTGCACCAGCACGACAAGACCCCCCGGTGCGGCATCGAGCCAGTAGCTGAGATAGATGCCGGTGACGGCGCTCGCGGCGGCGATGAGGGGGGCGAGCAGCAGCATCCGGCTGAATCTTTCGCTGAGAAGTTGAGCCGTCGCCCCCGGGATGATGAGCATCGCCACGACCAGGATGATGCCGACCAGTTGCAGCGCGACGACGGTGGTGAGTGCGAGAAGACCGAGCAGAAGCGCACCCAAGACGCGCGGTGAGAGCCCGATCGCGTGGGCGTGGATCGGATCGAAGGCGTAGAGCGTGAGGTCGCGGCGCTTGACCATCAGAACCGCGACGACGAGCAGGGCGATGGCGGTGATCTGCAGAAGATCGCTCGTCGAGACGCCGAGCACATTGCCGAAGAGGATGTGCCCGAGGTCGGTCTGCGAGGGCGTCACCGAGATCAGAACGAGGCCGAGGGCGAACAGGCTGGTGAAGACGATGCCGATGGCGGCATCCTCTTTCACGCGGGTGGTGTCGCGAATGCCGCCGATGAGCGCCACCGCGAGAAAGCCGAACACGACCGCCCCGAGCGCGAAGGGCGCTCCCACGATGTAGGCAAGCACCACGCCGGGCAGCACTGCGTGCGAGACGGCATCGCCCATGAGCGACCAGCCGATGAGCACGATCCAGCACGACAGCAGCGCGCACACCACCGCGGCGATCACCGTCGTCACCAGGGCGCGCACCATGAAGTCGTAGCTGAGCGGCTCGAAGAGCAGATCCAGGATGCTCACGGCTGCTCCCCCAGCCCGAATGCGCGCGCGAGGTTCTCGGGGCGCAGCACTTCGTCTACCCGGGCGTGCAACAGCACGCGGCTGCGCAAGAGCACGGCTTCGTCGGCCAGCGCGTGCAGGGTGCGCAGCGCGTGGGTCGACACCAGCACGGTCTTGCCCGCGGCGGCCAGTTGCCGCAAGAGATCCACGATCATGCGCTCCGAGGGTGCGTCGACACCGGTGAAGGGCTCGTCGAGCAGCAGGATGTCGGCATCCTGCGCAATCGCGCGCGCGAGGAAGGCGCGCTTGCGTTGCCCGCCAGAGAGTTTGCCGATCTGGCGGGTGGCAAGATCGCCGAGTTCGACCTGGGCGATCGCTGCGGCCACGGCTTCGCGATCGGCAGGGCGGATGCGCCGAGCGAACCCTTGCATCCCGTAGCGCCCCATCATCACGACATCCCGCACCGATACCGGAAAGCTCTCGTCGATCTGCGCGCTCTGGGGCACCGAGGCGATTCGGGCAGCCCGGCGTGCCGCGGCCGGGTCGGCACCCCAGAGCGTGACTCGCCCCTGCTGCAATGCGAGTTGACCCAGGATGGCTTTGAAGAGTGTGGACTTTCCCGCACCGTTCATGCCGATCACGGCACATATCGTGCCCGGCATCACCCGCAGCGACACCTCGTGCAGGGCCTGCACCTCGCCGTAGCGAACGGTGAGCGCTTCGATGTCGATGGCGGGTGTCATCGCTCGGCCCCGGTCAAGCCCGCCGTGATGGTCGCGGCGGTGTGACGCAAAAGATCGAGGTAGCTCGGCACCGGGCCGCCCGGCTCCGAGAGCGAGTCGACATAGAGGATGCCGCCGAAGCGCGCTTCCGTCGCGCTCACGACCTGCCGCATCGCCCGATCCGAGACCGTGGACTCGCAGAACACCGCGGGCACATCGGCGCTTTCGACGAAGGCGATAACCGCTGCGATCCGCTGCGGCGTCACTTGCTGCTCGGCGTTGACGGGCCACAGATAGCGCTCGATGAGCCCGGCGTCACGGGCAAGGTAAGAGAAGGCACCCTCGCAGCTCACGAGCGCGCGGTGCGCGAGGGGAATGGCGGCCAGATCTCGCAGAAGCTGTTCGTGCACCTCGGCGATCTCGTGTGTGTAGGCTTCGGCATTCGCGGCGAAGTCCGCGGCGTGCTCGGGCGCGAGCGCGGCAAAGGCGGCGGCGATGGCATCGACGTACAGCACCGCGTTTCGCGCACTCATCCAGGCGTGGGGGTTGGGCAGTTCGCTCCCCTCGATGAAGATCGGCTCGACTGCCGCCGAGACAGTCACCCGTGGAGCCTGGGCCTGGGTGATGAACTGCTCGAACCAGGCCTCAAGCCCGAGGCCGTTGTCGAGAACGAGATCGGCGTTGGCCGCGTGTCGAATGTCTCCCGGCGTCGGCTCGTAGCCGTGTATCTCGGCACCCACCTTCGTGAGCGATTCGACCCGCAGATGTTCTCCCGCCACGACGCGCGCCATATCCGCCAACACGGTGAAGGTGGTGAGCACGAGCGGCCGCTCATCGGCGGGCTCGGTGCCGGGCGCGCACCCGAGGAGCACGAGAAGGGGTGTCAGCACGAAGGCCGCCCCCACGCGTCCTCGATTTTTAGGCATACCGAAACTTTAGCTTTCGGTGCGCCTAAATCTCAACCGCGCAGGCGCCCTGTCCGCCGAGAAGTAGAGTGGACACCGTCGAACGAGAGGAAGAAATGCACGTCACGCTACTGCACATCCGCGAGGAGCGCCCACACAACCCCCAGTACCAGATCAACCTCGACATTCTGACGCGCGCGGCGGTCGAGACGGTCGAAAGCCTCGGCTGGCAGCCGACGGTGGTGGCAAGCGCGCAGGTGCCGCTTGAGGAGTCGCTGGATGCGGCGCGCAGCGCCGACGCCATCGTCGTTCTCGGGGGCGAAGACGTGCATCCCGATTTCTATGGCGGTGCGCTCAGCTACACGGGTTCCGGCACGCACGAGGTCGAGGCCGACCGCGCGCACATCGCCGTCATCCGCGCCGCTGTGGAGTCCGGCACGCCCCTGCTCGGCATCTGCCGCGGGAGCCAGATTCTCAATGTCGCTCTCGGCGGCACTCTCGTGCAGCACCTGCCCGAGACCCACCGCCACCGCGGGCGGGGCACCGGCATGGACGTCTTCGTCGAGGGTGACATCTCAGCCGAACTCGACTTCTTTGCCGAGCTTCTCGCGGCGGACGCCGCGCGTTGCGGTCACCACCAGGCGATCGATCGGCTCGGCGAGGGCCTCGTGGTTGCCGCGCGCGCCGATGACGGCGTGATCGAGGCGGTGGTGCACGAGAGCGCGCCGCTGACCGGGGTGCAGTGGCATCCCGAGCACCCCGAGACGGCGGCGCGGCAGCTCAGCGCGCTGCTGCGGCGATTGGAGCACCAGCACCAGGCTCGCGTAGTCGCGCACTAACCGCACGCGCACGGTCAGCGAAAGGCTCCGACGCCCGTCAGCGCCTGCCCCAGAATCAACTGGTGCACCTCGCTGGTGCCCTCATAGGTCATGACCGATTCGAGGTTGTTGGCGTGGCGCATGACCGAGTATTCGAGGGTGATGCCGTTGGCGCCCAGCAGCGTGCGGCACTCGCGCGCGATGCGGATCGCCTCGCGGCAGTTGTTGAGTTTGCCGAAGGAGACCTGTTCCGGGCGCAGGCCCGTGGCATCCTTCAGGCGACCGAGGCGCAGGGCCAGTAGCATCCCCTTGCCGAGTTCCAGTGACATATCGGCGAGCTTCGCCTGCGTCAACTGGTAGCCGGCCAGCGGTTTGTCGAAGATCACCCGATCGCGCACATAGTCCAGCGTCGTCTCGATGCAGTCTCGGGCCGCACCCATGGCCCCGAAGATGATGCCGAAGCGCGCTTCGTTCAGACACGACAGAGCTGCCGACAGGCCCATCGCCTCGGGCAGCATCGCCGACTCGGGCAGACGCACCTCGTCGAGGGCGAGTTCGGCGGTGAGTGAGGCGCGCAGAGACATCTTGCCGCCGATCTCGGATGCCGCAAAGCCCGGGGTATCGGTGGGCACCACGAAGCCACGAATGCCCTTCGCGCCCTGCTCCCGGTCGGTCTGCGCCCATACGATCGCCACGTCGGCGACCGGGCCGTTGGTGATCCACATCTTCGCGCCCGAGAGCACCCAATCCGAGCCCTCGCGACGGGCGAAGGTGCGCATCCCCGCGGGGTCCGAACCGAAGTCGGGTTCGGTGAGGCCAAAGCAGCCGATCGCTTCACCCGCGGCCATCGGCGGCAGCCACTGGCGCTTATGCTTTTCGCTGCCGAAGCGGTGAATCGCATACATCGCGAGCGAGCCCTGCACCGACACGAGTGAACGGATGCCCGAGTCGGCGGCTTCGAGTTCAAGGCAGGCGAGCCCATAGGCGGTCGCGCTGCTGCCCGCACAGCCGTAGCCTTCGAGGTGCATGCCCAGCAGCCCGAGCGCACCGAGCTGGGGTGCCAACTCGCGAACCGGGATGCTGCCCGATTCATACCACTGGGCAAGCTGTGGTCGCACGGCGCCGTCGAGAAACTGTCGAACGACGCGTTGAATCTCGTGCTCTTCTTCTTCGATGAGATCTGAGATGCCGAGCAGTTCGAGGGGGTGGGTGACTGGGGTCGTCATCCCCCTATTGTGACCGACGCCGCCACGTCACCCAATCTCTGTAGTCCTGATGCGACAGGGTTCACACCCTGCCGCATCATTCGACGAACTCAATCGCCTCGGCAACGAGCGCAAGCGCCCGTTGCGCTCGGCTCAATCGTTTGTAGCAGGAGCGGGGCTTGAACCCGCGACCTCACGATTATGAGTCGTGCGCTCTCACCAACTGAGCTACCCTGCCGCGATCACCTGACGGTGTTCAGCGAGCCCCGAGTCAGGATTGAACTGACGACCCCTTCCTTACCATGGAAGTGCTCTGCCACTGAGCTATCGGGGCGTGCCACCAACTCGGGCAACCAGACGAGAATACCACCCTTGCGGCATCCTCAGAAAACCGCTCAGTAATGCGTCCCGGCGTATTGCAACATGAAGGTCAGCGGGTTGACGTTCACGCCGTTGATCAAGACCTCGAAGTGCAGGTGCGCGCCGTTTGACTGCCCGGTGTTGCCCACTTTGCCGAGGAAGTCGCCGACCTGAACCGTGTCGCCGGCCTGAACGCCGAGTGAACGGTACTGCATATGCGCGTAGTGCGTCGTCACCATCTGTCCGTCGATCACATGGTCGAGGATGACGTGAACGCCGTAGCCACCGCCCGCCTCGCTCGCCACGCGCACGGTGCCTTCGGCAATGGCCTGGATCGGCGCCCCCGCACCCGGCACGAGGTCGATGCCGAAGTGCATCCTTCCGCGCCGAGGCCCGTAGCCCGAGCTCAGCCGCACACCATAGGCGAGCGGCCATTGGATCGACGCCGTCGGGTCGTTCGTGTACAGCGAGTCGGAGAAGCGGATGCCGTGCTGGGCCGCCACGGCGACGATCGATGCTGCTTCGTAGTCGATCGAGGCGCGGGTGAGGCTTTCGGTCTGAACGTCTTCGGGAGCGATGAACGCCTGAATCGCTTCTTGCTCGCGCGCGGTCTTCTCTGCGGCGAGCAAGCTGCTCGCGCTCAACGCCGGAACACCTTGCGCGGCGGCAAGGGCCTCGCTCGGCAGGGTCGTGGCGATCGCCAGAAGTCCGGTCACAATCATGACCGAGAAGGTCGAGCTCAGCGTCAAGAACTTGCGCGCGGTGCCGCGGCGGGGCGCAAGATGCACGGTCACCGGGATCGAGGCCCTCTCGGCGGCCGAAGAGGTGACGATGGGAATCTCACTCGTGCCGAAAGAGCGCACCGCCTCTTGGAAAGCGTCGCCGTAGGGGGAGTCGAACATCGACGTCCCGGGCATCGCGGGGAAAGACTCGGGCAGCAGGGGGGAGGATGCCGTGGCCTTTGCCGCGCGTGCCGCACGCCGCGTGAGTGGCTCACCCGTCTGCGTCGCGATCACGCGACCCGCGTCGAAAGACATATCGCCGAAGGGTGCCGACACCACCGATGGCATATCAACCGGGGCTGACATGCGTGCCTCCCGACGCGAGCGTCGCGTCTGGACAGGCGAATAGAGAGTGGCGTCGACGGGCAAGGACACACCTCTCGTACTTGTCAGATGGAAGGCGCATCCACCCGTATAATCGAGCGCGCGCAAGTAACGATCACATAAACACTAGCGCGCGTTTTCTGAGAATGCCACCTGAGGGCGTCACTTTTTCGGCTGATCGTCGCCAGAAGCAGCATCCGGTGTCGGCATCGCCGCTGTCGCATAGTGGTAGGCGCCGAAGTCAGGGGTGCCGTCGGCGAGCATCGGCAGCGGCGTGACCCCGTCGGGATACATCGGCCACGGCAGAAGCCCTGCGGCCTGCGCGGGTGCGGGTGTCGGCGCGAAGGGGGGCGCGGGGCGCGGTTTCTTCGGCGCGAAAAGTGCGTTCAGAAGCGGGATGAGCATGGTGCCCACGGCCACGAGAATCGTCAGCGCGACGATGATCCGCCAATAGAGGTTGTCGTAGTCGAAGTGGTGGGGGAAGGTGAGCCAGAACACCAGCATCCCGGCGAGCGCCACGACGAAACCGATGGTCGCAAAGAAGATGACGCGCGTGAACACGGTCACATAGCGAGCGGCCGCCGCGCGATAGAGGCGCAGGTGTACGAGCACGAGTTGCAGCACGCCGATCACCAGCAGCAGGTGAAAGAATCGCTCGCCCTCATAGAAGTACCGTTCTTGCGCGGCAACCGGCATCCATATTTTCGCGGCTCCGACGAGCAGCACGATGACCCAGGTGATCATGCTCGCCAGCACGAGCCATTCCGCCCGGCGCGGCGCAAGGTGCGAGTCGATCAGGGCCATTCCCGCAAAGGCGGCCAACAGCACGATGGTGAGGAACGCTCGGCCGACCAGGCCGCTCTGATCGTCGAAGAGCACCCAGAACACGCAGACGAAGGCGGCCGCGATGAGCGAGCCGATCGCTACCCAGATCGCCCCGCGCATCAGCAGAGAAGAACTCGTGCGGGAGTTCTCTGTCGCCTCGGCGGGCACGGTCGTTGCCTCAGACATGATGGTTCCTCTCGGCGACGCCCCGGTCGCGTGCTCCCATCCTGCCACGCCGTGACCGCGCAGGCACAGCGAGGCGGCACGATTCAGAAGATATCCAAAGGATGCGAGGGCTCACCCCGTCGAGCGGTCCGCGAAAGCCCGCACACGTGCTTGAGCGTCGGGGGTGTCGAACATCGCGCCGATCGAGCGCGCCTCGTCATCCAGGTGCTCGGCGAGGCTGCGCCCGCTGCGGGCACGCACGAGGCGCTTCGCCTGCCCATAGGCTTCGGCGGCCCCGGCGAGCCAGAAGCGCGCCATCTCTTCGGCGCGGGTGCGCACAGCGTCGGCGTCGGGGGCGATTTCGGCGATGAGACCCCACTGCAGGGCCTCCTCGGCGCTCAGCATCCGGTCGTGCAGAACGAGTTGCAGGGCGCGGCGCTCGCCCACCGCGGCGGCGAGTTGCGCTGATACCGAGAGATCGGGGGTGAGGCCGATGTTGGCATAGAGGCTTCCCAGGCGCGAGTCGGCAGAGACGATCGCGTAGTCGCTGCTCAGCAGAATGCCGAGCCCGCCTCCCGCGGTCGTGCCATGGGCGGCGGCCACGACAGGCACCGAAGAGGTCACGAGCGCGGTGATCCCTTCGTTGATGACGCTCGCGAGGCGGGTGACGTCGGCACCCGAAGACATCGAGCTTGCCATATCGCGCACATCGCCGCCCGCGCAGAACGCGGGGCCGTTCGCGTCGATCATGATCGCCCGCACATCGGAGCGCGAGGTGGCATCCACCGTGACATCGCGCCAGGCGCCCGCGAGTTCGGCGTTGAAGGCGTTGAGTCGCGTCGGGCGGTTCAGCGTGATGCGCGCCAGACCATCCTCACAGTGATACAGAATGGGCTCGCTCATCGCGCCTCCTCGATGCGGTACGCCGTACGCGGTACGCCGTTGCGGTCATCCCGAACCGGATGCCGCTCTCAGCCTACTTCGTGGCCGGTTCGGCGTCGCTCGGGGTGCTCTTCGCGCGAATGATGAATCCGAAGCCGAAGGCGACGAAGAACATCAGCACGCCGTAGACCGCCGCGGGCAGGCTCAGTTCAATGGAGCCGAGCACCGATTGGGCGATCACGATGGCGAGGGTGGCGTTGTGGATGCCGATCTCGAAAGAGCTGGCGATGGCCTCGCGGTCGCTGACGCCGAGAAGTCGCGGCACCCAGTAGCCGACGGCGAGGCTGATGATGCAGAACAGCACCGTGATGCCGGCCAGACTCAAGAAGTTGTCGGCCAGAAGCTGCCAGTTCGAGGCGACCGCGCCACCGATGACGACGACGAGGATGACGACCGAGGCGATGCGCACGGGCTTGTCCATGCGGTCGGCGAATCGCGGCCACAGGCGGCGCACGAGCATCCCGAACGCCACCGGCAGCAGCACGATGGCGAACACTTCGAGGGTTTTCGCCCACTGCATGCCGAGTTGGTTGTCGAAGGGCTCGAAGTACCAGATCGCGAAGTTGGTGATGATCGGCAGTGTGATCACGGCGATCACCGAGTTCACCGCGGTCAGCGAGATGTTCAGTGCCACGTCGCCGCGGAAAAGGTGGCTATAGAGGTTCGCGGTCGTTCCGCCGGGGGATGCCGCGAGCATCATCATGCCGACCGCGAGCACGGGCGGCAACTGGAACAGCAGCACGAGACCGAAGCAGATCGCCGGCAGCAGAAGAAGTTGGCAGATGAGGGCGATCACCACCGCTTTCGGATGCTTGAGCACTCGCGTGAAGTCGGCGAGTGTGAGGGTGAGGCCCAAGCCGAACATGATGATGCCGAGGGCGACGGGCAATCCGATAGTGGTCAACGCTGATCCCATGTGAGCTAGTGTGCCCGAAGATGCGCCCGGATGCCACATCGTGCATCGAAGCCCGAAAACGAAGAAGACCCCGCTCTCGCGGGGTCTTCCATCCGTGGCGAGTGAGGGATTCGAACCCCCGAAGGCTACGCCGGCTGATTTACAGTCAGATCCCTTTGGCCGCTTGGGTAACTCGCCAAGGCGCACCCGTTCGGCTTGTTCAGCCGACCGGGGGCGCGAAGATCAATGATACCCGCCGCGCGCCAGCCCGTGAAATCACGGCGCTCGGTGCAGGCGCAGCATCCGGAAACGCGAAAGGCCCCGGGCGAACCCGGGGCCTTCACACGCACACGTCTCAGCTATATGAGCCGGGCACGACATCGTCTGTGGCCGTGAAGGCGTCGAAGTCGACGTAGCCATAGTCGGTGTCAGCGTAGCCGCCGTCAGAGGCGAAGATGCGGTTCGGGTACCGCTCGCTCTTGGCTTCTTCCGTGGCCTCGACCACGAGGTTGCGGTACTTGGCCAGACCCGTTCCTGCCGGGATGAGCTTGCCGATGATGACGTTCTCTTTCAGGCCCACGAGCGGATCGCGCTTGCCCTCCATCGCGGCCTGCGTGAGCACGCGGGTCGTCTCTTGGAAGGATGCCGCCGACAGCCACGACTCGGTCGCCAGCGAAGCCTTGGTGATACCCATGAGCTCCGGGCGACCGGATGCCGGGCGCTTGCCCTCGGCGACAGTCTCGCGGTTGATCTGCTGGTAGCGCTTGAGGTCGACCATCTCACCCGGAAGCAGCGTCGTGTCACCGTGGTCGACCACCGTGACCTTGCGCAGCATCTGGCGAACGATGACCTCGATGTGCTTGTCATGAATCGGCACACCCTGCGAGCGGTAGACCCCCTGCACGCCGCCGACGAGATACTTCTGCACCTCGCGAGCACCCTGCACGCGCATGATCTCTTTGGGGTCGAGTGTGCCCACTTGCAACGGCTGACCCACCACGACGTGCTGACCCTCTTCGACCAGCAGCGTCGCGCGCTTGAGCACCGGGTAGACAACCGGCTCGTCGCCGTTGTCGGGCGTCAGGATGACCTTCTTCGACTTCTCGGTCTCTTCGATCGTGATGCGACCGTCGGCCTTCGCGATGGGCGAGGCACCCTTGGGCGCACGCGCCTCGAAGAGCTCCTGCACACGCGGCAGACCCTGGGTGATGTCGTCGGCGGATGCCGAACCACCCGTGTGGAAGGTGCGCATCGTCAGCTGCGTGCCCGGC
>CAZHIU010000006.1:0-59377 GCA_964532555.1 uncultured Microbacterium sp.
GAAGTTGATGCCGAGTCGCACGCAGTTCTGGAACAGGGTCTGCAGGATCATGTGCCCGGTGCGGTCGGCCGCGTAGCAGGCGCGACGCACCGGGGTCTTGCCGTGTTCTGCAGTGTGACCACCGAAGCGGCGCTGGTCGATCTTGCCGTCGGGGGTGCGGTTGAAGGGCAAGCCCATGTTCTCGAGGTCGATGACAGCGTCGATCGCCTCTTTCGCGAGGATTTCGGCGGCATCCTGATCGACGAGATAGTCACCGCCTTTGACGGTGTCGAAGGTGTGCCACTCCCAGGAGTCCTCTTCGACGTTCGCGAGGGCCGCGGCCATGCCGCCCTGAGCGGCACCGGTGTGTGAGCGAGTCGGGTAGAGCTTCGAGATCACGGCAGTGCGAGCGCCGGGGCCGGCCTCGATCGCCGCCCGCATCCCCGCGCCACCGGCGCCGACGATGACGATGTCGAACTCGTGGTAGTGAACGCCGTCTTTCACGACGGCGCCCTGGCTCTGCGTGCTCACCGATGTTTCTCCTAAGAACCCTTGGCCACTTCTTGGCACATCTCCCACAGCGTGCTCTGCTCGGTCACGCCCAGGCAGGGGTCGAAGGTGAACACCACCAGGGTGCCGAGCACGATCAGAAGCGTCGCAGCCAAGCCGATCGCCCAGACCAGCGCGGCGCGCAGACGCCGACTCGTGGTGTAGTCGTTCACGATCGTGCGCATGCCGTTGGCACCGTGGATGAGCGCGAGCCAGAGCATGATGACGTCCCACCATTGCCAGAAGGGTGTGGCGAACTTGCCCGCGACGAAGGCGAAGTCGAGGGCGTGGATGCCCTCGCCGAGCATGAGGTTGACGAAAAGGTGCCCGAAGATGAGCACGACCAGCAGCACGCCCGAAGCGCGCATGAAGATCCAGCCCCACTTCTCGAGGTTGATGCGACGGCGTCTGCGGGTCGCGGGTGCGGTGGACACGGACATCAGTGGCCACCCCCTGAGAAGACGTTTATCAGATGTCTCGGAATGAAGCCCGCCATGAGCACGGCCCAGATGCCGATGACACCCCAGAAGAGCTGACGGTGGTAGCGAGCGCCCTTGGCCCAGAAGTCGACCAGGATGATGCGCAGTCCGTTCATCGCGTGAAAGACGATGCCGGCGACCAGCACGACCTCACCGATGCCCATGAGCGGATTCTTGTAGGCGCTCAGCACGATGTCATAGGCCTCGGGCGAGACGCGGATCAACGCCGTGTCGAGAACGTGCACCAGCAAGAAGAAGAAGATCGCGATTCCGGTGATGCGGTGAAGCACCCATGACCACATGCCTTCGCGGCCTCGGTAGAGGGTGCCGCGGGGGGTTGTGGAGGTGGTTTCCGACATCGACGGTGTCACGCGTGTTCTTGTGGACACGGCCGTCCTCCCTGATCTGTGCAGTTCGGTTGCGCGCGCGGGGCGCATCGATCGACACCATCCTATTGCGCCCGGCGAAGGCGCGGTAACTCCCCGGCACCCGGGCGCAACGGTGCATCGTGTCACGCCGCGTATCCTGTAAGGCATGAGCACCCCTATCGAGGATTTCTTTGCGGTCATTCCGGCGGGCGGCGCGGGCAGCCGCCTGTGGCCGCTCTCGCGTGCCGATACTCCCAAGTTCCTGCACGACCTCGCCGGCTCCGGCACCTCGCTTTTGCGCGACACCTGGGATCGTCTGGTGCCCCTGGCGGGGCCGGATCGCGTCGCGGTGGTCACCGGGCGGGCGCACCGGGCCGCCGTCAAGGCGGAGCTTGACGGCATTTCGGACAACGTTCTCTTTCTCGAATCCGAGTCACGCGACTCAGCCGCCGCGATCGGTCTTGCCGCCGCAATCCTGCACAATCGGCATCCCGACATGATCATCGGATTCTTCAGCGCGGACCAGGTGGTTCACGGGATGCCGATGTTCAACTGGGCAGTGCAGCAGGCGGTCGAAGCGGCACGCACAGGGGAGATCGTTTCGATCGGCATCACTCCCACAGAGCCTTCGGTGGGCTTCGGCTATATCAAGGTGGCCGATGCCATCGATATCCCTGGCGCCCCGGAGGCGCGCCGGGTCGAGCGTTTCGTAGAGAAGCCCGACCGTGAGACGGCCCAGCACTATCTCGATGAGGGCAGCTATCTGTGGAACGCGGGGATTCTGGTCGCTCGCACCGGGGTGCTTCTCGAAGAGTTCGCTCTGCACGCACCCGAGCTGTACGAGGGGCTCATGGAAATCGCCGCAGCCTGGGATGACCGTGATCTGCGTCGAGGAACCGTCGACCGAGTCTATCCGAAGCTCCCCAAGATATCCGCCGACTATGCCCTCGTCGAGCCCGCTGCCAAGAGGGGCCGGCTTGCGGTGATCCCGGGGCATTTCGAATGGGATGACGTGGGGGATTTCGCCTCGCTCGCCCGGCTCGTTCTGCGGGGTCGCACCGGCGAGTTGGCGGTGCTCGGCCGAAACTCCCGGGTGCTCTCGGATGCCGCCAGCGGCATCCTCGTATCGCAGACCCCTCGCGTCATCAGCGTCGTCGGCGTGCGCGACATCGTCGTGGTCGATACTCCCGACGCGCTGCTGGTGACCACGATCGAGAACGCGCAACGCGTCAAGAGCGTGGTCGACTCGCTCAAGCTCACCGGTCGCGACGACGTTCTGTGACAGGCGAGGCGCCTGGCTTCATTGCACGTCGGTAACATTCTGGCGCGAACCGCACGAATCCCTAGGCATCTCACCGTCACAATCGGTAACGTTGATTGGCCGCGAAATCCGCGGTGAACTATGTAGTGGAGGCTGCATTGACCATCTCGACCACTAAGAAGGTACTCGGCGTCACTGGCGCCGCGGCCCTGCTCTTCGCCCTAGCCGCATGTGGACCGGCTCCCACTCCTACCCCTTCGGGCACCACTGGCCCCACGACCAGTCCCGGTGTCGACTTCCTCGCTTGCGCGGTTTCCGACGAAGGTAGCTTCAACGACAAGAGCTTCAACGAGGCTGCTTGGGAAGGCGTGAAGAAGGCTGAAGCCGAACTCGGCATCAAGGTTCAGCCCTTCGAGTCCAGCTCGCCTGACGCTTTCGGCCCGAACCTGCAGCAGGCCGTCAGCGCGAACTGTGACATCACCTTCGCCGTTGGCTTCAACTTCTCGTGGGAAGGCTCGCTCGAGCGCATCATCAACGAGAACCCCACCAAGCACTTCGCTTGGATCGACGGTTGGCCGATGACCGACAACCTGAAGCCGATCATGTACGCGATGGACCAGTCCAGCTACCTGGCCGGTTACCTCTCGGCTGCCTACAGCGAGACCGGCGTTGTCGCTACCTACGGTGGTATGGAAATCGACTCGGTGACGGTGTTCATGGAGGGCTTCCGCAACGGCGCACTCCAGTACGGCAAGGACTCGGGCGAGAACATCCGTGTTCTGCCCTTCCAGTTCGTGGGCAACTTCGAGTCGACCGAGACCGCTCAGTCGATCTCGAACTCCTTCCTCGCCGATGGCGCTGACGTCATCTTCCCGGTCGCCGGTGGCCTGTTCACCGGCACGGATGCCGCCATCGTCGCTTCGGGCAAGGATGCGGTCTTCCTCGGTGTTGACAAGGACATCGCCCTCACCCAGCCGCAGCTCGCTCCGCGCGTGCTGACCTCGGTGGAGAAGCGCATGACCCAGGCCGTCTTCGACATCATCTCGGAGATGGTGAACGGAGCCGGGTTCAACAACGCGCCGTACATCGGCACGCTGGAGAACGACGGCACGGCACTGAGCGAGTTCTACGCCTTCGACAGCGAAGTTCCGGCTGCGCTCAAGGCAAAGCTCGACGAGCTCAAGGCAGGCATCATTGCGGGCACGATTGACCCGATGGTTACTCCTTAATCTCAGGCGATAATAAAAGGCGCCGGGGCGGCAGTTTTGCCCCGGCGCCTTTTGCGCGAAGGCGAGTTGCCACTACCGTGAAAGCATGAAGCTCGAACTGCGCGGCATCACGAAGCGTTTCGGATCGCTCGTGGCCAATGACGCCATTTCGCTGACGGTCGAGGAAGGGCAGATACATGCCCTCCTCGGCGAGAACGGCGCCGGCAAATCCACCCTGATGAACGTGTTGTTCGGTCTCTACGACCCCGACGAAGGGGAGATTCTGCTCGATGGGCAGGTGCGAGACTTCGACGGCCCCGGAGACGCCATGCGCGCGGGGATCGGTATGGTCCACCAGCACTTCATGCTCATCCCCGTGTTCACGGTTGCCGAGAACGTCATCCTCGGTTTCGAGCCGACACACGCCGGGGGCATCCTCGATCTGCGCACCGCGCGTGCGCGGGTGCGCGAGCTTTCCGAGCGCTTCGGCTTCGATATCGATCCGGATGCCGTCGTCGGCGACCTCTCGGTGGGCGCTCAGCAGCGCGTCGAGATCATCAAGGCGCTCTCGCACGACGCGAAAGTGCTCGTGCTCGATGAGCCCACGGCCGTGCTCACCCCGCAGGAGACCGACGAGCTCATGGAGATCATGCGTCAGCTCGCCGCGGAGGGCACCTCGATCGTGTTCATCACGCACAAGCTGCGCGAGGTGAAGGCGGTGGCCGACACGATCACCGTCATCCGGCACGGCAAGGTCGTGGGTTCGGCATCGCCGCAGGCGAGCATGGCAGAGCTGGCCACCATGATGGTCGGCCACGCGATCGACCTCGTCGTCGACAAGGATGCCGCCAAGCCGGGCGAGGTGGCCTTCGAGGTCAACAATCTCGTCGCCTACGACCAGTTCCGCAACACCGTGCTCGACGGGGTATCGTTCCAGATTCGACAGGGCGAGATTCTCGGCATCGCAGGCGTGCAGGGCAACGGTCAAACCGAGCTCGCCGAGGCGATCGTGGGCCTGCGCCGCGTGCAGGGCGAGATCTCGCTCTACGGGCAAGACCTCACCAAAGCGGGCGTGCACGAGGTATTGGATGCCGGTGTCGGCTACATTCCCGAAGACCGCAAACGCGACGGCCTGGTCGGTGAGTTCACCATCGCCGAGAACCTCATGCTCGACCGCAGCTACGGGGCGCCGTTCTCCGGCCCCTTCGGCATCGACTTCGCCTTCCGCGACCGCTTCGCAGACGAGAAGATCGCAGAGTTCGACGTGCGCACACAGGGCTCGGATGTTCCGGCGGGGCGGCTCTCGGGCGGAAACCAGCAGAAGGTCGTGGTCGCCCGCGAGATGTCGCGCGAGCTGCGTCTGCTCGTGGCGGCGCAGCCGACCCGCGGTGTGGATGTCGGTTCCATCGAGTTCATCCACGAAAGGATCGTCGCGGCACGCGACGCGGGCATCCCGGTGCTCATCATTTCGAGCGAGCTCGACGAGGTCATCGCGCTCGCCGACCGGATCGCCGTGATGTATCACGGCCGCATTCTCGACATCGTGCCACCGGATACGGCACGCTCGAGACTCGGTGAACTCATGGCGGGGGTGGTGTGATGGGCGCGCGCGAGAAAGACGAGAAGCTGCTCGCGAAGGTGCAGGCAGACTCGGAGCCGACCCGCGGCTATCAGATCATGCACGAGATCATGGCGGGCGGCTTCGTGCGCACGCTGTGCGCGGTGCTCGCCGCTTTTGCCATCGGGCTCTTGCTGGTCATCTTCACCAACGATGTCGTGCTCGGCGCCCTCGGTTACTTCTTCCAGCAGCCGGGCGACACCTTCGCCGCGATCGGCTCGGTCGTCGGAAGCTTCTTCTGGGGGCTGTTCCGCGGTGCGATCTTCGATCCGACGCAAGAGACCTTCGCGAGCGGGATCAAGCCGCTGACCGAGTCGCTGCGCTTCGCCGGGCCTCTCATTGCCGCCGGTCTCGGCATCGCCCTGAGCTTCCGGGTGGGCCTGTTCAACATCGGCGGTCAAGGTCAGATTCTCGTCGGCGCCGCCTTTGCCGGGTGGGCGAGTTTTCAGATGGAGCTGCCGATCGGAATCCATCTGATCGTCGCGGTCGGCTTCGGCATCGTCGGCGCCGCGCTCTGGGCGGGAATCGTCGGATGGCTTCGCGCCTATACCGGTGCGCACGAAGTCATCGTCACGATCATGATGAACTACATCGCGCTGTATTTCGTCACCTTCTTCATGCGCACCTCGATCCTCAACCCGGGGGCGACAAGCTCGAACCCGGCGACCAGGCCGCCTCTGCCCACCGCGCAGCTGCCCCAGATTCTCGGCCCGAGCTATCTGCTGCACCTCGGATTCATCCTCGCCCTGATCGCGGTGGCGGTGTACTGGTGGCTCATGGAGCGCTCGTCGATCGGCTTCCGCTTCCGCGCGGTCGGGTACAACCCCCTCGCCGCCCAGACCGCCGGCATCAATCCGAAGAAGGTCTTCATCATCGCGATGCTCGCATCCGGTGCTTTCGTCGGTGTCGCGGCCGCGAACCAGGCGCTCGGGCGCACGGGCGGTTTCGGGCCTTCGGTGGATGCCGGAATCGGTTTCGACGCGATCACGGTGGCGTTGCTCGGTCAGAACTCGGCCATCGGCATCCTTTTCGCGGGGCTCCTCTTCGGCGCGATGGAAGCGGCCGGCCCCTCGATGCAGTTCGTGGGTGTCTCGCCCGATATCCTCGGCGTCGTGCAGGGTCTGATCGTGCTCTTCGTTGCCGCACCTCCCCTGGTGCGCGCGATCTTCCGGCTGCCCAAAGCCAACCCCTCTTTCGCGGGCTTCCGCGGCGGAGGCTCGATGGCGATGTCTGCGGCCTCGATCGATACACCGTTACCCGATGAGGCGGCACCCGCAGTGCCGGCCCAAGAAGACGAGGAGGCCCGCGGATGAGCGCCGCAACGAAGCTCGCCACCGCGCCCGGCCGCACGCCGGGAACCCACCTGCCGATCGCCTGGAAGGGGCCGATCCTCTATGGGGCGACGGCGCTTCTCGTGCTCGTGGTCTTCGGCTTTCTGGGGTCGACCGAGCCGGTGACCTTCCGCTGGACGGATGAGAGCGCCGCCATCCCGCTTGATCCCAGCATCGCCAATCCCCGCACGATCGGCATCATCTGCGGCATCGGGCTCGTGATGATCGCGGCCTTTGCCGCATGGCGGGCGATTCAGCGGCAGAAGTTCAGTGTGTGGTTCGCCGTGCTCGCGGGGTTCCTCTTTCTGCTGAGCCTGCTCGCGTGGACCGGCGCGGGCGGCACCGTGCAGGTGGTGTTCTTGCTCAACGGCACGCTCGCCCTGTCTACCGCGGTCATCTTCGGTGCGCTGGCGGGCATCATCGGAGAGCGCGTCGGTGTGGTCAACATCGCCATCGAGGGTCAACTGCTGGCGGGTGCCTTCGTCGCGGCGGTGCTGGCGAGCATGACGGGCAACCTCTGGGTGGGCCTTTTGGGCGCGATGTTCGGTGGGGCGCTGGTCTCTCTCGTGCTGGCGGTCTTCTCGATCACCTACATCGTCAACCAGATCATCGTCGGTGTCGTGCTGAACGTGCTCGTGGTGGGGTTGACCAACTTCTTGTACTCTTCGGTGCTCAACAGCAACTCGGCCGAGCTCAACAATCCCGGGTTCTTCCCTCAGTTGCCGATTCCCTTCCTTTCAGACATCCCGGTGATCGGTCCGGTGCTCTTCCGCCAGAACGTCATCACCTACCTGATGTTCGCGCTCGTGATCGTGGTCTGGGCAGTGCTGTTCAAGACGAAGCTGGGCCTGCGCATCCGGGCGATGGGTGAGCACCCCCTGGCGGCTGACACCGTGGGCCTCAACGTCAACCGCACACGCTTCTGGTCGGTGACCACCGCGGGGCTCATCGCAGGCCTCGGCGGTGCCGCGCTCACGATCGGTTCGGTCGGCGCCTTCGTTCGCGAGATGAGCGCGGGTCAGGGCTTCATCGCCCTCGCCGTGGTGATCCTCGGGCGGTGGCATCCCCTGTATGCGGCGCTGGCGGCACTGCTCTACGGCTTCAGCCGTGCCTTCAGAATCTGGGCGGGTTCCGTGCCGGTCGGCTCGGAGATTCCCTCTGACCTCATCCAGACGGTCCCGTACCTCGTGACACTGATCGCCGTGGTGCTGTTCGTCGGCAAGGCGATCCCGCCGGCGGCCACGGGCAAGCCCTACATCAAGGAGTAACGGCCGATGACCGATATCGACTGGGGTGAACTGCGCCTCGTTGCCACCGAGGCGATGCGGCGCGCCTATGCACCGTATTCGCGCTACCGGGTGGGTGCGGCGGCTCTCGTCTCCGACGGGCGGATCATCGCCGGATGCAATGTGGAGAACGCCTCCTACGGCGTCGGTCTCTGCGCCGAGTGCGCACTCGTGGGCGAACTGCATATGTCTGGCGGGGGCAGCCTCGTCGCCTTCGTCTGCGTGAACAACGACGGCGAGACGATCATGCCGTGCGGGCGTTGTCGACAACTGCTCTACGAGCACGCCCTGCCGGGGATGCTGCTGGAGACCGTGTCCGGCATCCGCACCATCGACGAAGTGCTGCCGGATGCTTTCGGCCCGCGCGATCTTCACCGGGCGCAGGCTCCGGAGGTCGAGGCATGAGCGTCGAACCCTTCGACGCCGTGCAGGTGATCGCGATCAAGCGCGACGGCGGTGCGGTGCCCGAAGACGCGCTGCGCTGGATGGTCGACGCCTTCACCCGCGGATACGTCTCTGACGCGCAGATGGCGGCTTTCGCGATGGCGGTGCTGCAGCGCGGGATGGAGCGCGACGAGATTCGCGTGCTGACCGAGGCGATGATCGCATCCGGTGAGCGGATGAGTTTTGACACCATTGCCAAGCGCACGGTGGACAAGCACTCCACGGGGGGCGTGGGCGACAAGATCACCCTGCCCCTGGCGCCCCTTGTGGCATCCTTCGGTGTGGCGGTGCCGCAGCTCTCGGGGCGCGGCCTGGGTCACACGGGGGGCACGCTCGACAAGCTGGAGTCCATTCCGGGGTGGCGCGCGGAACTGACGAACCAGGAGATGTTCGACCAACTGGTGAACGTCGGCGCGGTCATCTGCGCGGCAGGCTCAGGTCTCGCCCCCGCCGACAAGCGCCTCTATGCCTTGCGGGATGTCACGGCGACCGTCGAGGCGATTCCCTTGATCGCATCCAGCATCATGTCGAAGAAGATCGCCGAGGGCACCGACGCCCTCGTGCTCGATGTGAAGTTCGGTTCGGGTGCCTTCATGAAAGACCTCGACCGTGCGCGCGAGCTCGCGCGCACCATGGTCGCCCTCGGCACCGATTCGGGGGTGGCCACCACGGCGCTGCTGACCGATATGTCGGTGCCGCTGGGTCTGGCCATCGGCAACGCCAACGAGGTGCGTGAGTCGGTGGAGATTCTTGCCGGCGGCGGCCCCGCCGATGTGCGCGAGCTGACCGTCGTGCTCGCGCGTGAGATGCTCGCTCTGGCCGGTCACCTCGATGCCGATGTCGAGCGCGCGCTCGATGACGGTCGGGCGATGGATGTCTGGCGCGAGATGATTCGCGCACAGGGGGGCGATCCGGATGCGGCACTGCCGACGCCGCGCGAGACGCATGTGGTCACCGCCACCGCCTCGGGGGTCGTGACCGAGATGGACGCGCTCGCTTTCGGCGTCGCCGCCTGGCGTCTCGGAGCCGGGCGCGCCCGCGCGGAAGACCTCGTCGTGCACACCGCGGGCATCGATCTGCACGCGAAGCCGGGGGATGAGGTGGTTGCCGGCCAGCCGCTGTTCACCCTGCTCGCCGACGATGCCGCGCGATTCGACCGGGCGCTGGAGGCCGTCGAGGGCGCGTGGGCCGTGGGCGACACGGCCCCGGAACGCGCGGCCCTCGTGCGCGAGCGCATCACCGCGTAGTCTGACAGCATTCGCCTCGCCATCCCCTCGGCCCTCAGGAGATAACTCATGTCCATCGAACAGCACGGTGATCGCGAGCTCGACGGCGTCTCTTTGCGATCGCTGCCGAAGATCTCTCTGCACGATCATCTCGACGGCGGGGTGCGCCCAGAGACCATCATCGAGCTGTCGGCCCAGCACGGTCTTGAGCTGCCTAGCGATGACCCGGCAGCCCTTCGCCTCTCGATTCGTGAGCGGAGCGAGTCGGGTTCGCTCGTGGAATATCTGAGAAGCTTCGACCTCGTCACCGCCGTCATGCAGAGCAAAGAAGGCCTCCGGCGCATCGCGCGTGAGTTCGTCGAAGACCTCGTCGCCGACGGGGTGATCTATGGCGAGGTGCGCTGGGCGCCCGAGCAGCATCTCGCCGGCGGCCTCAGTCTCGAAGAGACGGTCGAGGCCGTGCAGCAAGGGCTTGAAGAGGGCGAGGATGCCGCGGCCGGCGCGGGGCGCAGCATCCGCACCGGGCAACTCATCAGCGCGATGCGCCACACCGACAGTGCTCGGCAGATCGCCGAACTCGCGGTAGCGTTTCGAGGCCGGGGTGCCGTGGGTTTCGACATCGCCGGCCCCGAAGAGGGCTTTCCGCCCTCGGATCACCGTGCGGCATTCGACTACCTGGCCTCGCACTTTTTTCCGGTGACGGTGCATGCCGGAGAGGCGGCGGGGCCGGCATCCATTCGTTCGGCCCTTCTCGACGGCCGCGCGCTGCGTCTCGGACACGGCGTGCGCATCGCCGAGGATCTTCAGGTCATGAACCGTTCGGGCGATGAGGTGCAGGTGCAGTTCGGTGAACTGGCGCGCTGGGTGCGCGACCGTGAGATTCCGCTGGAGCTCTCGCCCTCCTCGAATCTGCAGACCGGTGCCATCGCCGCCTGGGGGAGCGAGTTCGCCGACCACCCCTTTGACCTGCTCTACCAGCTCGGCTTCGCCGTGACGGTCAATGCCGACAACCGCACGATGAGCGAGACCTCGCTCACGCGCGAATTGGCGCGGCTTGTGGATGCCTTCGACTACGGGCTCGATGACCTCGAAACCTTCCAGTTCAACGCGGCCTCGGCGGCGTTTCTGCCTGTCGAGCAGCGCGAGGAGCTCATCGAACTCATCGCCGAGGGTTTCGACGCCTAGCCCGCCCCTTCGTCACCTCGTGCCGCTCTGGCACCGCCCGCTCATCGTGCTGCGACCACGCCGGGGTGACTGTGCAGATATGCCTCGAAGGCCTCGCGTGAGCTGCGCTGCGGGGTGAAGCCGAACTCGCTCTTGAGCCGCTCGTTGGCGAGCACCGGGCGATAGCGCAGGAACGGCACCTTCTCCGGGCCGTGTTCGCTGAGGCGCAGCACCCGAGCGAGCCGGAGGATGCCGGCAAGACACCAGGCGGGGATCGTCAGCGTCTTCTTGCCGAGGCGCGCGGCGATCTCGGCGACGGTCATCTTTCCGTCACCGGCGACGTTGTAGATGCCGGGTGGCCCCTCGGTCGCCGCGCGCACCATGGCGGCGGCGACATCCTCGACCCAGATGAAGACGAAGGGCGAGTCAGAGCCGGCGATGCGCAGAAGCCGCTTGCTGTCCCAGAGGGCGGTGATCTGGTTTCGCACCGTAGGCCCCAGGATCGTGCCGATGCGGAAGATCACCTGCTGCAGGCCCGGATGCGACACCCGATACTGCGCGAGCATCTGCTCGACGAGACGCTTGTGGCGCGCATAGGGGAAGGCGTCGTTGCCGCGCAGGGGGTGATCCTCGTTCAGCCATTGCGGGTTGTCGGCGTGGTAGCCGTAGGCCGCTCCGGATGACGACACCACGATCCGGCGCACCCCGGTCTGCACGCACGCCGCGAGCACGTGCGCCGAGCCCTCGACGTCTACGCGGTACTCCAGAGCCGCATCCCGACCCGGATTCACGATGGCGGCGAGGTGCACGACGGTGTCGATACGGTGTTCTCGCAGGAGCGGTGCGATGGCGGCGGCGTCGGTCACGTCCAGCACGACATCGACGACGCCCGCCCGCGCCTCGGCCCCGAGGCGCACATCCGCCGAGACGACTGTCTCGACATCGGGGCGCGCCGCGAGGGCCGTGGCGACGTGCGAGCCGAGAAAGCCCGCGCCGCCGGTCACGAGCACTCGGCTCACTCGATGGCCTTGCCCGAGGTGTCGCCGGTGATGGCACCGGTGCGGCGTTTGGTGTGCTGTGCCCACAGGCCCGCGACAAGCAGGCCGGCGACGATGTCCCAGATGCCCCACCATCCGGCGACGATCGCCATGCCGCCGAGGCCGTCGAAGAAGGCGAAGATGAGGCCGAGACCGAGGCCGGCGTTGCGGATGCCCACTTCGAAGGTCATCGCTTTGCGTTCGCGCGTGGCGAGGCCGCCGAGGCGCGCGGTGCTGTATCCGATCGCGAGGGCGACGCCGTCGTGAATGGTGACGACCAGCACCACCAGGCCGAGCACCGCGATGAAGGTGCTCCAGTTGCCGACGAGGGCGACGACGATGAAACCGACGAGCGCGAGCAGGCTGAACCACTTCACGAAAGGCTGCACCTTCTTCGCGAAGGCGGGGAACTTCGCCCGCACGCCGAGACCGATGATGAAGGGCAGGCCGATGATCAAGAAGATGTCGAGCAGCATCTGCAGCGGGTCGAGCGCGACCGTCTGTAGAATCTCGCGCGCGCCCGGGTGCAGCGAACCCCAGAACGCCACCGACAGCGGCAGGAAGAAGATGTAGAGCGGGTTGGCAACCGCCGTCATCGACACCGAGAGGGCGACATTGCCCCCGGCGCGGTGCGTGAGCACTTGAGAGATGTTTCCCGGCGGGCACGAGGCCACGAGGATCATGCCGAGCGCCATCGACGCCGTCACCGGCAGCACGAGCGTCAGAAGGAAAGTGACCGCCGGCAGCAGAAGTAGCTGCGCGAGGATCGCGATGGCGAAGGGTTTGGGATGCTTCACCACCGCCTTGAAATCGCTCGGTGCCGTATCCAGGGCGATCCCGAGCATGATCAAGGCAAGAACGACGTTCAGGATGATGAGGCTTCCTGGGGCGAAGTTCAGGGTGATTTCATCGACGTTCATGTGCGCTCCTCTAGTGCCTCGCGCTCGCGGCGTACCGCGGCCCGGTAGGCGTCTTTGTTGACGTAGTACGACATTCGATCAAGTCCGAGATATGTGTAGCCCGCCGTGACATCCGGCCAGGGTTCGCCCTGCACGCGCGCACGAAAACGCGCGGCGCGCGCCGGGTCGCGCTCAACGGCCTCGATGTAGGCGGCGACGATCTGAGCCTGTTCGTAGCGGCCCTGCCAGCCGATACCGGATGCCTCGATCATTCCCACAAGGTACAGTCCGTTGAAGCTCGGGGGAAAGGCGTTGAGGAACAGGTGCGGGCTCGCCGCCGTCCAGTTCAGGTGCTCGCGGGCCACGAAGGGGTAGTCGAGCAGGTATCCGGTCGCCAGCAGGATCATGTCGTAGTCATCCGAGCTGCCGTCGCGAAAGTGCACGGTGTGGCCGTCGAAACGGTCGATGTCGGCGCGGATGCGAAGATCGCCCTGACCGAGATGCCCAAGAATCTGGGTGTTCACGATGGGGTGGGATTCATAGAGGCGATAGTCGGGTTTGGGAAAGCCGAATCGCACGGGGTCGCCCGTGAAAGCCTTAAGAATCCTCTTGTCGACGAACTGTTTGATGGGGCGGGGGAGGGGTCTGCCTTGGTTCAGGGTGTCGCTGGGCCGGCCGAAGATGTAGCGCGGCACGAAGTAGTATCCGCGACGCACGCTCATGTCGATGGACTCGGCGTGGTGCACCGCGTCGACGGCGATGTCGCATCCGGAGTTTCCGGCGCCGATGATGAGCACCCGGCGTCCGCTCAGTTGCGAGGGATGCTTGTAGGCGCTCGTGTGCAGCATCTCGCCCGCGAACTCGCCCGCGAAGCGCGGCACATGGGGCTCAGCGAGCGTGCCGTTGGCGAGCACGACCCCGGCATACCAGCGCGTCTGCTCTGTGCCATCGGCCCCCACGGCGGTGAGATTCCAGCCGCCGTCATGGGGTTCGAGCGCCGTCACACGGGTCTCGAAGCGGAAGAGCCCGGTCAATCCGAAGTGGTCGGCGAACTCTTGGAAGTATTCGCGGAGCACGCGGTGGCTGGGGTAGTCGACCTTTGAGCGCATGGGGAACTCGGCGAACTCGGTTGTGGTGCGCGAAGAGATGAGGTGGGCCGAGGCATACATCGTGCTGCGGGGGTTGTCGATGTCCCAGAGCCCACCGACGCCGTGGGAGGCCTCATAGCCGTCAACCGTGATGCCGTTCTGCTGCAGGGCGCGCGCCGCCGACAGGCCGGAAGGACCCGCGCCGATGACCGCGTATCTGCCGCTCATGATCACTTTCTCCCGTGCTCGTCGAGAAGAAGGCGCACGGCCACCTCCACGCGTGCCAGGGCTGCCGCGGCATCCTCGGCCGAAGCCGCCTGGGTGTCCAGATACACCTTGAGCTTGGGCTCGGTGCCGCTCGGGCGCACGATCACGCGCGAGCCGTCTTCGAGGTGGTAGCGCAGCACGTTGCCGGGGGGCAGCTCGCCGCCTTCGCGCAAGAGGTCTTCGGCCAGCGTGACCTCGGTCTCGCCGATGCGCGTGAGCGGTGCCGAGCGCAGGGATGCCATCGTCTGCGCGATCACGGCGAGATCCGAGACTCGCACCGACACCTGGCCGCTGGCGAAGTATCCGTAGTTCGCGCCGAACTCGGCCAGAAGATCGCTGATCGTGGCGCCGCGCGCACGGGCCTGCGCGATCAGATCGAGCATCGCCATCGATGCCGAGATGCCGTCTTTGTCGCGCACGGTCTCGGGGTTGACGAGATAGCCGAGCGCCTCTTCGAAACCGTAGACGAGGCCGGGCACGCGAGAGACCCACTTGAAGCCGGTGAGCGTTTCGGTGTAGCCGAGCCCATGGCGCTCGGCGACCACACGGAGCCCGGGAGAAGAGACGAGCGAACACGACACGCTCGCCCCCGCTCTGCCTTCGGCGTTGACGGCGGCGCGGGCACCCAGAAGCAGGCCCACCTCGTTGCCGGTGAGGCGGCGCCAGCCGTCTTCGGCACCGGCATCCGGAATCGCGATGGCGAGGCGGTCGGCATCCGGGTCATGCGCAACGATGAACTCGGCGTCGACCGTGCGCGCCAGGGCGAAGGCGAGATCCATCGAGCCCGGCTCTTCGGGATTAGGGAAGGCGACGGTGCCGAACGTGGGGTCGGGATGCTGCTGCTCGGCGACGATGTGCGGTGCCGGGTATCCGGCGCACTCCAGCACCGCCGCGAAGGTCTCATAGCCGACGCCGTGCATGGGGGTGTAGACCCAGTTCATGCCCTCGGTGCTCTCGGATGCCGTGGCGAGCGAGGCGGTCGCTTCGACATAGGCGCGCACCACCCCCTCTTCGGCGATCTCATAGTCGCCCGAACGGGCAAGCGCGCCGATGTCACCGGCGGCGACCGCTTCGATGGCGGCGGCGATCTCAATATCGGCGGGGGAGACGATCTGCGAGCCCTCGTCGGCCCCGCCGAGGTAGACCTTGTATCCGTTGTCTTCGCGGGGGTTGTGGCTCGCGGTGACCATCACTCCGGCGTCTGCGCCGAGGTGTCGCACCGCGAAGGCGAGCAGCGGCGTCGGCAGCAGTCGAGGCAACAGGATCGTGCGCAGCCCCGCCCCGGCGAAGATCTCGGCGGCGTCGAGCGCGAACACTTTCGAGTTCTTGCGCCCGTCGTAGCCGACGACGACCGTGGGCGTGTGCGTGCGGGCGCGAAGGTATGCGGCGAAACCGGCGGTGGCCTGGATCACCAGCACCCGGTTCATCCGTGTGGGGCCGGCGCCCAGTGCTCCGCGCAAACCGGCGGTGCCGAAGGCCAGTCGGCCACCGAAGCGCTCTTCCACCTCGGCAATGGCTTCTGCCCTGCCCGCGGCAGCACCCGTGACGAGGGCGGCGAGTTCGTCACGGGTCTCGGGGTCGGGGTCCTGGCGCAGCCAGGCACGCGCCGCGGCGAGAGCCTCGCTCATAGCGCCCCGACGATCCGCGCCAGAAGCGCCGAGATCACGGGCTCTGCCGTCTTGCCCGCCTCGATGACCTCCTGGTGGCTGAGGGGGGTCTTCTGGATGCCCGCGGCGAGGTTAGTGATGAGCGAAATCCCGAGAATCTCCATGCCCGCTTGGCGCGCCGCAATGGCTTCGAGCGCCGTGGACATACCGACGATGTGCCCGCCGATGGCCTTTGCCATCTGCACCTCTGCCGGGGTCTCGTAGTGCGGCCCGCGGAACTGGCAGTACACGCCCTCGTCGAGAGAGGGGTCGATGCTGCGGGCGATCTCGCGAAGGCGCGTCGAGTACAGATCGCTCAGGTCGATGAACGTCGCCCCCTCGAGGGGCGAGTCGGCGGTGAGGTTGATGTGGTCGCTGATCAGAACGGCTTGGCCGGGCGACCAGCTTTCCTTGATGCCTCCGGCACCGTTGGTGAGCACCATGGTCGTCGCCCCCGCCGCGGCAGCCGTGCGCACCGAGTGCACGACCCGGCGCACACCGTGCGCTTCGTAGTAGTGCGTGCGTGCGCCGATCACGAGCACATGCTTTCCGCCGGGGGTGCGGATGCTGCGCAGCATCCCGCCGTGCCCTTCGACGGCGGGCTTGGAGAAGCCGGTGACCTCGGTGGCGGGAACTTCTGCCACCGTCTCTCCGATCAGATCGGCGGCCTTTCCCCAGCCGCTGCCGAGCGTGAGGGCCACATCGTGCCGATCGACACCACTGAGTCGCGCGAGGTCTGCAGCAGCGCGCGCCGCGATCTCAAAGGGATCGGCGGCAGCGTCGTCGAGGGGGTTCGTCGTTGAATCGGCCATCCTCCCACTCTATGAGTTGGGGGAGCCCGACGAGAAGTGCGGAAGAATGGTTCTCATGCCCTCGGCCTTCTCGCAGTCTCCCCGTGTCGTCGTGCTCGGCGGCGGCCCCGGCGGTTATGAGGCGGCACTCTCGGCGGCGCAGCTCGGGGCGCAGGTCACGCTCGTCGAACGGGTGGGGGTCGGCGGCTCCGCTGTGCTGACCGACGTGGTGCCCTCGAAGAGCCTCATCGCCACCGCTGACGCTGCCGTCGCGATCTCAGAGGCGAGCGAACTGGGTGTGCAATTCTTCGTCACCGATGCCGAAGGCGTCGCCCACACGCCACAGGTCACGATCGATCTGGCCGCCGTGAACGCGCGGCTGCTCTCGCTCGCGCGCCAACAGTCCGACGATATGCGTCAGACGCTCGTGGATGCCGGGGTGCGCATCATCATCGGGCAGGGCAGGCTCGACGGACGCAACGCGGTGGTCGTCACCGCGCTCGCCGACGATGGCGCTATCGAGCGGGTCGAGGCGGATACGCTCATCGTCTCGGTGGGTGCCTCGCCCCGCGAACTGGAGAGCGCGCAGCCCGACGGGGAACGCATCCTCAACTGGACACAGCTCTACGGAATGAAGACGCTGCCCGAGCACCTCATCGTCGTTGGCTCGGGGGTCACCGGCGCCGAGTTCGCCTCTGCCTATATGAACCTCGGCGCACAGGTCACCTTGGTCTCCAGCCGCGAGCGGGTGCTTCCCGGCGAGGATCAGGACGCCGCGACCGTGCTCGAACAGGTCTTCACCCGAGGCGGGATGCAAGTGCTCGCCCGCTCGCGCGCCACCGCCGTGCAGCGCCTCGGTGAACGGGTCGTCGTCACCCTCGAAGACGGGCGCACCGTCGAGGGCAGCCACTGCCTGATGGCGGTGGGCTCCATCCCGAACACGGCCGATATCGGCCTCGAAGAAGCCGGGGTCGAACTCGAACCCTCGGGGCATGTGCGAGTGAATCGGGTCGCCCGCACTTCGGTGCCCAACATCTATGCCGTCGGTGACTGCACGAACTTCTTTCCCCTCGCCTCGGTTGCTGCGATGCAGGGTCGCACCGCGGTCTTTCACGCCCTCGGTGACATCGTCATCCCGCTGGAGCAGCGCCGGATCACCGCGAACATCTTCACCGCACCCGAGATCGCGACCATCGGTGCCTCGGAGGCCGATGTGGCATCGGGCGCGGTCGACGGCATCGTGCACAAGCTTCCGCTTGCCGCCAATGCCCGCGCGAAGATGATGGGCATCACGGACGGCTTCGTGAAGATCATCGCCCTCAAAGGCAGCGGCACGGTGCTCGGTGGCGTGATCGTCGCGCCGAAGGCATCCGAACTGATCTATCCCCTCGCCATCGCGGTCGAGCGACGCCTGACCACCGAGCAGATCGCCCGGGTGTTCGCGGCTTATCCTTCGCTCACGGGCAGCATCACCGACGCGACCCGCGCGATGCACCAACTCATCCAGGGCTGAGGCGCGCGGCCTTAGCTGATCGTGAGCAGTTGGTGGCCGGCCGAGACCGTCTCACCCGGCGCACCGTTGATCGAGCCGATGGTGCCGTCCTTGTGGGCCTGGATGGGCTGCTCCATCTTCATCGCTTCGAGCACGACGACCAGATCGCCCTTGACGACCTGCTGGCCCTCTTCGACGGCGATTTTCACGATCGTCGCCTGCATGGGCGACTTCACCGCGTCACCGGATGCTCCCGGGTGACCGAGCACGGTGTGGTCGCGGCGCGAGGGGGGAACGATCACCGGGCGACCAGCCGTGCCCGCGGCGACCGCCACGCGATCGGGGAGCGAAACCTCGAGACGTTTGCCGGCAACCTCGACGACGACGGTGTGGCGCGCCTCGGTGGGGGCGAGAGATTCCAGTTCGCCATCCCACGGGGGGATGTCGTTGTCGAACTCGGTCTCGATCCACCGTGTGTAGACCCCGAAGGTGCCGTCCTCTGCGGTGAAGGCCGGGTCGCGCACGACCTTGCGGTGGAAGGGGAGCACCGTCGGCATCCCCGAGACTTCGAACTCGTCGAGGGCGCGGCGAGCACGTTCCAGCGCCTCGGCGCGGTCACGGCCGGTGACGATGATCTTCGCCAGCAGCGAGTCGAAAGCGCCCGATACCGTGTCGCCCGCGGTCACACCCGAGTCGAGGCGCACACCGGGCCCGCCGAAAGTCTTGAAGACCTTGATAGGCCCCGGCTGAGGCAAGAAGTTGCGACCGGCGTCTTCGCCGTTGATGCGGAACTCGATGGAGTGACCACGCGGCTCGGGGTCGTCGTAGTCGATCGTGCCGCCCGCGGCGATGCGGAACTGCTCGCGCACGAGGTCGATGCCGGTGACTTCTTCAGAGACCGGATGCTCCACCTGAAGGCGGGTGTTGACCTCAAGGAAAGAGACGGTGCCGTCGGCCCCGATCAGAAACTCGCAGGTTCCGGCTCCGACGTAGCCGACCTCGCGCATGATCGCCTTGGAACTTTCATAGAGCTGGCGGTTCTGCTCTTCGCTGAGGAAGGGCGCGGGGGCCTCTTCGACGAGCTTCTGATGGCGGCGCTGCAAAGAGCAGTCGCGGGTTGAGATGACGACGACGTTTCCTGCGGCATCGGCAAGACACTGCGTCTCGACGTGGCGGGGTTTGTCGAGATACTTCTCGACGAAGCACTCGCCGCGCCCGAAGGCCGCGACCGCCTCGCGCGTGGCCGACTCGAAGAGTTCGGCGACCTCGTCGAGTTCGCGGGCGACCTTGAGGCCGCGCCCGCCGCCGCCGTAGGCGGCCTTGATGGCGATCGGCAGGCCGTGCTCTTTGGCGAAGGCGATCACTTCCTTTGCGCCGCTGACCGGGCCGGGTGTGCCGGGGGCGAGGGGGGCACCGACCTTCTCGGCCACGTGCCGGGCGGTCACCTTGTCGCCCAGGGCTTCGATGGCCTCGGGCGAGGGACCGATCCACACGAGCCCGGCATCGATCACGGCGCGGGCGAAGTCGGCGTTCTCGGCCAGAAATCCATAGCCGGGATGCACGGCGTCGGCACCCGAGCGACGGGCGATCGAGAGAATCTTGTCGATCTGCAGATAGGTCTCGGCGCTGGTCGTGCCGCCGAGCGCATAGGCTTCGTCGGCGAGGCGGGCGTGCATGGCATCCCGGTCCTGATCGGCGTAGACGGCGACCGAGGCGATTCCGCTGTCACCAGCGGCACGGATGATGCGAACGGCGATCTCGCCGCGGTTGGCGATGAGCACCTTGGCGATGTCGGGCATGCGTTCCAGCCTAGCCACACCACACCCCATCTGTTTGACAGGTTTCGACAAGAAAACCAAGAAGGGGTAGCGGGGAGTCTACGAAGCGCGCCAGAGAGCGGGCCAGTCGGCCCCGAGTTCGCGCACCAGGCGGCGCACGGTGACCAGCGACATGCCGACGACCGTGGAGGGGTCGCCCTCAACCCTTTCGATGAATGGCCCGCCAAGGCTGTCGATCGTGAAGGCTCCGGCGACGAGCAGGGGTTCACCGGATGCCACATAGGCGGCGATCTCTTCGTCGGTGACATCGGCGGCGAAGGTGACCGATGCCAGGGCCGTCGCGAAGGCCTCGCGCGGCGGCGCTCCCGGGGCGAGGCGATAGACGGCGTGGCCCGAGTGCAGAATGCCCGTGCGCCCGCGCATCTCGCGCCAACGGCGGGTGGCTTCTTCGGCGGTGTGGGGTTTTCCATAGAGCTGCCTGTCGAGCGCGAACATCGAGTCGCCGCCGATGACCACGCCATCGAAGTCGGGCTGCGACGCGGCGAGGCGAAGGGCGACATCCGCAGCCTTCGCGCGCGCGAGCAGCAGCACAAGCTCTTCGGGCGCGAGTGCGCCATCGCGTGCCGCGTCGGCTGCGACAGCGTCTTCATCGACCTCTGGCGCGAGGATGATCGGATCGATGCCCGCCTGACGCAGCAGCATCAGTCGGGCGGGGGAGGTCGAGGCCAGGCACACGCGCATGCGTCCAGCCTAGGGTTCGGGCGCGGCGGCGCGTTGCCGGGTAGCGTGGGGGAGTGAGCCGCATCCTCGAACTCGACGTGACCGCCATCGCTCATGGCGGTGTGTGCGTCGCACGCCACGAGGGGCGGGTGGTGTTCGTCTCTGATGCCATCCCGGGCGAGCGGGTTCGCGCACGGCTCGATGACGCCGCTGACGAGGGCAAGCGGTTTTGGCGGGCCGCTGCCTTAGAGGTTCTGGATGCTTCGCCGCACCGCCGTGCGCACATCTGGCCCGAGGCCGACATCTCCCACGATCCTGCAGACCGCCCCGGCGGTGCAGACCTCGGCCATATCGATCTCGCCCACCAGCGCGTGCTCAAGCGGCAGGTGCTCGCAGAGGCGCTTGACCGCTTCGCGGGCGAGGGATTGGGCGCTCCAGAGGTGCGCGGGATCGATGATTCCGACGGCACCGGGTGGCGCACGCGGGTGACGGTGCACGCCGACGCCGAAGGGCGCATCGGTCCTTTTGCCGCACGCAGTCATCGCGTGATCGAGGTGACGCAGCTTCCGCTTGCGCGGCCCGCGATCGCAGAAGCGTTCACCGCGCTGAAGATGCAGGCGCCGGGGCGGATCGGCCTGGTCGAACCGGGCGACGGGCGGGTACGGGTTCTGGCGTCAGGCGGCTCGTCAGCCAAGGGCGAGGTCGTGTGGGAGCGGGTCGGCACCCGGCGCTTCGACATGGATGTGGGTGGCTTCTGGCAGGTGCATCAGGGGGCAGCCACGGCACTCGACGCCGAGCTGCGCACACTTCTGGTCGGGCGTGTGAGCGCGAATGCCGCGCATCTCGATCTCTATGGCGGCGTCGGCGTCTTCGCGGCGACTCTTGGTGAACTCGGTGGTGCTCGCGTCGTCACCGTGGAATCGAACGCGCGGGCAAGCGAGCACGCGAAGGCGAATCTTGCGGATCTGCCCGTGCACGCCGTGGCCGCGAGGGTCGACCGCTATCTCGCGGGGCTCGATACTCGGGATGCTGCGGGCTTTGACGGGGGCGTGCTGGTGCTCGACCCGCCGCGCGCGGGCGCGGGGCGGGCGGTCGTCGAAGCGGTGAGCGGGTTGCATCCCGCCGCTATCGCCTACGTCGCTTGCGACCCGGTGGCTCTCGCCCGAGATCTCGGCACCTTTCGTGGTCTGGGGTGGGATGTCGCGGCTCTCAGCGCGCTTGACCTCTTCCCCCACTCGCACCACTTCGAAACGGTGGCGCTGCTCGTGCGCTAGCCGTCGCCTTCGGGCGAGGTGTCGCGGCGCACGGATGCAGGGTGGTTCTACGGATGCAGGGCCGACCCTCGGCGTGTCGCCCGGCATCCGTAGATCGGCCCTGCTTCTGTGGGGCGACTCGGCACATGAGGTGCGGGTGGGAGCTTCGAGGGTCAGCAGTCTTCGATGGGGGCGGTGGAGTGCCATGCTGTCGAAGTGGGCAAAACCGTGTGGGATGAGCTACCCGTGGCAATGGCGAGCTAAATCGTAACTATCGAATAACCGCCGGGGTAATCACAACGGGAACCCCTGGGAATGGGGTAGCAATTAACCTGGCTGGCTGAAATACCCAAATAGGCAGCCAAGGAAGCCTCTAATTCCTGCATTGAAGGAGCCGAGGACCCTCCGCCACCAGGATTACCCCCACCCTGGTTTCCACCACCAGAGCCGGGATTACCTCCACCCGAGTTATTACGAGCACGCTGGCGAGCGGCCTCTTCCTCAGCAGCCTTCTGATCCTGATATGCCTTCTCTTCGCTGGCGAGCGTTGAGGCTGTGGATTGCAACGCTTGCCACAGTTCCACTGCTTCTGAGTCGAGTGGGTCTTCGAGGGCAGTAAGCGCCTCGCCAGCGGCGGTCACCGCATCCTTCGTCCCCTGAGACCCATTGGCGTTCGCGGCGAGAGCGGCTTCGACCACATCAGGAACCGTAGCCGTCTGCGCCTGCCACGCGACCGTCAACTCTGTGTTGCTCGTCGTGAGCGCGGTGATCCGCTCGTTGAGCATGGTCGTGTAGGCCACGACGGTTGCCACAAGCTCATCTACCTTCGCTCGAAGCACGTCATATTCTTCGACCGTGGGACTCTCTGAAAGCTCTCCAGCGGTTCTCGATGGGGCGGTGGGACTGGTCGCCTCAAGGACAGCCCTCGCATCGACGGTGGTTGCGCCAGCGGCCTGGAGAATGTCGCCATCATCACCAAGCAGCGAGACGAGTTGTTCTGCAATGTCAACGTGTGCCGAGAGGGTGGCGAGAGCAGCGGCGAGTTCTGCGTTGGCGGTGTCGGCAGCTTCTTGAGTGGCGCTGAGTTCGCTGAGTGAGGTCTCGTAGGCGTCCTTCGCCTGAGCGAGCTGAACGTTGGTGTAGATCAGCCAGCCGCCGACGCCAAGCACTATTGCGGTGACGGCTGCGATGATGGGGATGCGAACGCGCTTGCGGGGCAGGCGACGACGCGACTTTGCATCGGCTTCAGGCTGGTTAGCTTCTGTTGCTGACGGCCCTGTGTGCGACCTCGACGGTTCAGGGGTGTCGGTGCCCTGTTCTGCGGCCGGTTCTTCGGTCGCCTGAGCTTTCTGAGGGATGCGCGCGGCCATGGGTGATCTGCTCCGGTCAAGACGTCAGGCGTGAAGGACACAACCTGAACCTGCTGTCACCAACAACGCTATTGACGACGCACCGGCAAGACACCCATCCGACGCAAACCCAAACAAACCCAAACGGCCCCCGACGACCAGAACCACGACGCCTGCCCGCCATCGCACGCCCACAGAAACCCACTCAACGCACTGTCGGCCCTCGCCGCAGATGAGTTAGCGTCGAACTGTGACTCTCAACGAACCGACGGCGCACCAGTCGTCCGTGGAGTCCTATGACGACTTCGCCAGCGCACTTCAGCGCCTTCGCGTGCAAGCCGGCGCTCCGTCTTACACAGAGCTGGCGACCCGCATCGCACAGAACCGCGAGGCACGAGGCGTTGCTCCCGCGGCGGCGAGGGTGGCCAGATCCTCTGTCTATGACGTGTTCCGTCCGGGTCGCAAGCGACTCAACGCCGAGCTCGTCGAAGAGATCGTCCACGCCCTTGGCCGAAGCCACGACGAAGCCACCGCGTGGCGACTTCGAGCGCTCGCGGCGCGGGACGATTCGGTGAGACCCCATGACGACCGTGCCAACAGCACGCTCCTGATCGGAGCCGATGCAAGAGGGTTGCTTCCCCTCTTCTCCGTCGTGCTCTGCGTGGCCGTGATGGGACTGAACCATGCCCTGAACTTCTCCGTCAGTGCGCTGCACGTGCCGGTCTATCTAGACATGGTGGGCACGGCCTTCGCCAGCTTCGCCTTCGGGCCATGGGTGGGAGCGGCCGTCGGGGTGGGAACCAACCTCGTGGGAAACCTCATGAACGGCGACTTCAGCGGGTGGTGGTTCGCACTCGTGCAGATTGCGGGTGCTGTCGTCTGGGGCTATGGCTTTCGTCGTTGGTTCGGACGCGGCCCATGGCGGTTCTTTCTACTCAACGTTCTTGTTGCTGTGGTCTGCTCTCTTGTCGCGGTGCCGATCATCCTCTTTGCCTTCGACGGAACCGAGCAGCTTGTTGGCGCGGCGGCGCTAGCGGGATTGGTTCAGGAACTCGGTGCGGGCGTGGCGGGCGCGGTGTTCTCGGTGAACATGCTGACCTCGCTGGCTGACAAGCTCATCTCGGGATATCTCGCGCTGCTGCTTCTGTGGCTCCTGATGAGGTATGGCTTTCCCTTTGCCGAGCCCGTCCGGGTTCGTTTGGGTTTGGTCTGGCCGCGCGCGAAGGCGTGACACGCGCTCCGGTCTAAATCAGTTGCTTCGGCAGTATGCAGCGAACCTTGCCAATCAACGAGACATCCCTGTTGACCACGTTCCTTGGATTTGCTGTGGTCGTTCATCCCAGCCGATTGTCACCCGCTTCGACAGCGGCGTGCGCTTCATCATGCGCGCCCGAGGCATCTGCGTCCCGGCACAGGCACCTAGAATCGAGGCACTATGTCCCATCGACTCAGCACCGTAGACCTTGCCGGAGTCGTGTACTCCTCGGGCAAGGTCTTTGAAGGGCTTGCTACGGGGCGCCTGGATACGGAGAACTTCTTGCGCTCGGGCAGCACCGACGGCGTCAGTTCGCGCGCAGACCTTTCGTTGCTTGAAGATTTGCGGGATGCGGCGGCGTTCATCATCCTGCACACTGGCCGGGTCGTGGATGCCGCCTTTGTGCGGCAGATCAACGCCCAGTTGACCCGCAGTGCGGCCCTTCACCCCGGTCAGCTACGCAATCGGAGTCAGCGGATCGGCGTGAACACCCGCTACGGTCGGCACACGCCGCCCGCCCTCACTGCCGAGGGTTTGCAGGCGATCATCGACACTGCCACGACAGACCCAGACCCGGCAGAGAACGCGATGGCGCTGTTCGTGGCGCTTGCCAAAGCTCAGCCATTCGAAGATGGCAACAAGCGGACCGCCTTGTTCGCCGCGAACAGTCTGCTCCTGACCGCCAATACCAGCACTCTGCTTGTCGTGCCCGTCGACGAGCACGACCCGGGTCCGGCCGACGCGTTCAACGAGCTGCTCGCCTCCGCATACATTCACGGCGATCACTCCGGCGTCATCGACCTTCTGCGCACTCACGGGATCACCCCGTTCGAGAACCGCCGAAGACAATCCAGTGTCTCCAGCACCACGCCCGCCCCAACCCCGCGCGAGGCGCGTAACACACCCGAAGGAACCGACCCCCTCGCCACGCCACCCGCAGAGCCGCGTAACGGCCCGACCCTCAGCTAGCCGGTGCCGCTGCTCGTGCGTTAGTCGTCGCCTTCGGGCGAGGCTTCGCGGTGCACGGCGGGAACCTCGCGGGGCAGCAGTCGCCTCTCGACCGTGAGCGCGAGCACGCCAATCACATAGGCGAGGAGTCCGTGGAATCTGATCATCATGTAGCCGACAAGCAAGGGTGCGACACCGATCATCTCCTCGGCAGACACCCCAGCAATCATGGCGAGCACGAGTACGGCTGCGAGGTACGCACCCAAGGTGATCGAGGCCGACAGGGAGACCGAGTTGGTGAGCCACCGAGGCGTCTGTGCCTGCATCACTGCCAGCAGTGCAACGGCGAATGCCACAGCAGCGCCCGTCCACACAAGGCTTTGCCAATGGGGTGAGATCGACAACGGTTCTGGTGTGGATGTCGCCGGGTCAAGCAGAAGCGCGGGCAGTGGCTGCACCAGCCACAGCACGGCGCCCGCCACCACGGCGATGGTCACCCGAACCACGAGTTGTTTGTTCATATCGGCCTCAGCCTAGAGACCTAGAGGTCACGGTCGCTCAAAACCGGGGTCTTCCCCCAGCGATGTCCATTGCTTCATCGGAGGGATTTCGGAGGGATTGGCGTTCGTCGCGAGTTGCCCTACAGAAGCAGGGCCGTTCTCCGGATGCAGGGCGACACGCCGCCATCCGGCCCTGCATCCGTAGATCCACCCTGCATCCGTGCACCGCGACACCCCGCCCGAAGACACCGATTCGGCCCTCACCCAGCCTGGCGTCGCCTCCCCCTATGAGGCAGGATGGGCGTATGAGCAACCCTGGCGCGAGCGCGCAGACCCCGCCCGGCTGGTATCCCGATCCCGCGGGCGTGACGCGGTGGTGGGACGGAACGCAGTGGAGCGAGCAGACTCAAGGCGCTGCCGCGCAGCACCCGGTGGGAGTGAAGCCCGAACGCCCACGCATCCCCGATGACACCCCCGTCGACAACGTCTGGGTGTGGGTGGCGGCGCTTGCCTCATTCGTCACCGTGCCGATGATCTTTCTGCTCGACATGCGCGGATTCATCAAGACGACCATCGAAGCAGGCATCACCGGGGATACCACGGGCATCATGGATGCGACCTTCGGCCTTATCGCCCTCAGCCTGGGCTTGGCCGTTGTCGGGTGGGTTGTCACGGCGCTGACGATCTTCGCCTCCTACCGCGACTACAAGAGGCTGCTTTCACTCGGCGTCGAGCGCCCCTTCCACTGGGGCTTTTCTTTCTTCACCCTGGTCGTCGGGATCCTCGTGTATCTGATTGGCCGCCATGTCGTGCTGCGCAAGGTTGTGCGCACCGCGGGGTGGCCGATGTGGGTTCACCTCGCGCTTCTGGCGCTCACCTTCGTGTTCCTCACCATCTGGATCGTCTGGCTCATGCAGATGATGATGGGTGAGCTGGTGCACCTGGTGTGAGTGTCGCCTGTCGGAACAAGGGGGTTGCCGCGACGATCGAACTCAGAGCGTGGCTCGCTAAAAACCGCGGAACCCGCTCGGCATCTGTGGGCACTCCCGATTCAGACGAAGCCACTCGCTGTGGCGGACGGTGGAAAGCTCAGGACCATAGGGTGTCCATGACGGTGCCCCCTCACGGAACCCGGCAATGAACACGGCCTCTGATGGCGGATCGGAAACGGTATACCCCTCATCCGCGAGACACTGCGTGAGTTCACCCGTGTAATAACGGTAGATGAACCGCATCTCATCCTCTGTGTAGGGAAGCGAATAGACCGGGTCTGTGGGGTACTGCATCATGCACTCCCACTCCGCGATCGCCAAGAACTCCTTCTGGCTCTCGGGGATGTTCCCATGCACAACCCCGCCGTCACCGGTGCCGAAGACATCAAAGCCCTTCGTCTGCAAGCATCCGACCTGAGCCTCACCCCACTCCGACAGAGTGACGACCCTGATCCTCGCAGGGGTGTCGGGGCGCACGGCATTCGGATAGTACATAAGAACCCACTGCTCCCAGAGCGAGTCGGCGTTCCGCTGCCATACCGCCTCTTTTTCCTCCTGGCTCATGGCCGGTAGAGGCGGAAACTCCTGCTCACTCGAACTGCACCCCGTCACAACGAACATCATCGCGATAGACAGCCCCGCGAGCACGGCGTATGGTCTTCCCATCCAACATCACCGCCCATGTCTGATGTGGCTAAACCGTACCCGCCAACCGGCCGCGGCACCGGAGTTTTCCGGAATCCATTGCGTTACCGGTAATGAGTAGCGTAACGACGGTGCCTCTCAAACGCCGCCCACGATGACTGGCAACTCAAGCGCCTCGGACACTGCTTACGCTACAGCAGGCTTGGGTGCGCTTCTGGCGCTCACCTTCGTGTTCCTCACCATCTGGATCGTCTGGCTCATGCAGATGATGATGGGTGAGCTGGTGCACCTGGTGTGAGTGTCGCTCGTCGGAATGGATGTGGGCTGTTCAGCACGTAAAGGTCGACACGGAACCAGTCTTTATCTGGCTCTCAGCTACCTTGTTGATCCCCCACGCCCATGTTCGAAACTGCAGATTGGTACCCATGCCGTTGCAGTTCCCAGAGCGTGTATGGGAAATGGTCTGGCTACCTGATGTCCAGGTGTAAGTCGGCGAGACGAGTTCGTACCAAAAGAGGAAGGACTTGTGCTCGGGTTTTGAACCCACACCAGTGACAAAGGTGGAGGGGTACAACGGATTGCAGTTCGCTTGCGCCGGGGCGTATGCGGTGACACCGTCGGTCCAAGTGTTGTACGCATGCAAGACACACGTCGTGTTGAATGCTGCGGCCGCGCGAGGAGGTGCACTGAACACCGAAAGCGACATACCTAACAAGAGAGCGGCTGCAAGTATGATCGACTTACGCGGCATCAATGTTGTTTCCACCTTTGGACTCCCTTGAACTGTGCACCGCATGGGTGACGGGGCTAATCGTTGGGGGAAAAGTCGCACACCTCAAAGGTAAATGTCAAGGGCGATTTAAGGGGTCACAGTGTCTGTTTTGTCGTCGCAGGCAAACCGGAGAGCTTCCTTCATCTCAGGAGTGGTTGTCAGCGCTGTGCTACTTTCTGCATGCGTCTCCTCTGTGGATGATCTCAATCTCGCCCGGCCGGTCGTGAGCGATGCTGAGTACCGGCTGGCGAAAGAGGCCGAACTGCGTTGCATACTTGACCACGGTTGGCTAGCCGAGATGGAGCCCAGCTCCGATGGTGTCACGCTAGAAATCGGCATCACCCTTCCGCCCAGTTCCCCGGGGGTGCCAGCGGACGATGCGACCATCGCTAGGGCCCAACGCCAAGCTGACGACTGTGGCCGCGCTCATAGCTGGGAGGTTGAAGTCGCCTATGTGCAACAGCACAAGCTGACCGGCGCTGCGAAGGAAGCGGCGCTAGATTCACTGCACAAGTGTTTCGTTGACGTTCCGGTTGATGGGGCACTCAGGAGTGATTCTTCAAAGCAACTACTGCGAAGGGCCGCCGAACAATACCCGGATCCCAACTCTTCGAAGTTCCAGGCGGCAATTAGCTGCTTAAACGCGCACCAGTGGGCAATAACCGATCAAGGCGAGTCGGGTTGACGGGCGAAGGTGACGGGTTGCGCCGCGACCGCTACCCGTGGATTGTTGCAGCCGCAGGCACTGCGGCGCTGATCATAGCGCTCGTCTTGAACTGGTTTGCAGCGGGAGCGGTGCGCACCTTCGACCAACACGGGCTGGTCGCAACCACGAGGGTTACCGCGATCGACTACTTTGCGAGTACTTCTGTAACAGTTCACGCTTCGATCGACCGGGAAACGTTGCGTCATCGCGGGCCTGGCGGCGTCGTCACAAGCGTCACAGCAAGCCCAGGGCAGCCGATCCGATCAGGCGATGCTGTGTTGTCGATCAATGGAGTGCGAGTGATTGCCTGGAGTGGGCAAGTCACTTTCTTCCGTGATCTCATGCAAGCGTCCCAAGGGAGCGATGTTGCTGAACTACAGCGTCACCTAGTGTTGCTGGGATATCTGGCTAATCAACCAACCGGCCGCTTTGACGCAGCCACGGCGGCGGCCGTTAGGAAGTTCCAGGTGTACATCGGTGCGGTAGAGCGCGACGGGGTCTTTCGCCCTCACTACGTCATGCGTCTCTCGGCAGATGAGGTCACGCCCATAAGGGTGCTTGTCAGGCAGGATGATCAGATCGTGAGCGGGGCAACCGTTATCGAAGCAGCGAAGGTCGACCCAAAGTTGCAGATCATATCGACCGCTGACGTGCCGGATGGTGAGTATCTCGTCACGGTAGGGAACATCGTATTTTCCGCGGCCTATTCCGGCGGGCAGTGGGCGGCAGAACTGCCCCCGGGGGCAGATCTCTTGGCCGAGCTGCCCCCAGAACACGATAGTGCGTCAAGTGGCGTCGTTGCGCTACGGGGATTCGCGCGACACACCAGTAGCGTGCCTGCCCTTGTGTTTCCCCCCGCAGCTTTGATCGTGGCCGACAACGACCACAGTTGCGTCGTTCGAGTCGTTGGCGATGCCATGCAGCTCGTGCGTGTGCGCGTCATCGCGGCTGACGTGAGTGGAGCCGTTCTGGTCTATGCAGGTGAACAACTCTTCGCCGAAGACTTGATCAACCTGCGCCCTGACTTTACACACCGGTCATGTACTTAACCGCCGCTGATCTTCGATTCGGCTACACCCCCGAAAGACCACTGTTCCGCGGGCTAAGCTTTGACCTCGCTGCACGCGAGTCCCTCTCGATTGTTGCGCCCAGTGGGCGAGGTAAGACCACCTTGCTAAAGGTCTTAGCCGGCTATCTCACGCCCGATCAGGGCGCCGTGACGATAGACGGGGTGCCTGCGGCGCACGCTTCGTCGTCGGTAGCGTGGATATTTCAGTCCAGCACACTTCTGCCTCACCGCACATCCACGGAAAATGTTGCGCTACCCCTGCTTGCGCGCGGATACACACGCGAGACCGCCCACACCTTGGCACGAGAGAGGCTGGCACGCATGGGGTTGAGCGCCCACGTTGACGTGTCGGTCAAATCTCTTTCCGGTGGTGAAGCACAGCGAGTCGGCGTGGCACGGGGGCTTTGTTGGCCGGCCTCGCTTGTGCTTGCCGATGAACCGACTGCGAATCTGGATCGGGACAACGCCGAACTCGTTGCCGATGCGCTCTTCGATACCGGCAACATCGTTCCTGTCGTCGTCGTCACGCACGATCTTGACATCGCACGCCGAGCTTCAAGGATTCTCGACCTCAACGACTACGCGCCGGATCCGCAATGAACGAGATTGGCCGTTGGCGCATAAAGGAGGCGTCCTCAGAGGGTCGTCGAAATCTCGGCGGACACTCGTGGCCACAGGCGGTCCTGACAGTGCTCTTGCTCGCGGGCCTCGGCATGGCGAGTTTTTCGACGACTTCTGCCGTTTTGGAGCGCGAAGACTTCATTCAACGAAATGGCGCTTACGTCTGGGTGGTCACGCTCGGAGACGCCAGCAATGACTCGGTTCCATTGAGCGCACGGCGATGCGTGGGGTTAGGCGCGCAAGAAGGCGTCATCACGACCGGCTACATCGCCGGGGTTGCACAGCCACAAATTTGGGCACCGTTTGAAGGCGGCCCGGGAATCCCCAGCCGTTTCGTGAGCCCGCATTTCCCGGCCGTCTACAACTTGGCGCTGGTCATCGACCAGCCACTCGCAGGACAAGAGTTGGGCCGACTGGGTCTCCTTTCTGCATCACAGCGGGTCGTCAACGAAGAATCCGCCGAACGGATCACTGTTGAAGCGTTTGTCACGACCGCGCTCCCGGTCGGCAGTCTCAATTCCGCCATTCTCATCCCCATGGCCGCCCGAGGTCTCGTTGATGAGTGTCATGTTCGGATGGATCGGGCGAGTTACCACTTTGGTCCTGACATCATCGCCGCGGCGTTTCCACAGAGCACTGTCTCAATCGTGCCTTTCCGTGACGCGACGATGGATCTTGCACCGGCCACGCAACTGCGAAACTACTTGAATCTAGCCCCGGGGTTGCTTACAGGATTACTTATCAGTGTGACGTTACTTGGCTTCACCTTCTTTCGTCGCGCACAGTTGATGGTGTATCGGGTTGTGGGGACTCGACGGTCAGAACTCGGAGTCATGCTTAGCGTGGAGCACGGTGTCGTGATCGGCCTGGGGGCGATTGTCGCGATCCCGCTTACGTGGGTCGTCGGTGCGATGATGAGCGGCGCGGAGTACGCCCCGGCTGCGGCAGCGGTTGCCGGCTTGCACATACTTTCTGCTGCCGGGATGGCATTGGCGAGCTTTGCGCTCGGGGCTTCATTCATCGTTGGCGGTGACCCGGTTGCCGCTCTGCGCGAGCGCTGAGCCTGAAGATAACGCAGGCACCTCACACGCAGTTCGCTCGACGTCTGAGAACATCGGGCGAACTGCCTCTGTTTTTGGGAGGACAGGGTTTAAAGCTGCGACCTTCGGGTTTTGAGCCCGTCGTGCTACGGGATGCTCGTATATCTGATCGGCCGTAATGTCGTGCTGCGCAAGATCGTGCGCACGGCGGGGTGGCTGAGGTGGCTAAACCGTACCCGCGCACCTTCTTTGGGCGCGCGGTGCAGAATCCGGAACGCGTTAATGGCGCCTCGCGCCAACTTCTTCGTAGGAGAAACGCAAGCGAGGCTCGTTCGCTCCCACACGATCTGCAACATCTTGGTTGAAGTTGCCGACCACCAGAATGCCGTCGGCCTGGAAGTCGTAGGAGAAGACATACCCGCCCTCGCCGTCACCAAACCCCAGAGACGAAGCGAGGGTTTGAAGGTGTGTATAGGCCTCACGGGAGAGCGCGCTGCGCACGACCTTTGCGTTGGGGAACGATTGAATGGTTCTTGTCACAAGGTCATCGCTTGCGGCGGCATCCAACCCTATCCACACAACACCGTCCATGAGTTGCAGTGCGAGCAGCTGAGGCCATTCCTCGTCTGGCTGGGCTGGCCCGCCTGCCGGAGCGTGGCCCGCTATCGGCGTCATCTCTTCGGCCACAGGTGATACGAAGCTCGCCTTATCGTGAGAATCAGCGGCAGAACCGGTGGTAGACAGACCGACCAGGCTCACAACCGCGGCCACGATCAAGAGGCTTCGAAGTCGCGGACTTCTCGAGTTCAACCCCATGTGTCGTCCTCCGTCTCTGCCCAGCGACGAGTGCGGTTGTCGCGCCCATCCATAGTCCCATACTGCGCATCGCAGCGGGTCAAGAGCACCGTCTGCCCTACGTGCCGATAGCTGCAAGACCATAGGGGATCGTGACGACGTTCTGCTTCTGGCGCGCGTCTTCGACGTGTCAGCCGACGAACTGCTCAGCCGTGAACCCCGCGAGAGCGCGGTTTTTCGTGCAGTGCGGAAATGCAGAACGCCCGGCCTCTGAAGAGACCGGGCGAACTGGCTTGGTTGCGGGGACAGGATTTGAACCTGCGACCTCCGGGTTATGAGCCCGGCGAGCTACCGAACTGCTCCACCCCGCGGCACAAGGTTCAACCCTAGCACGACTTCTGAAGCACAGCTCCGAACTGAAAGGATAGAAAACATGGCAACGGGATACAGCAGCCCTGGCACTCTCACCCTCGCGGTATGTCAATTCGCGCCCACCGCCGACCGCGAAGAAAATCGGCAGCGCATTGCCGAGCACGCCGCCGAGGCCGCCTCGCGCGGTGCCGATCTCGTGGTCTTTCCCGAGTACTCCAGCTATTTCGTTGCCGAGATGGATGTGACGCTCGCAGCCAACGCCGAGGCCCTCGACGGGCCATTTACCGCCCACCTGCAAGAGCTTGCCGCGACGCACGACATCACGGTCGTTGCCGGCATGATCGAAGCGGGCACGGGCACGCGGGTGCGCAACACGGTCATCGCGGTCGATGCCGAGGGCATCCGCGCGGTCTACCGCAAGCAGCACCTCTACGACGCCTTCGGATATCGCGAGTCTGAATGGGTGGAACCGGGCGAACTCGGCCCGCCCGAGACCTTTGCGCTGGGCGGGTTCACGGTGGCCCTCATGACCTGTTACGACCTGCGGTTCCCCGAGGTGGCCCGCACCCTCGTCGACGTGGGCGCTGAAGTGATCCTGGTTCCCGCCGACTGGATTCGCGGGCCGCTCAAGGAACACAGTTGGCAGACCCTGCTGATGGCGCGAGCGATCGAGAACACCGCATACATCGCCGCCGCCGACCACCCGGTGCCCACGGGGATCGGGCACTCGATGATCGTCGATCCGCAGGGGGTCGTGTTGGCATCCGCCGGCATCACCGAGGGCATCGCGATGGCGCGGATCGAGCGCGAAGAGATCGTGCGCGTGCGCGAGATCAACCCGGCGCTGCACCTGCGCCGCTACCGCGTTGTGCCGCGCTGAGGTATCAGCAGCACAGCCAACAGCGTCACTCAGTCCGCCAGACGCCCGAGTCGCTGCGATGCTTCGTGCAGCACCTCAACGCGCTTGCACGCCGCGAAGCGCACGAGCCCCGCGTAGTCATCGCGGTGCTCGGGTGAGACGAAGGCGGTGAGCGGAATCGCCACCACTCCCGCGCGTTCGGGCAGTGAACGGCAGAAGGATGCCGCATCCGCCCCGCCCAGCGCCGTCGCGTCGGCGACGATGAAGTAGCCGCCTTTGGCGGTGGACACATCAAAACCCGCGGCAGAAAGCCCCGCCGCGAGAATCTCGTGTTTGCGTGCGAGGGTGGCGGCGGCATCCCTGAAGAACTCGTCACCGAGTCGCAGACCCAGCGCGATGGCCGGTTGGAACGGTGCCCCGTTCACATAGCTCAAATACTGCTTGACGGTCAGCACGGCGGTGATGAGGGGGGCGGCTCCGTGCACCCAGCCGATCTTCCAGCCGGTTGCCGAGAAGGTCTTGCCCGCCGAAGAGATCGTGAGCGTGCGCTCGGCAGCTCCCGGCAGTGAAGCGATCGGCACATGCGGCCCGTCGAAGACGAGGTGCTCGTAGACCTCGTCGGTCACGATCACCGCGTCGTGCAGATTCGCCAGGCGCACGACCTCGGTGCGCACCTCGGGCGAGAACACCGTGCCGGTGGGGTTGTGCGGGTCGTTCACCAGGATGATGCGGGTGCGCTCACCCACCGTCTCGGCGAGCCGCGCGAGGTCGGGCTGGAAGCTGCCGCGCGCCAGCGGCACGGTGCGCAGCCGCGCACCCGCGAGCGCGACGGCCGCCGCATAGGAGTCATAGTAGGGCTCGAAGACGACGACCTCGTCGTCGGGCGAGTCGATCAGCGCGAGCAGGGTCGCCGTCAGCGCCTCCGTCGCCCCCGCCGTCACGATCACCTCGGTGTCCGGGTCGACACTGAGCCCGTAGAAGCGGTGCTGATGCTCGCTGATCGCCAGCCGCAGATCGGGGATGCCGCGGCCAGGCGGGTACTGATTGTGCCCCTCGGCGATGGCGGCCCGGGCGGCATCCAGCACCTCTGCGGGGCCGTCTTCATCGGGAAAGCCCTGGCCGAGATTGATCGCTCCGGTACGTGCCGCAAGCGCCGACATCTCTGCGAAGATTGTGGGTGCGACGCTGCCATCGGTGGCGAGCAGACCTGCTCCCGCCGCCGTGCGTCGCCACGCTCCTGGAATCTGAGTCATGCGACCCAGCGTAGAGCGCCGAAGACGCATAGCAGACGCTCAACGGCGACATATGAAACATCCAGACTGAGCGGGCACGCTGAGAGGGCATCGTAAGGAGCACCAATGAACGACTCGGATAGCCCGCAGACCCCGCAGCCACAGACGCCGCCCGCGGCAGATCATGGCCCGTGGGCCGCACCGCCCGTCATGCCGTCGGCGTCCGCGTCCACGCCCGCCCCTGCTCCGGGCTGGGCGCCGCCCCCGGCGTGGGGAGGTCACCCCGTGCCGCCGTCCTATGCGGCGCCCGGTGCGCCATCCATGACGACACCCCGCTACACGCCGCCCGCACCGGGAGCGCCCGCGGCATCCCCGCCTCGACGGGGCGGCGGGATACTGCTCGCCAGCATCCTCGCCGCGACCCTCGTGGGTGGTGCAGCCGGAATCGGGGGAGGCTATCTGGGCGCCTCGCTCGCTCAGCCGGTCACCCCCGACACCATCGCCGGTCCTGGAGCCGTGACGGTCAACAACCCCGGTTCGGTGAATGAGACGACCGCGATCGCCGCAAAGGTGCTGCCTTCGGTCGTCACCATCGATGTCGCGGGCACGACGTCGGCCGGGAGCGGCTCGGGCGTCATCCTGAGCGCCGATGGCTACATCGTCACAAACGCGCACGTCGTGACCCTCGATGGTGCGGTCAGCAATGCCACCGTGCGGGTGATGACCTCTGACGGGCGCCTGATGGATGCCGAGATCGTCGGCATCGACCCCGTCTACGACCTCGCCGTGATCAAGGTCGAAGCCCGTGGCCTGACCCCGATTGAGTTCACCGACTCTTCGGCTCTGAACGTGGGCGACACCGCGGTCGCTGTCGGTGCCCCCCTCGGCTATGCCAACTCGGTGACGACCGGAATCGTCAGCGCGCTCAACCGCAGCATCTCGATCGCATCCTCGGCCCTGCCCGATTCGGGCAACCAGGGCACGCCCGACGACGATGACGACAGCTTCGAGTTCCGCCTGCCCGGTCAGCAGGAGGAGCGCTCCGCTTCTGCCCAGCGCATCTCGATCGCGGTGATCCAGACCGATGCCGCGATCAACCCGGGCAACTCCGGCGGCGCACTCGTCGACAGCGCCGGGCGTCTGATCGGCATCAATGTCGCCATCGCCACCACCACCGGTCGGTCAAGCTCGGGGTCGATCGGCCTCGGCTTCGCGATCCCCTCGAACATCGCCCAGCGCGTCGTTGCGGAACTCATCGAGTTCGGCACGGCAAGCCACGGGATGCTGGGTGCGATGGTGCAGTCGTCGACCGGTGTCGAAGGCACACGGGTCGCCGGTGCATACATCGGTCAGATCATCACAGGCGGCGCGGCCGAAGCGGCGGGACTCGCGGAGGGCGACATCGTGACGATGTTCAACGGGGTGCCGATCACCAGCGCGAACGATCTCACCGCGCAGGTGCGCGCCGTTGCCGCCGGGAGCGTTGTCTCGCTCCGCTATGTGCGCGGCGACGTCAGCCGCACGATCGAGGTGACGCTCGGCACGCTGGTGCTCTAGCACCGCAAGGCTTCGGGAGCGGACACGCCCGCGCGGGGGCTCGGGATGTCGGCGTCCTCGCGCACAATGGGGGTGTGATCACCGACTCGACGCCCCTGCCGCCGCTGGGCGTGCTCCCCTCGGGAGAGCCGGCGGATGAGATGCTCATCGCGCGCTTTCGGGGTCACGCGCGAAGGCTGCTGTGGTCGGCGTTGATACTGATCGGCACGGTCGGTGCCACAGGCTATTTTCTGGGCAACCTTTCTGAGCCCTTCAAAGACTGGATGCTCGTTGCGGCGTCTGCGGCGCTGCTGTTGTTCGGCGTCGTCATCCCCTTCTTTCTCTGGCTCTCACGCAGCTACGCGATCACCACCCAGCGGGTGATCGTCGCCAGCGGCGTGGGCGCGCGCAACCGCACCGAGATGTCGCACGCGCGCGGTTACACGATCGCGGTGCGCAGAGGCATCCTGCAGCGGCTCTGGGGGGCCGGAACGATCACTCTTTCCGACGGGCGCGGAGCGGGGTTGCGCCTGCACAACGTTCCCGACGTCGCCCTCGTGCACGAGACCCTCGCCGACCAGATCGAGATCGGCCAGATCCTGGCCCACCGCGAGGCCCAGGCGATGAGCTACGAGACCGACGAGCCGTTCTGAGCGTCGTGCGCTGTTGCCGCGAACGACCGTGCGGTGAGTGCGGTGAGTCGGGTACGGCGGCGTGCGGAAGAATGGTGCTGTGAAGGGGAACAGCTCATGAGCGTGCGCATCGGTGTCGTCGGCGCCGGGCAGCTCGCGCGCATGATGATCGCGCCCGCCGTCGAACTGGGCATTGATCTGCGCGTGCTGGCGGAGGCCGAGGGGATGTCGGCACAACTTGCCACGAGCGAGGTGGGCGACTACCGCGACCTTGACATCGTGCGCCGTTTCGCGGCGGGCGTCGATGTGCTCACCTTCGACCACGAACACGTGCCGCAGGACGTGCTGCGGGCGCTCGTCGCCGAGGGGGTCGTGGTGCGACCCGGCCCCGAGGCGCTGCGCTTCGCGCAGGACAAGTTGGCAATGCGGGAGCGCTTGGCAGAACTGGGTGTTCCACAGCCGGATTGGGCGCCGGTGCGCACGGCGGAGGAACTCGAGGGCTTTCTCGCCGACCACGGCGGGCGTGCGGTGGTGAAGATGCCGCGCGGAGGCTATGACGGCAAGGGCGTGCGCGTGGTGACCGCCGCTGCGGACGCCGCAGACTGGCTGGATGCGCTCTCGGGTGCCGAGGCACTGCTCGCCGAAGAACTCGTCATCTTCACGCGGGAGTTGGCGCAGCAGGTGGCGCGCCGCCCGAGCGGAGAGATCGTGGCCTATCCCGTGGTCGAGACGGTGCAGTTCGACGGTGTGTGCGCTGAGGTGTTTGCACCGGCGCCGCGCACCAGTTCGCGGGTGGCCGAAGCCGTCGAGAGGATCGGCAGACAGATCGCCGAAGGGCTCGGGGTTGTGGGGATGCTTGCGGTCGAACTCTTCGAGACGGCAGATGCGCGCATCCTTGTCAACGAATTGGCGATGCGCCCGCACAACAGCGGGCACTGGACCCAGGATGGCGCGATCACCTCGCAGTTCGAGCAGCACCTGCGGGCGGTTGCCGATCTGCCGCTGGGTGCGGTGACGGCGCGGGCCCCATGGGTGGTGATGGTGAATATTCTTGGTGGCCCCGAGGGCGTCGACATCGACGAGCGTTTCGCCGGCGCGATGGCGCAGCATCCGGCGGCGAAGATTCACACCTACGGCAAGGCCTCGCGTCCCGGTCGAAAGGTGGGGCATGTCACGGTCGCCGGCGAAGAGCTCGACGAGGTGATCTATCGGGCGCGGGCCGCTGCAGCGCACTTCGCATAAGAGCGCGCTCGCCCGTGACCATCGGGATAGTAGCCTGAGAGAGTGACTGAGCCGCTGCACTCCTCGAGCACGCCGCTGGTCGGAGTCGTGATGGGATCGGACTCCGACTGGCAGGTGATGAGCAACGCCTCGCAAGCGCTCACCGATCTCGGCATCGCGCACGAGGTCGAAGTGGTCTCCGCGCACCGCACACCCGACAAGCTCATGCGCTATGGACGTGAGGCGCGCGCACGCGGTCTGCGCGTCATCATCGCGGGAGCGGGGGGTGCCGCGCACCTTCCCGGCATGCTCGCTTCGGTGACGGCCCTTCCCGTCATCGGCGTGCCCGTTCCCCTCGGGCAACTCGACGGGATGGACTCCTTGCTGTCGATGGTGCAGATGCCCGCCGGTATTCCCGTCGCCACGGTCTCCATCGCGGGGGCGCGCAACGCGGGGCTTCTCGCCGCCCGCATCCTCGGCGCACACGACGCCGCAATCGGCGACCGCGTTGAGGCGCTTGCCCGCGAACTCGAATCCCAGGTCGAAGAGAAGAACGCGCGACTCAAAGACTCGCTCTGAGCGACTAGGCGACTGAGCGACTGAGCGAGCGGTCAGCGCACGGCTCGCCGCAGGGTGCCTCGTTCGATCGTTCTCTGGCGTTCGCTGAGCCCCGCGCTCAGCAGGGGCACCGCCTTCAGTTTGAAGCTCAGCAGCACCGCCAGCATCCAGCCCCACATCATCAGCGGTGCTGAATCGATGACGCCCTGCACGAGCAGCATGGTCGTGATCAACACCGGCACGAGCCCTAGGGGCGAGTAGGGGCGGTCGGTGCGCAGATCCCACCGAGGGCGATCGACGGCGAAGAACCACGCTCGCCAGAACAAAGCACCGTAGACACCGACGAGCAGCGCCAGGCCGAACCAGCCGAGTTCGAGACGAGCATCGACCCACATATTGTGGGCGGGGGAGAGGTTGAGGGCGATCCACGCACCGAGACCGGACTCCGCGGCCACGATCGACAGCGCGGCGACAGCGATGGCGAACAGCCACGCGCCCGCGTAGATCCACCGTCGCGTCTCGGGGCGTTGGGCGCGTCGCAACAGCAGCCCCACCGCGAGAACCGCGCCGCAGGCCAGAGCGGCGAGGAAGGTCGTCGTTGACCCGCTGCGAAACAGCAGAAACGCCGCAATGCCGATCCACAGGATGAGCGTTGCGCGCCACCGTGCCCGGGCGGCGAAAAGTGCGCAGAAGACGATGATCGCCAGCAGACACAGTGGGGCGAGGAGATAGGGGTCACCGACGATCCCATAGAGAGGGCCACCCTCGAAGATGTTGCCGTCGACCCAGAACCGCGGCCATCCGAGTGGGCCGACATCGACCGTAGAGGTGATCGGATGCTGCACCACCAGCGCCGCCCACAGCTCTATGGCCAGCGACAGACCCACGATCCATTTCAGCGCCGAAGAGAGGGCATTGACGATCTCGGGCCAGGTCAAAGAGTGCGAGATGAAAAGCCCGCCCACGGTGAGCACCGCCAGCAGAGCCGAGGTGCGCAGCGTTCCCTCGGGTGCCCGTGCCCACAGTGCCGAAACGATCATGAACGCGATGTAGGCCAGGGCTGCCCACGGCAGCCGACGCCAGGCGAAAGGCGTGGGTCGTGCGCTGACGATCTCGGGAATCCAGATGGCGATGCTCGCCGCGGTCAACACGAGAACCACGATCATCGAGCCGGTCGAACCGAGCGCGAGGTGCACCGCGGGGTGACCGAAAACGGCGGCGAGACCCAGAATGATATAGGCGCGCAGAAGCAATCTGCTCGTCGAGGCACGCTCGGGTGCGGCAGGCGGTGCCGACACCGGGAACTTCGTGTACTGAGCCATCGCACCCCAGGCTACCGCCTGCATCCCCTTCCGGTATTGCGGAGTCGTAGGGTGGAGAGATGCTATCGGCTCTGAGGAATGAACCGCGTGACTACGCCTGGGGTTCGACGCGCCTGATCGCCGCTTTGCAGGGGCGAGAGGAGGCCGCACAGCCTGAGGCCGAGCTGTGGTTCGGCGATCACCCCAGTGGCTCGGCGCGGCTTGCCGACGGGCGGATGCTCAGCGAAGTGACGGGGGGCGAGCTGCCTTATCTGCTCAAGCTCTTGGCCGCCGCCCGCCCGCTGTCGATCCAGGTGCACCCGAGCCTGACGCAGGCGCAGCAGGGCTTTGACCGAGAGGCGGCGCTGCCCGCATCCGAGCGTCTCTACAGCGACCGCAATCACAAGCCCGAGATGATCGTGGCGCTCACCCCCTTCGAGGCACTTGCGGGTATGCGCGCCGCCCCAGTGGCGCTCGCGCTGGCCGCGTCGCTGGGGGATGCCGCCGCCCCCCTGGTGGAGCGCCTGCGCCGCGCGCACGAACCCCTGCACGCGGCGGTGCACTGGGCACTGGCCGAGGCGAGCGGCGCGCAGATCTCTGCTCTGATCGCCGCGATCCGCTCCAGCGACGCCGCAGAGCTCGCGCCCGCCCGCGTCGTCGCCGAGCACTACCCGGATGACGCGGGCGTCATCGTGGCGCTTCTGATGAACCCTGTGCGTCTCGAGCCCGGCGAGGCGATGTTCATCCACGCCGGTCAGGTGCACGCTCACCTCGCCGGTCTCGGCGTCGAGGCGATGGCGGCGAGCGACAATGTGCTGCGCGGGGGGCTCAGCGCAAAGCGCGTCGATGTGCCCGAGTTCTTGGCGATCGCCGATCTGAACCCGGCCCCGGCGAGCATCCAGCGCCCGGATGCCGCAGCCGACGTTGTCGAGTTCGATGTTCCCGTCGCCGACTTCGCTCTGCGCCGGGTGCGTTGTGCGAGCGAACCGCGCACCCTGGAGGGGCTGGGGGCCGCCATCGTGCTCGCGGTCGCTGGAGAGCTCGTGGCGGCATCCGGAGACGACAAGGTCACGCTCGGGCCGGGTCGGGCCGCGTTCCTCTCGGCCAATTCGGCACCTCTGGTTCTGAGCGGCGAAGCAGACGCCTATCTGGTCAGTGAGCGCTGAGCATTCGCGCGCGTGACACGCCGGGCATCGCAAGAAACCTTCAACAGCTTCTTGAGGCTTTACGATATGCGACTTGACCAGAGAGAATGACAGCGGTGTAATTAGACTACGGCGTTCGAGACGAGGAACACCGCAGTCGCCTAGGGGGACGCAGAAGGGAATGGAGGACGCATGACCAGCTACCGGTCGGAGGCACCGAGCAACTGGTTCGTCGACCCCGTTCGCCTCGGCGTGCCGGGCGTGCGTCGACCCGATGAGGATGACGCCCTCGCCTGGCAGAGCGACGCGCTGTGCGCGCAGACCGATCCCGAGGCCTTCTTTCCCGAGAAGGGCGGCTCGACACGCGACGCGAAGCGCATCTGCACCTCGTGCGAGGTGCGCGATCAGTGCCTGGAATACGCCCTTGCCAATGACGAACGATTCGGAATCTGGGGCGGTCTCTCCGAGCGTGAGCGGCGCAAGCTCAAGCGCGACGTCGGCTGACGCACGAGCGCCGATGTGCCCGACGCGCGAGCCCACTCGGTTTCTGTCGATGTTCGCTCGCCTAGGCTGACCACGTCATGCCTCTGAGTGTTCACGCGATCGTTGTCACGCGGCACGGTGCTACCTCCGCTGAGCGCGTGCTGCGCACACTTGAGGCGCTTGCCCGCCAATCTCGTCAGGCCGATGCGGTGACGCTCGTGGTCTGCGGGGATGACGAGGCGATTCGCGAGAACGCCGCCGTGCAGACGCTCGTGCGCAAGCTTGTGCACCTGCCGGCAACAACGCGCTTCGCTCAGGCGCTGGGCGAGGCCTTGCCTCGCTCCGCCCCGGATGCGGCGGTGTGGATTCTCGACGACGATTGTGTGCCGGCCCCGGATGCCCTGGAACTGCTGATCGCGGCGCTCGAACGATCCCCGATGGCGGCCATTGCCGCGCCCAAGCTGCGCATGCCTTCCTCGCCGCCGCTGATTGCCTCCTACGGGGTCAGCATGACCCGCTTCGGTCGCAGCGTGGAACTGACCGCGGGGCAGATCGATCAGGGTCAGCACGACGGCGACAGAGAAGCGCTCGCCGCTGACGCGCGAGGAATGCTCGTGCGCGGCATGGATGCCGACCATCTCGTTCCCGACAGCGCGCTGGGCAGCAACGACGTCGGCCTCGATCTGGGCGTGCGGGCGCGATTGAACGGAGCACGCGTCGCGCTCACACCGCGCGCGCACGTGCAGGTCACCGGGGTCGGCCCCGGTGCGCCCCCGCGACGGGGCGGTGCGGGCGCCTATGCCGAACGCCGTGCGCAACTGCACCGCCGGCTCGTCTATGCGAGCCCCGCCTGGATCGCACCGCACTGGCTGAGCCTGTTGCCGCTCGCGCTCTGGCGCTCGATCGCGAGTCTTCTCGCGAAGACGCCCGGCGCGATCCTTCCTGAGTGGCGTGCGGCCGCGGTGACCGCCGCGCGACTCGATCTCGTGGCGACGGCGCGCACACGCATTCGCGCGCCCCGAAAGGCCGGATGGGGGGCCATCGCACCCCTGCGCGTGCGTCGGCGGGATGCGGAGGGGGCCTTCTCTGCGGCGAGCCCCGCGCCGAGCCCGCAGCCATCCGCTGAGTTGCGTTTCTTCGCCGGGGGCGGCGCGATAGCCGTGTTCGGGGCCTTTCTCGTCGGCCTCATCGCCTTCGTGCCCCTGCTCACCTGGCCCGTGCTGGGCGGAGGTGGCCTGCTTCCGCTGCGCGAGACGGTCGCGGGGCTCTGGGGCGACGCGGCCTGGGGGATGCGTGCGCTCGGCACCGACGTCGTCGGGCCTGCCGACCCCTTCGCCGGGGTCGTGGCCATGCTCGGCAGCCTCACGCCCTGGGCTCCCTCGTCTGCTCTTGTCGCGCTGTGGTTGTTGGCGCTGCCTCTCGCTCTGCTGGGAGGCTGGTTCGCGGCGACCCGCGTGACCGAGCGGGCGAGTCTGCGGGTGACCGCCGGCATCCTGTGGGCCGTGGCGCCCACCTTTCTCACGGCGCTCACGCAGCCGCACCCGGCCGCTGTCATCCTGCATCTCGTGCTGCCCTGGCTTGTGTTCGCCGCGAGTGCCGCGCATCGCACTTGGGGTGCGGCAGGGGCCGCTTCGCTGCTGCTCGTCGCGGTGATCGCCTGCGCCCCCTCGCTTGCCCCGGCAGCGGCGGTTCTGTGGCTGCTCGCGCTCGGGATCGTCCTGGCCACGCGCTCCTTTGCCCCGGCGGCGCGAATCGCGTGGCTCCCCGTTCCCCTCGTCGCGATCTTCGCGCCACTCTTTGCCTGGCAGTACGAGAAGGGAAACCTCATTGCGCTGCTCGCCGATCCGGGTCTGCCCTGGCATGGCAGCCAGGCGACGGCGGATGCGGCGGGTCGCCTTCTGCTGGCCAGTGGCTTTCCCAGCCCCGATTACGCGGGGTGGGCGACGCTCTTCGGCGAGCACGCCGGGTGGGCGGCACTGCTGCTCGCTCCCCTTGCGCTTGTTGCCCTGCTCGCGCCGATCGCGCCCCGCTGGCGCGTGGGTATGACGCTCTTCGGCGTGCTGGCACTGGGGGCCGCCACGGCCTTTTTCGCCCCGGGGGTCGCGGTGAGCTTTGCGCAGGGAACTTCGGTGCCGCTGTGGCCGGGCAGTGGCTTGAGTCTGGCCTGGGTGGGGCTCGTGGGCGGCGCGATCCTGGTGGCTGAGACGGTGCTCCCGCGAAGCGCGCTTCGCTCCGCCGCGCTGGCTGTTGTGCTCGGGGCGGCGCTTGTCTGCGCCGTGCCCGCGCTGTCTTCTCTCGCTCGGGGCGACAGTGCCTTGCACGACGGCCCGGAGAGCACTCTTCCCGCTTATGTGGCAGCCGATGCGCGCGGCGATGTGCATCGTGCCACCCTGGTGATCACCCCGTTGGGTGAGGCTGCTCTTGCCGCGCGCGCGGTGTGGGGCACGAGCGATACGCTCGGTGCGCAATCGACCATCGTCTCGACCGCGACGGAACCGATCGGCAGCGATATCTCGGCGCTGGCGGTGGAACTCATCTCGGCGCGGGAGTTCGATGCGGCATCCGCTCTCTCCGAACAGGGCATCCGTTATGTGCTGCTCGCCGAGGGGAGCCAGTCGGCCGCATCCCTTCGTGCACAGGCCGTCGTCGGGCTGAACCAACGCGCCGATCTCGTGAGAGTCGGAGACACCGAGAAGGGCACGCTCTGGCGGGTTGACGCTGAGCCGCTCGCCCCGAGCCTCGATTCGGCGCAGCGAGCGACCGCTGACCGTCTGGGGATGCTGATGCTCTTCGTTCTCGGCGTCACACTGCTCCTGGCGCTGCCCACCCGCGCCACGCGACAGGCCGCGCGAAACGTGCCTCGCGTCGTGGGGGGTGAGTCCGGGTGAACGAGACTGTGCCAACGACCAAGGGGCGCACCGTGACCACAGGAGTGCGGTTGATCGCCGGGATCGCGGTGATCGCCGCCGGGCTCGCCGGTGTGGCTCTCGCCATCGCTGCGCCGCTGCCCCAGTGGCAGGGTGAAGCAGCACGGGTGGGCATCGCCCCCCACGCAGAAGACACGACCCTTGTCTGCGCCGGGCAGTTCCGCGCCATCGGGCGGGACCCGGCCTCGCCGATTGCCATGCAAGGTGTGGGCACGGTGGCCCTCACCGTGGCGAGCGAGCAGTCACCGCCAGAGCAGACGGCCTTGGCGATCCCCGAGCTCGACGCCACGAGCGCACCGGCGGTGCTTCGTGCGACAGCCGAGAACGGACAGACCCCGATGATCGCGGCCTCGCAATCGCTTGTGCTGCGCGAAGCAGACCTCTTCGGCCTTGCCGCTGCCCCGTGCCGCGCCCCCGACTTCCAGGCCTGGCTTGTGGGGGGAGCCGTCTCGCTCGGCACCAGCGACCTTCTCGTGCTCTCTAATCCTGGTCAGGTGGCCTCGACCGTGACGGCAACCGTCTACTCCGTCGCGAGCCAGAACTCACGCACCGTGATCGTTCCTCCTCGCTCGCAGATCGCGGTGCTGCTGGCCGAGAGTGCGGGGGGTCAGAGCGCCCCCGTTGTGCGTCTCAGCGCCGAGGGCGCTCCCATCCACGCGGTGCTGCAGTCGAGCCTGATGCGCACCCTTGACCCCGCGGGTGTCGCGCTACAAGAGAGCGCGGGGATGCCAGACACACGCCAGGTGATCGCCGGGGTGCAGATTGTCGCGGAATCCGAAGAGGCCCTCGCCCTCGTGCGTCTTATGGCGACGAGCGCCGACACCGTGGCGACGGTGCGGGTCTACGCGGCGGGCGAGCCCGCGACTCCCGTGATGGAGCAGAGCGCGCCCCTTGTTGCCGCATCACCCGTCGAGCTCTTGCTCGAATCGCTCGCGCCGGGCACATATGCCATCGTCGTGGAAGCATCTGAACCTTTCGTCGCCGCCGCCTGGCAGACGACGGGGCACGCGGCGATGAGCGACTTCAGTTGGATGACACCGGCCCCCGCGGTGCAGGGCGAGCTGCTCTTCGCGATACCCGAGGGACAGACAAGCGGGCTGCACCTGGTCAACGACAGCGGAACATCCGCGGAGTACATCGTGCGCGACGCGCGCGGATTCGAGCGCGCCTTCGCCCTGCCGGAGCACACATCTCTGCTCGTGCCGATGACTCCCGGCGCGGGCTACACGCTGATCGCGGCAACACCCGTGCGCGCGGCGATCACGATGGCCGGCGACGATGCGCTGGCGGGCTGGCCGCTGTGGCCCGAGCGCGGCGGTTGGCACGCGATCGTCGTATTCCCCTAGTTCACGGTCTCTTGCTGCCTCGTGCCGAGACGTGCTTAGTGTCCGTGCCCGTGCTCGTCGAGTTCCCAGGGCTCACGGCCGACATACTCCGCGGCCGCGCGGAACGTCGATGCCTCGACCGCCATGCGGCGGTGCAGCGCATCGTCATGGCCGGGGGGCAGAAGACGCTCGATAGGCACGCGGAACAGCACGATGCGCTCGGCGGCGTGATCGAGGTGCCAGAGGGGGATGCCTTCGACCTGGGTTGTCATCGGCATCGCCGCCACCTCGAGACGCACCGACCGCAGCTCGGGCCAGGCGCCGCGCAGAAACTCCATGGCCGTGGCCGCGATGATCTCGAATCTCTCGATGCGAGAATCCAGCGGCGGCAGCGGGGGGCGCACCACGGGGCTGCGTCCGGAACGCCCGTGTCGTCCGTGCCGCGAAAGTCGGCGCGGGGCCGCGGGCGACGGCGGGGTGCGACGACGGGGCATGAGGGAAGTCTAGGCTCTGCCGCGTGCCTTCGTAGCGCGCGCGGGCGAGTCCCTAGGCTGTGGGCTGTGGAGAAGCGCTTGTGCTCGAAGGTCGTATGCCCGCGCGAGGCAACCGCGACCCTCAGCTATGACTACGAGACCCGCATGGCCGTGGTCGGCCCTCTTGCCGACTACCGCGATCCGCATGCGCACGACCTCTGCGCGGCACACGCGGGTCGGCTGACAGCGCCCACGGGGTGGACGATCATGCGCCACGAGCGGCTGCGCGCCTGAGTGCGACAATGGGGGAATGCCCCCGCTTTCTTCGTACCGCATAGCCGACATCTCTCTCGCCCCCGCGGGTCGTCACCAACTGCGTCTCGCCGAGAACGAGATGCCGGGCCTCATGGCCCTGCGTGCCGAGTTCGCCGCGACAGCACCCTTGAAGGGCGCGCGGATCGCCGGTTCGCTGCACATGACCGTGCAGACCGCGGTGCTCATCGAGACGCTCGTCGCGCTCGGTGCCGAGGTGCGCTGGGCGAGCTGCAACATCTTCTCGACGCAAGACGAGGCAGCGGCAGCGGTCGTGGTCGGCCCGAACGGCACCGTGGACGCACCGGCGGGCGTTGCGGTCTTCGCCTGGAAGGGCGAGACGCTCACCGAGTACTGGGAGTGCACCGAGGCGATCTTCGACTGGTCAGAAAGCGGGCACGCAGGCCCCAATCTCATCCTTGATGACGGCGGGGATGCCACCCTGCTCGTGCATCGCGGTGTCGCCGTCGAGAAGGCGCACGAGGTGCCGGATGTCCACGCCGACGACAGCGAGGAGCACCGCATCGTGCTCGAGGTGCTGCGGCGATCGCTGGCATCCGATCCCCAACGCTGGACGCGGCTGGCTGAAGGGATCATCGGCGTCACCGAAGAGACCACAACCGGCGTGCACCGCCTCTATCAACTGCACAGCGAGGGGGAGTTGCTCTTTCCCGCGATCAACGTGAACGACTCGGTCACGAAGTCGAAGTTCGACAATGTCTACGGCATCCGTCATTCGCTGCCCGACGGGCTCAACCGGGCAACCGATGTGCTGATCGGCGGCAAGCTCGCCCTCGTCTGCGGCTATGGCGATGTCGGCAAAGGGGCCGCAGAAGCCCTGCGCGGTCAGGGCGCGCGGGTGGTGGTGAGTGAGATCGACCCTATTTGCGCCCTGCAGGCGGCGATGGAAGGCTTTGCCGTTGTGCAGCTCGACGATGTCGCGGGCGAGGTCGATATCGTCGTGACCGGCACCGGCAATCGGGATGTCGTGACCCCCGATCACCTGCTGGCGATGAAGCACCTCGCGATCGTGGCCAATGTCGGCCACTTCGACAACGAGATCGACATGGCCGGTCTCGCCGCGATTCCGGGTGCCGAACGCATCGAGATCAAGCCCCAGGTACACGAGTGGCGCCTGCCGAACGGTCGCAGCATCCTCGTGCTCAGCGAGGGGCGTCTGATGAACCTCGGCAACGCCACCGGACACCCCTCCTTCGTGATGAGTGCCTCGTTCACCAATCAGGTGCTCGCCCAGATCGAGCTGTTCACACGGCCGGATGCCTACCAGCTGGGTGTGCACACGCTGCCGAAGCTGCTCGACGAGAAGGTCGCGCGCTTGCACCTCGACGCCCTCGGCGCACGGCTGACCGAACTCACCCCCGCGCAGGCCGACTACATCGGCGTGCCCGTCGAGGGGCCGTACAAGCTGGATCACTACCGCTACTGAGCGGCAGAGCGTCTAGCCCTCGAGAGGGATGACATCCACCTCGCCCTTGGCGCCCACCACAACGAGCACCCGCTGCGCGCTGACGCCGTCGAGAGCCGCAACCACCTTTTCGGTGGCGACGACACCCCCCGCATCCGCCCGCGGCCAGATCGCCACGCGCGCTCCCGTTGCCGCGGTCACGGCCCGAGCGAACTCGGGGTCGTCACTGCCGCCGACATAGAAGAGCTGGCCGATCCTGCGTTCGGGTGATGCCGCGCTCGGGGCGAGTGCCCGGTCGCGACGCCAGATCGCGAAGTGGTAGCCGGCCACGAGCGCGGTCGCGACAAGCACGCCCAGAGGCGAACGGATGCGCTCGACGACACTTCCGCCGTCGCCCAGCGCCAACTCGAACAGCCGGTAACCGATCATCAACAGGGCGCTGAGAGCGGCAATCGCGCTCGCACCGAAGATGACAACCAGATACACGCGGCGGGCAGCATCCCCCGCACCCTCATCGACGCGCAGCGGCTTCCAGGCGAGGAACCACGCCACCCCGCCGACGATCAGCGCCGCGAGCCCCTGGAAGAGCAGAGTGCGGGCGCCGCTGCCGGCCAGCGGGGTCGACATCGAGGCGAGGGCGGCGTTGACGACGACGCCGAGACCGGATGCGAATCCGACGATTCCCACACCCGATTCGATCAGGCGCACAGCCGAACGCGTACGCTCGCCGCGTTCGAGCGCGGCGCGGCGGTGATACAACCAGATCGGTGTTGCGATCGCGAGGATGGCGAGGGCCATGCTGAGCGCGGCGACAAGGTCGTCGGCGCGCATAGCCGGATCCCACAGCGCGCGCATACCGAGCCAGAGCAGGGTTCCCGCCGCGAAGAGGGTAGCGATCGCGCCCGCCACGACACCCGAGACGAGCAGCGCCACATCGGCGAAGCCGCCGCGCAGCGCGTGCACGCCGTCACGCCGCCAGTGCCACCACCAGATCGCCACACCGCCGAGAAGCCACACGAGCGTTCCCAGCAGATGCGCCCACCAGGGAGCACCGAACTGCGGCTGGGCGGCGCCTCCGAATGCCTGCTCGAAGAGGGTTTGCAGCATCCGCACGGCGTTGAAGGCCATGACGCCGAGACCCCAGGCGGCACTGAGCACGAGGGGGAGCGTGGCAAGCCGCAGCGGATGCTTGGTGGTGTGGCGCAGCATCCACCGATGAAGAACCCACACCGCCCCCCACGAGATCGCCATGCCGATCGGCTCCCACGGCCGCGAGACATTCGTGATGAGACCGCTGATGACGCTCAGAACCGAGATGCTGAACACGATGAGCGAGTAGCTGTACACGAGGGTGAGATACAGCGGCCAGGCATAGGAGGCACGGTCTGCCTCATCCATGCGCCGCCAGATGAACCACCACAGAAGCACGGCCAACGGCCCCGCGATGAAGGCATAGGCGAGCCAGTTCGCCAGTGCATAGGTGCCCTTGTCGGGATCGGTGTCAATCACCCAGCCGATCAAGGCCCCGATGCCGTTGGCGGCGAGGGTGACCAGCACATAGAGGATGGCGTAGAGAATCCAACGGCGCACGACACCGGACGCGGCCGGTGCGGTGGTTGGCGCGATGCTCGATGTTGTGCTCACTTCCACATCTCCTCACAGATCATGAACTGCCAAGGGGCAGCGACAACGCCCCATGTTGCCCCGGTCTTCTCCAACTCGAAGGAGTCGCGGGTCACGTAGTCGGAAGGCCCGAAGAGCCCGCCACGGCCGGGAAAGCTCATCTCCACATGCACGGTGGCTTTGTCGCCGCGCACATCGCTGCGCACGAGCGTCACGCGCACGCCGCTTTCGACATCCGCAGTGATCGGCGTGCACACCGCGGCCATGCTCGGTGCGAGCAGAGCGCGCGATCCGGCGTCGTCGTGATCGAGCACGGCTTGCGCGAAACGCTGGCTGACCCCCTCGGGTGAGGCGGGATCGATCTGCGGGGGTGCGCTTCGAGCGAGAACGAGAATGAGGGAGATTACAACCAGCAGCGCCACGGCGCCGAGGGCGGTCAGAAGCGGCATGTTCTGTCGCTCAGAGGGGGATGTCATAACGCCATCATCCCGCATTTTGGGCCGCTAAGCCAGAGGGGGAAGCTGTGTGTTTGCCTGTTGTCGGCCGAGCAAACGCTCGACGCGCTCATCGGCCAGACGCAGAGCGCGATGTTCGCGCTCGCGGCGCAGGATCGTCATCGCGATCAGTGTCTGCTCGGGTGGTGCGGGCGGCGGAGGCGAGACATACTCGTGCACTTCATCGACGAGCTGCTGCGCAATGTGTGCGCGGGCGTGCGGGGTCATCCGATCGGCGTTCTGCAAGAACTGTGTGATGCGGCGCGCGAGCCGGTCGGGCAGCCGCGCGACATCCGCCAAAGGCGCCCAACTCAGCAGGGCCGGAGGCATGATCGGCACGAGCGGAATCGGTTGCGGCATGCGCACACTCTGGCTGTAGGTGCCGGCGACCATGTCGCCGAGCCGCTGGGATCGCTGCGAGAACGCTCCGGCCAGCAACGCGACGGCACCCGCCGTCAGGTAGATCTCGAGAACGCCGACGAAGGCGCGAATGAAAGCGTGTCGAAACCCTGTGGTGCCGCCGTCCAGACGCACGATGCGCCCGCCGACGAGGAGTTTGCCGAGGCTCCTTCCGCGCAGAGCGACCTCTAGCCCGCAGGGCAGCACCACCAGGGCGAACACCAGGATGGCGATCGTGAGGATGCGCTGGGTCGGGTCATCCAGACCCCCTCGTGCGGCGAGCCAGAACAGCAGCAGCAGCCCCATGATCACGACGCCGACAGAGAGCAGCACATCGATCAGCGCGCCGAGGGTGCGAAGGAAGAAGCCGACCGGCTGCACGTCGAGGGCGACCGCCTCACCCGAGAGCGTCTCGGAGGTGTCGGTCACAGTTGACATGAGTACAGTAAATCAAATGGATGCTGACGCTCTCGCCGATGCGCGCCGCGCCGAGTGGACGCGGCTCGAAGAGTTGAGCCGCGCACGCCTCGACGGCGCGGGGGTAGACGAGCTCATCGCGCGGTACCGCGCAGCATCCGCTGATCTTGCCGAGCTCAAGACCACGGTGGGCGCCTCGCCGCAGGGTGCGTATCTGTCGATCGTGCTCGCTGCCGCCCGTCTGCGGTTGACCGGGGCATCCGACAGCGTGCTGAGTCAGATCGCCCGGTTTTTCGCCAAGCAGTTGCCCGCCGCGCTCTATCGAGTGCGCTGGACGACCCTGGTTGTCGGCCTCGCCTTCATCGCCGTGGCCGTGGCGGTGGGAGCGTGGATCTCTCGCGACCCGGCACTTCTGGCGACCCTCGGCCCGCCCGGCCTGCTCGAACAGTACGCCGAGGAAGACTTCGCGGGCTACTACACCGAAAACCACGCCGCGATTTTTGCGGGCATGGTGTGGACCAACAACGCGTGGATCGCGGCACAGTGCGTGCTCTTCGGCATCACCGGCATCTGGCCGCTGTACGTGCTGGTGCAAAACGCGATGGGGGTGGGTGTCGCGGGAGCCGTCATGGCGGCACACGAACGGCTCGACGTGATGGTGCTCTATGTTCTGCCCCACGGGATGCTGGAGCTGACGTGCATCTTCGTCGCGGCGGCGGCGGGCCTGCACATCTTCTGGGCGTGGGTCGCGCCTGGCCATCGCCGTCGTACCGAAGCGCTCGCCGCCGAGGGTCGGTCGCTGGCGACCATCGCCTTGGGTCTCGTCTTCGCCCTCGCCCTCGCCGGGCTCATCGAGGGCTTCATCACTGGCTGGTCATTGCCCTGGCCGATCAAGATCGGGATCGGGGCGGCTGCGCTCGCGGCCTTTCTCGTCTATATGCTGCTCATCGGCGGCCGCGCCGCGCGCGAAGGCGAGACCGGTGACCTCATCGAGTGGGAGGCGGGGACGCCGCGGCTCGTCGCCGGCTAGGGGCGCGCCTGAGAAGCAGACGAGAGGGGGTGGATGCCACAGCATCCACCCCCTCTCTACGGCGTCTATGCGCCGACGAGCTCGCGAACGCGGTCGGCGGTCGCCTGGTCTACCTGGCTCCAGTACCAGAAGAAGCGCTCCTGGATCGCGGGAACCGTCAGCCCCCGATACTGGCCAGCCAGCGTCTGGGCGAAGCGCTCGCGCTGCTCGTCGCTGAAGACCTCGCGCACGAGGGTTCCGGCCTGACCGAAGTCATCGTCTTCGGCGTGCAGGCTCTGCGCGGTGCGCATCAGTTCGCCGTCAGACTCCCAACTCGCCTCGACACCGCGGGCCGGGTCGGCCACGGGGCCACCGGCGGCACCATAGGAGTTCGGCGTGTAGACACGGTGCTCCGGGCCGTTGAAGTGATACTGCATATTGCCCTCGTGCATATAGTTGTGCACCTCGGCAGCGTGCGGCTGGTTCACCGGCAACTGGTTGAAGTTCGTGCCGATGCGGTGGCGGTGTGCGTCGTTGTATGCGAACACGCGAGCCATCAGCATCCGGTCAGGAGAGATGCCGGTGCCGGGAACCTGGTTTCCGGGCGAGAAGGCAGCCTGCTCGATCTCGGCGAAGAAGTTCTTCGGATTGCGGTTGAGCGTGAACGTGCCCACCTTGATGCGGGGGTAGTCCGCCTTCGGCCAGACCTTGGTCATGTCGAAGGGGTTGAAGCGATAGCTCTTGGCGTCTTCATAGGGCATGACCTGCACATAGACATCCCACGAGGGGTGGTTGCCGCTCTCGATCGCCTCGAACAGATCGCGGCGGTAGTAGTCGGCATCCTCACCGGCGATGCGCTCGGCCTCGTCGGCGAACATCGGCTCGACGCCCTGCTTCGACAAGAAGTGGTACTGCACCCAGAAGCGCTCGCCCGCCGCGTTCACCCACTGGTAGGTGTGGGATCCGTATCCGTTGACGTGACGCCACGAGCGCGAGAGGCCGCGGTCGCCCATGAGATAGGTGACCTGGTGCGCCGACTCGGGAGAGAGCGTCCAGAAGTCCCACTGCATGTCGGCGTTGCGTAGACCCGAGTCGCCCAGGCGCTTTTGCGAGTGGATGAAGTCAGGGAACTTCATGGCATCCCGCAAGAAGAAGACCGGGGTGTTGTTGCCGACGATGTCGAGGTTGCCCTCGGTGGTGTAGAAGCGCAGTGCGAAGCCGCGCACGTCGCGCCAGGTGTCGGGCGATCCCTGCTCGCCGGCGACCGAAGAGAAACGCAGCACGACCTCGCTGGATGCACCCGGCTGGAACACCGCCGCGCGGGTGTAGGCCGAGACGTCTTCGGTGACGACGAACTCACCGAAGGCGCCGCCGCCCTTGGCGTGCGGGTTGCGCTCCGGCACTCGCTCGCGGTTGAACGAGGCGAGCTTCTCGACGAGGTAGCGGTCGTGCAGGGCCGTGACCCCGTCGGCGCCGACGGTGAGCGAGTGCTCGTCGCTGGCGACCGGGGTTCCGGTCTGGGTTGTGGTGGGTTTGTCAGTCATTAGCGTTCCTTTCGCATTCCTGGCAGATGGCTCGGTAGGTCACAGTGGCCTCGATGACGCGCATCCCGTGGTCGCTCGTCGGGTGCAGGCACGGGGCGTGGCCGGTGGCGCAGACGACATCCTCGACGCGCCCGCAGTGCACGCACTGCAGGTGGTGGTGGTTGTCGTGGTGCTGCAACTCGTACATCGCGCGACCGATGTCGGGCAGGCTGACCCGACGCACGATCCCGGCGTCAGTGAGGTCGCCGACGACGGAGTGCACGGTGGGCAGGGCGATGCCGGGGACGCGCTCGCGGATGCTCTCGTGCAGCGCATCGGCCGCGGCGTGGGGATGCTCGGCGAGTGCGTCGAGCACGGCGACCCGCTGCGCGGTGACGCGCAGGCCCGCGCTGCGCAGGCGATCCTGGCTCGTCGGCATCCCGGTCATGGAACGATTCTGCCATAATCCTGAATAATTTGCAAAAACAACTATCTCGTTTCTTTGTGGGATGGGATGCCGTGGTGTCGGGTGTCGGGAGGCGCGGGGTCTACCTCACAGATGCAGGGTGACACGACGGATGCAGGGTGACACGCCGAGGATCGGCCCTGCATGCGTAGAACGGCCCTGCATCCGTGAAGGGGACGGGAGGGGGCGGGGGGTGGTGGCTGAGTCAGTGTCAGGACGTGGTGGCCGGACAGGGGCAGGATCAGGAGTTGGTGACAGAGGCAGTGACAGGGCAGGGTCAGAGCCGCCCGGCGGCCTTCAACTCGAGATAGCGGTCGGCGATGCGCGGCGGCAGGGTCTCGGGGTCGGCCGAGATCGCCTCGCCCCCGGCTCGACGGATGGCTTCGGCGACGCTTTCTGCCTCGCGCATCGTGCGTTCGGCGGCCGCGGCGAGGTAGATGTCTTCTCGCGAACCGCGCGCGCGAGCGAGCGCGGCGATCGCCTCGTCGCTCACCGAGCCGATGAGGAAGGTCGTGGAGCGTCTGGCCGTGGGAAAGGCGCCCAGAAAGCTGCGCGCCGTCTCGGGCGAGTCTTGCGCGGTGAGCACGACGACGAGCGAGGCTCTGTTGCTCACCCCGCGGATGGCGGCGAAGGCCCCCACCCAGTCGGTGTCGACGAGGCGCGCGTGAACCGGGGCCATCGCATCCGTCATCGCCGGCAGCAGAGCCGCACCCTCCACCCCCGTGACCCGTGCCCGCACCAGCCGGTCATAGAGCAGCAGATGCACGTGGTCGCCCGCGCGCGTGGCGAGGGCTGCCAGCAGCAAGGCCGCTTCGAAAGAGGCGTCCAGCCGTGTGCCGTCTCCCACGCGCGCGGCCGAGGTGCGACCCGTGTCGATCAGGATCACCACCTGCCGGTCGCGCTCCGGGCGCCAGGTGCGCAGCATCGTCGTGCCCGCCCGCGCGGTCGCACGCCAGTCGATCGAGCGCACGTCGTCGCCGCGCACGTACTCCCGCAGAGAGTCGAACTCGGTGCCCTGCCCTCGCACCTGGATGCTGGTGTTGCCGTCGAGTTCACGCAGTCGCGCGAGACGCGAGGGAAGATGCTTGCGCGAGGTGAACGCGGGGAGCACCCGGATCGCCCCCCGCACATCATGCCTGCTCTGACGCCCACCGAGCCCGAGTGGCCCGGGGCTGCGCAGCATGACGAAGGCGCTCGACAGTTCGCCCCGGCGCCGGGGGAGCAGCGGGATGTCGAGACTCCTGCGCTCGCCCGAAGGCACGACGAGCGTGCCGCGTGCCGCGCCCGCACCGGCGGTGGGCTGCCAGGCATCCCGCAGCACAACGCGCAGCGTTCGCCCCCCGTGGTTGTGCACGAGGACACTCGCCAGGAGCGCCTCGCCCAAGCGCCCGCGCGTCGGCACTCGGCGCGAGACGGTTGCCTGCCGGGGGGATGCCGCCATCGCCACATCGAGCACAAGCAGCAGTGCGCACAGCGCCACCCAGCCGCCGGTCACTGCCCAGGGCGGCAGGCCCAGCATCCCCAGGATCACCAGAGGGATGACCCCCGCGCCGAGCACGAGCGCGAAACGGCCGGTGAGATACATCTAGATCGGCACCCGGGTCTGCTGCACGACCGAGGTGAGCACGGCGTCGGCCGAGACGCCCTCCATCTCGGCATCCGGGCGCAACTGCAAGCGGTGCCGCCACACCGGCACGAGCATCGTCTGCACATGGTCGGGGGTGACCGCTGCCGAGTCGTTCAGCCATGCCCAGGCCTTTGCCGCCGCGAGCAGAGCGGTCGAGGCGCGGGGGCTGGCTCCCCATTGCACCGAGGGCGCCTGCCGGGTCGCGCGGGCGAGATCGACGATGTAGCCGAGCACGTCTGCGGTGACCTCGACGCGGGATGCCGCATCCTGCGCCGCGCGGATCTCATCGGCGGTGACGACCGACTCGACCCCGGTAAGCACCCGGGGTGAGAAGCCTCCGGCGTGCAGTTGCAGAACCGACACCTCGGCCTCGCGCTCGGGAACGCCCACGATGAGCTTCATGAGAAAGCGGTCGAGCTGCGCCTCGGGCAAGGTGTAGGTGCCCTCGTGCTCGATCGGGTTCTGGGTCGCCGCCACGAGGAACGGTTCGGGCAGCGCCCGGCTCACGCCGTCTGCCGAGACCTGGCGTTCTTCCATCGCCTCCAAGAGCGCCGCCTGGGTCTTGGGGGGCGTGCGGTTGATCTCGTCGGCGAGCAGGATGTTGGTGAACACCGGGCCCGCGCGAAACTCGAACTCGCCCGTTCGCGCGTCGTAGACGAGCGAACCGGTGACATCGCCGGGCATGAGGTCGGGGGTGAACTGCACCCGCTTGGTATCGAGCCCGAGCGCCCGCGCGAAGGAGCGCACGACAAGGGTCTTCGCAACCCCCGGCACACCCTCGAGCAGCACGTGTCCGCGCGCGAGCAGGGCCACCAGCAGACCCGTGATCGTGCCCGCTTGCCCGACGACCGCCTTGTCGATCTCGCTGCGCACGCGATGCATCGCCTCGCGCAGTTCGGCGTCGCTCATCTCTTTCTTGCTCGCGGCCTTGCCTGTGCTCTTGCTCGCGGCCTTGCTCGCGCTCGTGCTCACGGGGTGCTCCTTTCGCTGTGCACGCGCGGAGGGACGGCGTCTTCAAGCTCGCCCAGCGCTCGTGCGAAGGTGATCAGTTCGGCATCGTTCTGCGGCATCTGCCTCAGCAGAAGTTCGTGGAGGGATGCGCGGGGAACGCGCAATACATCAGCGGTGGCGTCGGCGACCTCGGCGGCGGTTGAGCGATGCGAGAGTCCGAGCTGGCGGGCGAGACGCCCGAGGGTGCCGCGACGCAGGGCTTCGGCGGCGTGTGCGGCATCCCCCGCACGTGCGGTGAGATGTGCGCGGCCCAGCATGGTCTCTGAGGCGCGCACGGTGACCGGCAGAGTCTCTTCCACCAGCGGCCCGAAGCGCCGCGCGCGCCACACAGCCGCGGCGACACCGGCAAGCAGCAACAAGACGATCGCGGGCGTCACCCACTCGGGCGTCAGCGTGCCGAGCGTGTCGCTTCCGGCCCATTCCAGGTCGCTGTCGGCGATCGAGGGCACATACCAGAGCACGTGCCCGGTCTGCCCGAGCAGCGCAAGGCCGAGGGCCGCATTGCCGTCTTCGGCGAGGTGCTCGTTGGTGAGGAGCGCGGGGGCGTGAAGCAGCACGACGGTGCGGTCATGACGCTGATCGACGAGCACAGCGGCATCCCCTTCGGGGGTGGTGAAGCATCCGAGCACTGCCGACGAGGGCGTGAACAGACGGGTCGGCACGATCTCGCCCACGCGTGAGAAGGGTGCCCATGCGCATCCGGATGCCACCGGCCCCGTCGTGCTGAAGGCGTCGTCGCCGAGATCGAGCAGTCGCAGCAAACGCGCGCTTGCGGTGATGATGACGGTGTGTTCTGCCGCATCGACCATGGCGAGCGTTGCCTCGTCAGACAGGGCGGGGGGATGCGCGAAGACCAGGGTGGAGTCTGCGCGCAGGCCGCGGTGCACGGCATCCCGCGTGCGCACGACCTCTACCTCGATGCCCTGGGCGCGCAGAATCTCGGCGAGCGCCATCGTGCCGTTGCCGCTGTGCCCCTCGGGGTCCATCGCAGGGTGCGACGACGGCATTCGCGAGACGATCATCATGCCGAACAGCGTCACGACCAGGGCTAGCGCGACCAGTGCCGCCCAGCCGAGCACGCTCGCGCGGCGACCGGGCGGGGGCGGAGTTGCCGTCGAGAGCGGGGAATCCACGGCGCTCATACGGCGACCAGTTCGGGGCGGTGGTGCACGAGGCGATCGTCGAGGGCGCGCAGCAGCTCGTAGTTCTCGGCGGATCCGGGATGCCCCAGATACCGCACCCCGTCGAAGGCGCTGGCGGCGTGCGAGAGTGCCGCGCGCTCATCGGGAAAGACCTCGGCCGCCTCGCGGGCGATCGCTTGCGCGGTGGCGCCCGGTGCGGGGTCGATGGCCTCGCGTTCGAGAAGGCTGCGAGCGATTGCGCGGTAGCGCAGGATCGTGGCCTCGGCGAAGTCTCCGGCGCGGGCGCTGCGTGCGGCATCCGCCCGCAACTGTGCGGCGCTGCGGTTGTCGCTGTCGCCCAAGAGATCAACGCGGCGCGTGGCGATGGCGCGCGAGCGGCGGGGCACGCCCCAGTACAGCAGGGCCGCGATGAGTGCCCCCACGATGATGACGACGGCGAGAACAATCGACCACGGGCCGAGTTGCCCGCCACCTTGGCTCGTGAAGAGCTCGGCGATGAATCGCCCGATGTCACGTGCCCAGATGTCGAAGATCGTGGGTGTGGCTTCGGCGTAGACGGGGCGCGACAGCTCCTCCTCCGCCCAGCGGCGGGCTTCGTCTCCGTCGGGGATGAAGGCGGTGCGGCTCAGGATCATCGCTTCTCTGATCCGGGGGCCGCCCAGCCCTGCGCGCTGTCAGGGGCAGGGGGTTCGGGTGCCTCGGCGGGTGCGGTCTCGGGGTGCGGCGGCGGGTACATTCCCGGGGCGGCATATCCCGGATACGGCGGTGCGTATCCGCTCGGCGGTGGCGCATATCCGGGCGCGGGTGCATACCCCGGCTGCGGCGCATACCCCGGCGGCACGACACCATACCCCGGCGGCACCGCGTAGGCCGGGGCCATCGGCCGCCGCCCCGCGGGCACCGCCCGCTGTGCGTCTACCGCGAAGGGGTCGCCGAGCAACGGCTCGCTGACGCCGTGGTCGCGCTGCTCGATGTAGCTGAGCAGCGTCTGGTCGAGGCCTTCGTAGCGCATCCGGCAGTCGATATAGACCAGCACCCCTGCCGTGCACTGCACGACGACGCCGACGGCCTGCACGATCACGACGAGCAACTGCGGCAGCAACATCACCAGAATCAAGCCGACAACGTCGATGGCGCCGGGGTCTCCCGTGGGTGCGACGATGCCGCCGAAGATGAATGACACCAGCGAAGCGGGAACGCTCACGACCTGCGCGGCGACGCCCATGATGAGGCTGATGACGGCGATCACGCCAAAGGCGAACCAGAAGCGCCCGCGCGTGAGCCGCCA
>CAZHIU010000007.1:0-58893 GCA_964532555.1 uncultured Microbacterium sp.
ACCCCAACGGGATTCGAACCCGTGCTACCGCCGTGAAAGGGCGGCGTCCTAGGCCGCTAAACGATGGGGCCGAAGAGCACCAGCGGTGCTCAGCCGACGATCAAGCATAAAGGATGCCGCGACAGAATCGCGAATCGGAAGGGCGGCATCCACTCCCACCTCCCTCTCAGGGGCGCGATGAGAGGGTGTCTCGCGACTCCGATAAATTCTGCGGCACACACTGATCGTTGTTGCGAATGTGAAAGTTGTTGTTAGTGTGAAATGCGTAGTTGTGCCGAAAGGGGCAGGGTGATAGGCGAGCGCGAAAGGATGCCGAAGGCATCCGCCACGACGGACGAGTGCGGTTGCGCGCCCTCGGCCGCTGAAGCACGCGCGCTGTGGCCGAACGCGCCGCTCCGTAACACCCGCATCACTCGCCGCACCGCGCTGGCAGCCGGAGCGGTGGGCATCGCCGCGCTCAGCGCCTTCGGCGTGGCGGCATCGGGGCTTCCGGCGTTCGGCGCGAACTACCCCACCTGGGAAGACGTGCAGAAAGCCCGTGCCAACGAAGCGGCGAAGACCCGTGAGATCACACGCATCGAAGAACTCATCAAAGGGCTGGCCGACGCGGTAGAAGCGGCGAACCGTGTCGCTCGCGCCGCCGCCGATGAGTACTACGATGCGCAGCAGGCGTTCTTCGAGGCTGCCGATCGGGCGAATCTGCTGCAGCAGCAAGCCGATGAGCAGGCCGCTCTCGCCGACGCTGCGGCCCACAAAGCCGGTCAGGTTGCGACGCAGCTCTACCGCAACGGCGGCGAGAACGCCTCGCTCGAGCTCTTCTTCGCCGGCTCCGCCGCGAACGCCGACCAGCTTCTGGCTCGCTTGGGTCACATGGACAAGCTGCTCGAGAGCAACCAGACGATCCATGATCTGGCCGTGTCTTCGCGCAATGCATCTCAGCAGCTCAGCGATCAGGCGGCTGTCGCCCGCGACGAGCGCGACCGTTTGCAGCAGCTTGCCGAAGAAAAGCTCATCATCGCGCAGGCCGCCGCCGATGCCGCGCAGGCCGCGCTTGACGAGCAGAACACCCACCTGGCGACCCTCGAAGCCCAACTCGCCGCCCTCAAGGACACCTCGGCCAAGACGCTTGCCAGCTATGAGGCAGGAGTCGCCGAACGCAAGCGCCTGGAACAGATTCGCCTCCAAGAAGAAGCAGACCGCCTCCGCAACGAAGGTGCCTCGGGCGGCGGTGGTGGTGGAACCGTCAGCGGTGCCGGCTGGGCGCGTCCGCACGGCGGGCACATCTCTTCGCCTTTTGGCCCCCGCATCCCTTCCTGCGCGAACGGAAAGTGCGCATCGAAGAATCACCGCGGTATCGACCTTGCCAACGGATGCGGCGCGTTCATCTATGCGGCGTCATCCGGTCGCGTGGATGCCGCCTTCGATAACGGCGGATACGGCAACTACATCCGTATTCAGCACGGCAACGGTCTCGCCACCGGATACGCGCACATCCGCCCCGATGGCTATCTCGTCATGAACGGCGATGACGTCTCCGCCGGACAGGCCATCGCATACGCGGGCAACACCGGCAACTCCTTCGGATGCCACTTGCACTTTGAGGTGTATGTCAACGGCGTAACGGTCGATCCGCTGGTGTTTCTGGCTGCGCGCGGCGTCTCGCTCTAAGACACCGTCGCGAGACCGCACCACATCAGATCAGAGCGTGTTGGGCGCGGTTCCCTCACCCTGGGTCTTGGTCTGCCCCTCGTGCTCTTCGAAGCGCGCGAACGCCTCGGACACCAGACGCTCAGCCTCGGCTGCACCCGCCCACTCGTCGACCTTGACCCACTTGCCGGGTTCGAGGTCTTTGTAGCGCTCGAAGAAGTGCGCGATCTCATTCTTCGTGTACTCGGGAATGTCATCGACATCCTGCACATGCGCCCAGCGCGGGTCCTTCGCGAGCACGGCAACGAGCTTGTCGTCGCCGCCTGCTTCGTCGCTCATCTTCAGCACGCCGACAGGGCGCACGCTCGCGAGCACACCGGGTGCGAGTTCGTATTCGAGCAGCAGCAGCACATCGAGCGGATCGCCGTCTTCGCCGAGGGTGTTCTCGAAGAAGCCGTAATTGGTGGGGTAGCCGAAAGCGGTGTAGAGGATGCGGTCGAGAAACACTCGACCCGTGCCGTGGTCAACCTCGTACTTCACGCGGCTGCCGCGCGGAATCTCGATGACGGCGTCGTATGCGCCCATGCGTGTTCTCCTGAATCTTCTGGCGTCTCTGAAGAGAAAAGCAAAAAGGATGCCGCGCAACAGCCTAATGCGTGCCGCGCCGCGCCCTCATCCCGCACTCCACCGGGCGCGGGACTCTGTGCGCGTCAGGAGCGGGCGCTCTAGGGTGAAGTGTGGCTCTTTCTCCTGCCGTCGCAGAGGTGCGCCTCGCCGTGCGCACGGCTCTGGCGGCACTGCCCGACGACGCGGCGCGAATCCTTGTCGCGTTGAGCGGAGGGGCAGACTCGCTCGCCCTCGCTGCCGCCACGGTCTTCGAGGCACGCGCCCACGGCATCGAGGTCGTCAGCGTCACTGTCGATCACGGGCTGCAAGAGGGTTCGGGGGATGCCGCCGAGCGCGCCGCCCACGCAGCGACAGCCCTCGGCATCCGCCCCCGCGTCGTGCGGGTCGCCGTCGAGGGTGACGGCGGTCCCGAAGCCGCCGCCCGCACCGCTCGCTACGAGGCTCTGCGCGCCGCCGCACGCGAAGAAGGAGCGGCCGCGGTGCTTCTCGGGCACACGCTCGATGACCAGGCCGAAACGGTGCTTCTGGGTCTTGCGCGCGGTGCGGGGGCCGCGAGTTTGCAGGCAATGGCGACAGCGCGCGACGACGGCACGCTCTGGCTACGGCCGCTGCTCGGGGTGCGGCGCGCGACCACGCGGGAGTTCTGCGCGGCATCCGCTCTCACGCCGTGGGATGACCCGCACAACACCGACACCCGTTTCGCACGCGTGCGGGTGCGCGAGCGCGTGCTGCCTGTGCTTGAGACCGAACTCGGCCCGGGTATTGCCGAGGCACTCGCGCGCACGGCCGAGCAGCTTCGCGAAGACGTCGAAGCCTTCGACGAGATGATCGCTGAAACCATCGAAGACATCGTCGATCACGCCGAGGCGGGAATCGTCGTGAGTGTGGGTGCGCTCGCCGCGAACCCCGCGGCCCTGCGGCACCGCATCATCCGCTATGTCGTCGCCAGTGAGTTCGGCGAGAGCCTGAGTCGCGCACACACCCTCGAGGTCGCGCGACTCGTGACGGATTGGTCGGGTCAGGGCCCGATCGATCTGCCCGGCTGTCAAGCGATGCGCAGATCCGGGCAGATCGTCTTCACCGCGCGCTAGCCGTGCCCAACGCACGGCCAACGCGCGGTGGCTGAGCGAAGCGCTCGTTACTTCTTGCCGCCGAACAGGCCACCGAGCAGACCACCGAGGTCGATGCCCCCGCCTTTGTTGGAGGTGTTGCCTCCGCCGAGCAGACCCCCGACAACACCGCCGAGGTCGATACCCCCGCCACCGAGCATTCCGCCGATCACGTCACCGAGAACGTCGCCACCGCTGGTGGCTTCCTTCGCGGCGGGCTCGCTCTTCGACTTCGACGCCATGTTCTTCGCGATCAGACCCATCACGATCGGGGCAAGGATCGGCAGGAGCTTGGCGAAGTCGATGCCGCCCGCGGTCTTCTCCGAGGTGTTGAGCTCTTTGGTGACCTTGCTGGTCTTCTTGCCGAGCACGTGCTTGACGATCTTCGCGCCGTCGGCAGCGTCGATCTCTTGAACGGTCTTCGGTTTCTTCGCACCCTTGTGCTTGTTCAGCGCCTTCTCGATCGCTGCCGAACCCTCGGCGCTCTTGGCGTTGTTTGCAAGGCCGCTGAGCAGAACGGTGCCGCCCTCGGTGACTGCCTGTGTTGCGGTGTCCTTCGAGACACCGAACTGCTTGGCGATATCGCTGATCGGCACGGCCTTGAGGATCTCTTCGATACCCATCTGGGTCCTCTCGTCTTTCTGGGGCGGATGCTGCCCCGCTGTCGCTAAAAGACTACGCGGTCATTCTCACTCGCGTACCATCGTGCTATGCGCGCAGCCGACATCGCCGACGACCTGACCACCGTTCTTGTCACCGAAGAACAGATTCTCGCAAAACTCACCGAGCTAGCCGCCCGCGTCGCGGAGGACTATCGCGAGAGAGACTTGCTGCTTGTGGGGGTGCTCAAGGGTGCGGTCATGGTGATGGCAGATTTCGTGCGCGCGCTCCCGATGCATGTGTCGATGGACTGGATGGCGGTATCGAGCTATGGCGCGGGCACCAAGTCGAGCGGTGTGGTGCAGATTCGCAAAGACCTCGACACTGATCTGCACGGCAAGCATGTGCTCATCGTCGAAGACATCATCGACTCGGGTCTCACCCTCAGTTGGCTGCTCGAAAACTTCGCATCGCGCGGTGCGGAGTCGGTAGAGGTGCTGGCGTTGCTGCGAAAGCCGGAGGCGGCGAAGGTCGCCGTTGACTGCAAGTACGTGGGCTTCGAGATCCCGCCGGACTTCGTCGTCGGCTACGGTCTTGACTACGACGAGCGCTATCGCAACCTGCGGGATGTCGCGGTGCTCGCCCCGCACGTCTACGCCTGAGGCGCGCAGCGCTCGAGCCGCAGAGCCCACTACGCCTTAGGCGAATCCCAGCCAGGGCACAGCGCCTCCGCGCTACGCTGAGTCTCATTATGTGGAAGAAGATCGCCCGCAATCCCCTGCTCTACGTCGTGCTCATCGGCGTGCTCATGCTCTCGGGATTCATGATCCTGTCGAACATGGGTGCGCCGGGCAAAGTGACCACCCAGCAGGGTCTTGAACTTCTGCGCGGCGGCACTGTCACCAAGGCGGTCACAACCGACGGCGATCAGCGCGTTGACCTTGTGCTCTCCGAGCCTTTCGAGGGCAACGAGAAGGTGCAGTTCTACTTCACGAGCGCCCGTGCCGACGAGGTCGCGATCGCGATCACCGCGGCAGCGCCCAAAGACGGCTTCGATGACGTCGTGCCGAGAACGACGTGGTTCGGCGGGTTCCTGTCACTGCTCATCCCCCTGCTTATTCTCGGTTTGCTCTTCTGGTGGTTGCTGTCATCGATGCAAGGCGGTGGAAGCCGGGTGATGCAGTTCGCGAAGTCGCGGGCGAAGCTGGTCAGCAAAGAGACGCCGACGGTCACCTTCGCGGAAGTCGCCGGTGCAGACGAGGCGATCGAGGAACTCGAGGAGATCAAGGAGTTTCTGGCCGACCCCTCAAAGTTTCAGGCCATCGGAGCGCGCATCCCCAAGGGTGTGCTGCTCTACGGCCCCCCCGGAACCGGCAAGACGCTGCTCGCCCGCGCCGTCGCGGGGGAGGCGGGCGCGCCTTTCTATTCGATCTCGGGCTCTGACTTCGTCGAGATGTTCGTCGGTGTCGGCGCCTCGCGTGTGCGTGACCTGTTCCTGCAGGCGAAAGAGAATGCTCCGGCGATCATCTTCATCGATGAGATCGATGCGGTGGGTCGCCACCGCGGCGCGGGGCTGGGTGGCGGCAACGACGAGCGCGAGCAGACCCTGAACCAGATGCTCGTCGAGATGGATGGCTTTGATCCCAAGGCGAACGTGATCGTCATCGCGGCGACGAACCGACCCGATATCCTCGACCCGGCCCTGCTGCGCCCGGGCCGCTTCGACCGTCAGATCGGTGTGGATGCCCCCGACCTCAAGGGTCGCCAGAAGATTCTCGAGGTGCACAGCCGCGGCAAACCCCTCTCGAAGAGCGTCGACCTCGAGGTCGTTGCGCGCAAGACCCCCGGATTCACCGGAGCCGACCTCGCGAATGTGCTGAACGAAGCGGCTCTGCTCACGGCACGTTCGGATGCGCAGCTCATCGACAATCGCGCGCTGGACGAGGCGATTGACCGCGTGATCGCGGGCCCACAGCGGCGCACGCGCGTGATGAGAGACAAAGAGAAGCTCATCACCGCCTATCACGAGGGTGGTCACGCGCTCGCGGCGGCGGCGATGAACCACACCGATCCGGTGACGAAGATCACGATTCTGCCGCGCGGCAAGGCCCTCGGCTACACGATGGTCATGCCGCTCGATGACAGATACTCGGTCACCCGCAACGAGCTGCAAGATCAGCTCACCTACGCGATGGGGGGGCGTGTTGCCGAAGAGATCGTCTTCCACGACCCGACCACGGGTGCGTCGAACGACATCGAGAAGGCGACGAACATCGCCCGCAGGATGGTCGTCGAATACGGGATGACGACGGCGGTCGGCCCGGTGAAGGTCGCGTCGGTGTCGAGTGATCCTTTCGTCGGCCGTGACATGGGCCGCGGCCGCGAATACTCCGAGACGGTCGCCGAGCGGGTTGACGAAGAAGTGCGCGCGCTCATCGAGCAGGCTCACAACGAGGCCTATCGGGTGCTCAGCGAGAACCGCGACATCCTTGATCGCCTCGCCCTCGCGCTGCTCGAAGAGGAGACCCTCGACCACAACCAGGTCGCCGAGATCTTCGCCGATGTGAAAAAGCTGCCTGAGCGTGAACAGTGGCTTTCGAGCGACGAGCGCCCGGTGTCGAGCCGCCCGCCGATCCAGATGCCGCAGCGCCCGGTCGCCGTATCCGAGGAGATTGCCGCCACCGCCGAGGTCTCGGCATCCGATACGGTCGCTGAGAAGGGTGCGAAGAGCACCCCCGCGAAGACGCGACCCGCAACGGCCTGATCATGACGGTCGATAGGGAGCGCGTGGAGGCGCTCACGCGCGGACTGCTCGCCGCTATTGGCGAAGATCCCGAACGCCGGGGGCTCAAGCACACACCCGAGCGCATGGCCGAACTCTATGTGGAGTTGTTCGCCGGTGTCGGGGTGGATGCCGCAGCGCCCCTCGCCCACACGATCAGTGTTTCTCACGGCCCCGCCCCCGAAACGGTGGCTTCGGGCGCCGTGCTGCTGCGCGACATCCGTTTTCGTTCGGTGTGCGAGCATCACCTGCTGCCGTTCGCCGGTCGCGCGCACATCGCCTACCTTCCGGGTGAACAAGTTGTCGGGCTCGGTTCGCTCGCGCGGGTGGTGGAGATTCTCGCGGCTCGCCCGCAGGTGCAGGAGCGCCTCGGCGAGCAGATCGCCGACACGATCGCGCAGAACCTCGACACGCGCGGCGTGTTCGTGGTGCTGGATGCTGTGCACGGCTGTGTGACGATGCGCGGCGAGCGTCAGCCCGACTCCACGACGCTGACGACCGCCGCGCGCGGTGTCTTTCTTGATGTCGCCACGCGCGCCGAGCTGATCGCGCTCATCGGTGCGGGCGGCGGGTCAGGGGTCGTTGCGGGATGACCGCGATCTGGGGCATCGTCAACGTCACCCCTGATTCGTTCAGCGATGGCGGGCGGTTCCTCGATCCTGCGCGTGCGGTCGAGCATGGCCGTGCGCTGTGGCGGGATGGTGCGGCAGTGCTCGATGTCGGGGGAGAATCGACACGGCCAGGCGCGGAGCGCATCTCCGTGGCCGAGGAGCAGGCACGGGTGCTGGATGCGATCGCGGCGCTCACCGCAGAAGGCATCCCGGTGTCGGTAGACACGCTCAATGCCGCAACGGCGGTGGCGGCGGTGGCCGCGGGTGCGCGCTTCGTGAACGACGTTTCGGGGGGGCTGGCCGATTCCGAGATGCTTGCGGCTGTCGCGGGCACCGATGCCGAGATCGTGCTGGGCCATTGGCGCGGGCCTTCTGCCGATATGTACGCGCGGGCGGAGTATGAGGTCGCGGCGAGTGAGGTCGCGGCTGAGCTGCGTGAGCGGGTGCTCGCGGCGGTGGGTGCGGGCATAGCTGCGGAGCGGATCATCATCGACCCCGGAATCGGCTTCGCGAAGGCGGGCGTGCAGAACTGGGAGGTGCTGCGCGGGCTCGAAGGGGCGACGGCCTTAGCTCACCGCGTGCTTGTCGGCACTTCGCGCAAGCGTTTTCTCGCCGAGACTCTGGCGGAGGCCGATGCCGTTGCTGAGGTCACCGAAGAGCGCCGCGATATAGCCACCGCCGTCACGAGCGCCCTGGCGGCCCGTGCGGGCGTGTGGGCCGTGCGCGTGCACAATGTTGCCGCCACCCGCGATGCCCTCGCGGTCGTGCGCGCCTGGGATGGCTGAGCGCCCGGAACAAGCCGCCCGCGTAATCTAGGGGCATGGCATCCGACGAGATCGTGTTGACCGGCCTTGTCGTCTTCGGGCGACACGGGGTCTACGCGCACGAACGTGAGCAGGGCCAGGATTTCACCATCGACCTGCGGCTGCGTTTGCCGCTGGGGGATGCCGCGGCATCCGATGACGTCGCGGACACCGTGCACTACGGCGAGCTCGCCGAGGCTGTCGCGGCGGTCGTTGCCGGCGAAGCCGTGAACCTGATCGAAACGCTCGCCGAGCGCATCGCTGCGGTCGCGCTCGCCGACCAGCGCGTGCAGAGTGTTGTCGTCACGGTGCACAAACCGCACGCGCCGATCCCGCTCACTTTCACCGACGTCGCGGTCACGATCGAAAGAAGTCGTGCATGAGTCGCGACCTTGCTCGCCCGATCCCCGACCCGGGCATCCGGCCACCGCGCGAGACGGTGCGTGCGGTCATCGCTTTCGGTTCGAACCTCGGTGACCGGCAGGCGACGATCGAGCGCGCCGCTGAGCGCATTGCGCGCCTGCCGCTGGTCGACGATCTGCGGCTCTCCGAGATGTTCGAGACCGTCGCCCTGCGCCCCGAAGGCCCCGACCCGGATGCCCCCGCGTACCTCAACGCCGTCGCGATCATCGCCACCGCACTCGCGCCGCACATCCTGCTCGGACTGCTGCACGCTATCGAGCAGGAACACGGTCGCGAACGCCACGAGCGCTGGGGTGATCGTACGCTCGACCTCGACCTCATCGTCTACGGCGACCACGCATCCGGCGACCACGAACTGCTGCTGCCGCATCCCCGTGCCGCCGAGCGCCTCTTCGTTCTGGAGCCCTGGCTCTCGCTCGACCCCGCGGCCGAGATTCCTGGTGCCGGCCCCGTCGCCGAACTCGTCGAGCAACTGCGCGCGGCGGAGGGATGATGCGCCGCACCTCGCCCCTGATCCTGCTCGTCTTCGCCGCTGTCGGCGCTGCCGCGGGGTTCATGCTCAACCAGGCGCTCACGATCTCGGGGATGCCCACCTTCACCCCCGAGGCGCTCCTGCCCGTGATGCTTCTGCTTCTCGCCCTGGGCGTTGTCGGGGCCGCCTGGCCCGTGCGCCGCAGCGTGCAGAAGGGCACCCGAATCGACCCCTTCCGCGCCGTGCGCATAGCGACCCTTGCGCGGGCGGCGAGTCTTCTTGGTGCCCTCATGGCGGGGTTCGGTGGGGGGCTCGCGCTCTTTCTCGCATCCCGTCCGGTGCCCGCGCCGGTAGGCTCGATCACGGTGACGGTTGCTCTCCTGGGCAGCGCCGTGGTGCTGATCGCGGCGGCGCTCGTCGCCGAATGGTTCTGCACCCTTCCGAAAGATCCTGATGAGCCTTCCCCCCACGACCCCGCCAGAGAGCCCGAACCCGAGCACTGACACGGTGCTCGATGACGGCACCTTCGAGACCCTCAAAGAATCGCGATCGGGCAAACGCCTCGCCCTCGACGGCAGTTGGTACCAGATCTCGCCCCGCTACGTCATCTCGCAGTTCGTGCAATACGCCATCACGCTCGCGCTTCTGGCGACGGCCGTGATCGTGCTCGTCTTCGTCTTCGATCAGTGGTGGGCGTGGATTCCCGGCGGCATCCTCGCGGCCATGCTGCTCATCACGGTCATCATCATGCCGCGCCAGGCGCGCGCGATCGGCTACATGCTGCGCGGAGACGACATCGTCTTTCGCAAAGGCATTCTCTGGCAGCGCATCGTGGCGGTCCCCTATGGTCGGATGCAGCTCGTTGACATCACGCACGGCCCGCTCGATCGTGCTTTCGGCGTCGCGCAGCTCAAGATGGTCACCGCCGCCGCGACGACGGGGGTGCAGATTCCCGGGCTCCGTCAGGAGGCCGCCGAGGCACTTCGTGACACCCTCATCGATGTGGCCGAGACCCGACGGACCGGGCTGTGACCACGCCCGAGCATCCCGAAACGCACCCCGGGGCGCAGTCCGCCCCGGATGCGGCGGCTGACACAACGGCCGCGGAGAACGACGACACCATGACCGACGCGCCTCTTGCCCGCGGTGGCACTTCGGCGGTCGCCGACGGTGAATGGCATCGGATGCACCCGATGACGCCCCTGCTCAAGGGCGGAATCGTGCTGCTCATCGTCGTCGGCATCGTGATCTCGAATATGCGCGACCGGATCGTGGGCTGGTTCATCGGGCTCGTCGGACCCGAGGGGAGCGACGAGATCATCGGCGGCCCTGAGAACGACCCCATCGACTGGCTGATCAGCAACGACATGATCCTGCTCGGCTCGCTCATCGCCGTCGGCCTCATCCTGGTGATTTGCGCGATCTTCTTCGTCGTCTGGCGGTTTCACACCTTCCGCATCACCGCCGAACACGTCGAAGTGCGCAAAGGAATCCTCTTCCGCTCGCACCGGCGCGCACCTCTTGACCGCGTGCAGGGCATCAACCTCACGCGCCCCTTCCTTGCGCGCCTCATCGGCCTTTCCAAGCTCGAGGTCGTGGGCGCGGGCACAGACGCCAACGTCGCCCTCGAATACCTCAAGACCGCGCTCGCCGAGGATGTGCGCGCCGACATTCTGCGCTTGGCATCCGGCGCTCGCCATGCCAAGCGCGTCGCACGGGGCGAGGTTTCGGCGGGCAGCATGCGCGACCGCCTTGTCGGTGCCGTCGTCGATGGTGTCACGGGAGTCGTCGAAGGTGTCGACACCAACGATGTCGTCAGCCAGTCATTCGTGCGCATCCCGGCCGGTCGCATCGTCGGTTCGCAGTTGCTCAGCATCGCGCCGTGGTTCGTTCTGGCTCTGGTCGCCAGCGCGGGGATCGTGATGTTGCCGATCATCTTCGGCGAAGGCACTGAACGCTGGTTCGGGGCGGTAGGCACCGCCCTTGCCCTCGGCCTTCCACTCATCATCACCTTCGTCGCGGTTGCGTGGACGACCATCTCGCGCTCGCTGCGTTATTCGATTGCCGCGACATCCAACGGCGTGCGCATGACTTACGGGCTGCTGACGACTGTCACCGAGACGCTGCCGCCGGGGCGCGTGCACGCGCTCGAGATCTCACAACCCCTGCTGTGGCGCAGCTTCGGGTGGTGGACAGTGCGCATCAACCGGATGACCGGTGCCAGCGCTGTCCAGCAGGCGAACAGTTCGCAGCAGCAGTTCAACATCGCCCTGCCGGTGGGCACGATGGATGATGTCGCGCGGGTGGTGAATCTGATGCTCCCCGAACTCCCCCCGCACGACCTCCCGCTCGTCTATGCACACGGGATCAACGGCCCGGCAGCCGCCGACCCCTACAGCGCCATGCGGCGAGGCGTCGGATGGCGCCGACCGGTCTCGTGGCGGCGCCACGGCTACACGCTGAGCGACTACGCCCTCTTTCTTCGGCGTGGCCGGCTCTGGCGCAAACTCGCCGTGTTTCCGCTCGCGCGCCTGCAGAGCTTCTCGATCTCGCAGGGGCCGATCGATCGCGCACAGAACGTCGGTTCCGCACGTGCCCACACGATCACCGGCCCGGTGTCGGGCATCGTCACCGGGATCGACCGGGCACCGCTGCAAGAGCTTCTGGATGACGTGGCGCGGCGTGCCGCACTCGCAGCCGGCCGCGACATGAGCCATCGCTGGGCGGAGGTCTTGGAAGAGGTGCTCGCGGCGCAGGCGGCAGTGGTCGCAGATTCTTCTGAGATGGCATCCGGCTCGTGAACCGCGACGGCCGCCTCGGCGTCGGCATCATCGGCGCGGGCCGGGTCGGCCCCGTCATCGGTGCCGCGCTCGCGGGAGCGGGCCATGCGCTTACCGGGATCACGAGCGGTTCGGATGACGAGCGCGTCTCAGCGGTGCTTCCGGGTGTGCCCGTGCTCACCCCCGAAGAAGTTCTGCGCCGCAGCGAACTCGTCGTTCTGGCTGTTCCCCATGCGGCGCTCGAGGGGCTCGTCGCCGGTCTCGCCGAGATCGGCGCCTGGCGGGCGGGGCAACTTGTGCTGCACACCGACCCCGCCTACGGCCTCGCCGTGCTTGAGCCCGCACAGCGCTCGGGGGCGATCCCGCTGGCGTTGCATCCGGCGATCTGCTTCACCGGCACCTCGATGGATCTTCGCCAACTGCGTGATTCTTTCGCGGGGGTGTCGGCCCCGACCCCCGTGCTGCCCATAGCCCAAGCGCTGGCGGTTGAACTCGGTTGCGAACCGGTCGTCATCGCCGAAGAGCACCGCGGCGCCTACGCCGAAGCGGTGGCGACGGCCTCCGAGTTCTCGCGTTCGATCGTCGGGCAGGCGACCGCCTTGCTCGAAGGAATCGGGGTCGAAAACCCCGGCGGCTTTCTCTCGGTCCTCGTCTCGTCATCGGTCGAGCGTGCTTTGCGCGAAGCCTCCGCCCCTCTTGAGATCCCGAGCGACTGATTCGACCCTGGTCGGCGCGAGAGCTGTGGGATGCGGCGCTCAGCGTCCGCCTGAAGACCCGCCTCCGCCGCCGCCTCCGGAAGACCCGCCACCGCCCGAACCGCCACCGGAGCCGCTCGACGAAGGACTGTACGAAGAAGAGGAACGAGCCGTCGAGGCGAACGACGAGAACTGCGTAGTGAACCCACCCGAGCCTGAACTGCTGAACCACTGCGGCGCGCCACCGGTGGACTGGTAGCTGGTTTCCAGCACACGCCCCCAGCTCTTCTCCTCGCCGAAGAGCATGGCGTAGGGGAGCAGCAACTCATAGAGGTGCACGACCTCCGTCGCTTCCCACACGCGGTGTTCTGCGCCGTGGACAGATTGCAGAAAACGCAGACGATCAGCCTCGGCAACGCGAATGAACTCTCGCACACCGGAGAGGTGCTCATAGAGGGCTGCGCCCTGAGGGGTGTGCGTATTGTGCCGGGCGCCGACACCCAGCGCGAAGGCCAGCAGGATCAGCCCGCCGAAGACGGTGACGAAGATCGCCGCGGGTGCCTGAGGGCGCCCCAGGATCACGCCCACCAGAGTCATCAGCACCGACAGACCGATGAAGCCCAGGGCAATCCACATCGCCACGCGCGCTCCCGGGCTGCGTTTCTTTACGAGGTATCCGCGGCGCACCGCTTCGGTGACACCTTTGGCGGTGAGAGCGCGCATGTTGTTGGCGAAGCTCTCGCTGCTGCGGGGAACGGTGAATGCCCCTCCGCCACCCTTGAAGATCACGTCGCGCAACTGGGCGTCGAGCGGGTCGTATGCTCGCTCGGGTGCGACGAGGTGAAGACGCGGCCTGCTGCTCTTCGAGAAACTTTCGATGCGGATGACATCGTTGACGGCAAGGTGCACCATTTGCGCGGGGATGATGCTCTTCGCCTGGGGGATGATGGCGGCCGCCAGCAGCGGGGGAACGTCTCGAGGCACTTCGTACTGCGCGACGACGATGCCCGTCGCACGGCGCGCGCGACGCCGCGACCGCGCAAGGGCGACCCCGCCGATGATGGTGACGACACCCCCGGCGCCGAGCGCGAGGTAGGGGGCGGCATCCAAGGCGGGTCCGAGCCGACGCTCGGCGGGCTGGGTCACGGTGCCCGCGGTGAAACCCACCGCAACCGAGACGCCATAGCCGGGCGGCAGATCGATGCCCGACATGGCGAAGCCCATGCCGTCGTCGCTGAAGCTCGGCCCGCTCATGGTGCAGCGCTCGGTCGAGCCGCTGTATCCCTCGTAGCACACCGCGTCACCGCTGAACGCCGTAGCGAGTGGGGGCGAGAACGTCACCGTCCCCTCGAACTGCTCGATCCACTGACTGCTGCGCAGGGGCAACAGGTTCCAGTAGAACTCGTCTTTCTCGGTCTCGCTGGCTGCGAGCATCACATCGCGCATCTCGTATTCGATGACGTAGGTGTTCAGACCGTGCACATAGTCGTCGGTGCCGAGCAGCAGCAGGAGTGTTCCTTCTTCGCTCTCGGTCCAGTACGGCACCGGGTCGCCATGCTCATCGGTGATCGACAGCACCCGGATATGCAGGCTCGATCCTTGGTAGTGCGTATCGAGCCCGCGCACGATGCCACGGTTCTGGTCATAGTCAGGAAAGCGGGCCACCAGCGTCTCGACAACGTGGGCGTGGGCGCGACCCTCGTCGTCGAGTGAGATCGTGTAGTCCGACCCCCAGTAGGCATAGGAGAAGGCGTTGACGTTCGCGCTGGCTGCGGGGGCAGACAGAAGCGCCATCCCGAGCAGGCCCAGCAGGGCGATCCAGACTGCTCGAACACGAGAAGAGCTCGGCGTGCGCATTCTTCGAGGGTAGCGACCGCGATCGCAAACGTCACCTGGTCAGCCCGCTAAACTAACGAGGACTCTCAAGGAGCCCGTATGGATGACGAGCCCACTGCTTCGCAGGAAGGTGTCTCTGGCGACGTCTTCGAGCAGAAGGCGGTGCGCCTGGCAAAGCGTGAGCGGTTGATTCGCGAACGACAGGATGCCGGCGGCGGTGCCTATCCGGTAACCGTGCCGGTCACGCACACCATTGCACAACTGCGCGACGAGCACGACGAGATGGAAGCCGGCACCCAGACCGGAACCATTGCCGCGATCGCCGGTCGTGTCGTATTCAGTCGCGACACCGGCAAGCTGTGCTTCGCATCTCTTCAGGGCGGCGACGGCTCGCGTATTCAGGCGATGATCTCGCTCGCGTCGGTGGGAGAGGAGTCGCTTGCGGCGTGGAAAGAACTCGTTGACCTCGGTGACCATGTCTTCGTGCGCGGCGAGGTGATCTCGAGCCGTCGTGGCGAGCTGTCGATCATGGTTGATGACTGGCAGATCGCCTCGAAGGCGATCCTGCCGTTGCCGAATGTGTTCTCTGAGCTCAGTGATGAGAGCCGCGTGCGAAGTCGCTACCTCGACTTGATCGTGCGTGATCGCTCACGCGAGACGGTGCGCGCCCGCGCAAAGGTCAACCAGAGCCTGCGGCAGACCTTTGCCGATCACGGCTTCATCGAGGTCGAGACGCCGATGTTGCAGGTGCAGCACGGCGGTGCATCCGCACGCCCCTTTGTCACCCACTCCAACGCTTTCGACACGGAGCTGTTCTTGCGCATCGCGCCGGAGTTGTACCTCAAGCGCGCGGTGGTCGGAGGGATCGAGCGGGTCTTCGAGATCAACCGAAACTTCCGCAATGAGGGTGCGGACTCGACGCACAGCCCCGAGTTCGCGATGCTCGAGTTCTATCAGGCATACACCGACTACAACGGCGTCGCCGATCTCACCCAAGAGCTTGTGCAGAATGCGGCTCTCGCGGTCACGGGATCAACGACGGTCACCTGGGCCGACAGCACCGAGTACGACCTCGGCGGGCAGTGGGAGCGCATCTCCATGTACGACTCGCTGTCAGAGGCGGCGGTGCATGACTTCACCCCGCAGGACAGCGTCGAAGAACTGCTCGCCTTTGCCGAGGCGCACGAGGTGGAAGTGCCGGAGCACGCCACCCACGGCAAGCTGATTGAGGCGCTGTGGGAGCACTTCGTAAAGCCTTCGCTCGAACGCCCCACTTTCGTGATGGATTTTCCCCTGGACACCTCGCCGCTCGTGCGCGAGCACCGTTCGATTCCCGGTGTCGTGGAGAAGTGGGACCTGTATGTGCGTGGTTTCGAGCTCGCCACCGGATACTCCGAGCTCATCGACCCCGTGATCCAGCGGGAGCGTTTTATCGAGCAGGCGAAGCTTGCCGCGCGCGGTGACGATGAGGCGATGCGCGTCGACGAGGAGTTCCTGCGTGCTCTCGAATACGGGATGCCGCCGACCGGTGGTCAGGGGATGGGCATCGACCGTCTGCTCATGGCGCTCACCGGTCTCGGTATCCGCGAGACGATTCTCTTTCCCCTGGTGAAGTAGCGCTCAGGCAAGGCGGCGCGGCGCGAAAGCCCAATCGGGGAGCATTCCGCTGTCGATCATCGTCTGAAGAAGCGTCGCCATCGTGTGTGTGGGGTCGAGGGTGATCGCCTTCTCGAGATAGACGCTCGCCTGAGAAGAGCGGCCCAGCGCCCACGCCAACCAGCCTGCGGCGACGAAGGCACCGACTCGTGTCTCGTCAGGAATGCTCGCGGCGACGTGGCGCACGAGCGAGAGGGCGTGACCCAGACGGTCAGGGTCAGGGCGTTCACCGCGACCGAGCAGGGTCTCGCTGAGCGTCTCGGGGGCGCGTTCGTCACCATCGACACGGGTGCTTCGGGCGCTCGTGAGGTGAGCCCCGCGCGCGTGCGTGCGTGTCCACTGCACGAGGGCGACATCGCGCAGATGCGCTCGGTTCAGGCACCACGCGAGCGCGGCAATGTCGAACGCGGAAATCTGCTCGTGCTGCGAGAGCATGCGCTCGAAGAACGCCGAGGTATTGTCGAGCGCCTCGACCGCAACAGTCGCGAGGGGATGCCGTCGCGCGGCGTCCTCACGGTTCGACGGGTGTCGCGCCTGCCGCTCGAATGCGACGTCTACCTCGGTCATCGCCGCGGCAACAGCGGCGCGTGCGGCAGTGCTCACTTCGGGCAGCGCCGCTCCGCCCGACTGATCCGCGGTGACATCGCCGATGCCCGCCACGGCGAGAGAATCGGGAGGCGAAGGAAGCGGATGCCACCGCGCCGAGTCGTCCCGGTAGTCGGCCCAGACGGCACCCGTGACACACAAGGCCTCGATCAGGGTGAGACCGCATATGTCGAAGCGCCTGAGAAACTCCGTGACCACATTCTGGTGAGGGATGCCGGTGCCGTCCTGGTCGTCGTAGACGATCAACGCGACCGCGTCGACCCCCGGCACACGGCACAGCATCCCGATGGCCTGCGCAGCGTATGCGGGCAGATCGCCCTGAGCGGCGGGCAGGTCGAATCGCATCGCACCCGAACTGAAGCGCTCGCAGAAGGGAAGCAGCACAAGGCTTCGTCGCGGCGTGAACCCGGCGAGCGCGGGCACGAGACTGAGGAGCTCGGCGGGTTGGGAGGCGCGGATGACGGTGGGCATGGCATCCACTGTGACCGGTGTCCGGGTGCGACCAGCCCCGAATCCTGCCGTGCAGAACAACGCGCGAGGACGTCGTTCTTGTGCAGCGCGAAACGGTGACCAGGGAGGCGGTATCCGCAGAGGATTACGATGGACTCATGGACAACATCTGGGTCGCTGTGCTGTGGGGGCTGATCCCCACGATTGTCGTGCTCGGCCTGTTCATCATGATCCTGCGCGGAATCATTCGTTTCGACCGCAACGAGCGCCGCGCGCACGCGCGCATCGAGGCCGAAGAACGCGCACGCCGGGGCCTTCCCCCGCAGACTCCGTGATCGACACCCGGTGACAGAACGACCGGCCCGCTAAGGTGTAGCACAGACACAAAGCCGCGAGAGTGGGGGTGGGATGTTCAACAACGCACTCGCCGGATGGATCGCGCTCGCCGTCATCCTCTTCGACCTGGCCATCCGCGTCGCCGCCATCATCATTGTTCCGCGCAACCGTCGCCCGACGGCGGCAATGGCGTGGCTCCTGGCGATCTTCTTCATCCCGATCATCGGGGTGCTGCTGTTCCTGCTCATCGGCAATCCGCGACTGCCGCGCGCCCGCCGCCGCAAGCAAGCCCAGATCAACGAGAACATCGCCGCCGTCAGCGAGAACCTGCACTTCGGTACGCTCCGACCCAACGCCCCGCCCTGGTTCCAGTCGCTGGTTGCGATGAACCAACGTCTGGGGGCCCTTCCGCTGTCGGGCGACAACGGCGCACGACTCATCCCGGGCTATCAGACCTCGCTCGATGAGATGGCCGACGCGATCCGCGCCGCCGAGAACTATGTGCACGTGGAGTTCTACATCCTGCAATCGGATGCCGCAACCGACAACTTCTTCCGCGCTATGGAGGAGGCGATCATCCGGGGCGTGACCGTCAGGGTGTTGCTTGACCACTGGGCGAACCGCTGGAAACCCGGATACAAGCACACCGCCCAGCGTCTCACCGCTATGGGCGCCGACTGGCACGTCATGCTGCCCGTGCAGCCGCTTCGCGGCAAGACCCAGCGTCTCGATCTGCGCAACCACCGCAAACTCCTTGTGGTCGACGGCACGGTGGCCTTTCTCGGCTCGCAGAACGTCACCGACTCGAGCTACAACCTGCCCAAGAACATCAAGCGCGGCCTGCGCTGGGTAGACCTCATGGTGCGCATTGACGGCCCCGTCGTCGCCAGCGTCAACGCGGTATTCCTCAGCGACTGGTACAGCGAGACCGACGAGGTGCTCGATCAGGTCGAGGTGCTGGTCACCGCACGCGGGAGCGGCGATCTTGACTGCCAGATCGTGCCATCCGGCCCCGGATTCGAGGTCGAGAACAATCTGCGCCTCTTCCTGACGCTGCTCTACGCCGCCCAGCGCAAGATCATGATGGTGAGCCCCTACTTCGTGCCCGACGAAGCGCTGCTGCTCGCCGTCATCTCGGCCTGTGATCGAGGGGTGCAGGTGGAACTCTTCGTCTCAGAAGAGGGCGACCAGGCCATGGTGTATCACGCGCAGCGCAGCTACTACGAGGTGCTGCTGCGGGCGGGCGTGCGCATCTGGTTGTACTCACGCCCCTACATCCTGCACACCAAGAGCCTCACCGTCGACGAAGAGATCGCCGTGATCGGATCGAGCAACATGGACATGCGCTCTTTCGGCCTGAACATGGAGATCTCGATGCTCGTGCGCGGCGTCGAGTTCGTCGATGATCTGCGAGCCATCGAGGATAGCTACCGCGCCAATAGCCGCGAGCTGACGCTGGAGGAGTGGCAGAGGCAACCCTTGCGATCCACCGTTCTGGACAACCTTGCCCGTCTCACCTCGGCGCTTCAGTGAATCCTCAGCGACAGAGCAGCGATCTCTCAGCAATGGCTGCTTAGTGTGAGCGAATGAACACACGATGGGGTCTCGCTGCGGCTCTCGCGGCATCCGCACTTCTGATCGCCGGCTGCGCCGGAACCACGGCACCGGGAGCGGGCAAGATCGATCCGCCCGCTTCGGAGCCCGTACCCGTCGAGGCCGCGTGGCTTGACGACGGGCGTGTGCTGGCGGTGGTGACCTGGGGCAGTTCCACCTGTGTTCCTTCGGTGGGCACCGCGGTTGCCGCCGGTCAGCACATCACCGTGACCTTCGCGGAACGCGAGTTTGCCGCCTGCACCATGGACTACTCGCCGCGGGCAAGTCTTGTCGCGCTCCCCGAGGGCGTCGACCCGAAACAGAACGTCTCGCTGACCATCGTCGACCCGGGCATGCCCAATACGCCCTTGCACGTCGAGCTTCGCGGTCAGGCGCACTTTGGTGGTCACGGCGGCGAGCCGACCGACTACGAGCCGAGTGCCGGACGGTTCGGCCAGGATGGCGTGGTTCTGCTCACCTGGGGCTCATCAGGCTGCCCGCCGATCGTCGAGGACGTTACCCTCAACGACAGCGATCTGCTCGTGACCTTCGTAACTGACACGCAGCGCATGTGCACCGCTGATATGGCGCCCCGCCTCACGGTGCTGGGCTTCGACGGAGCAAAGAGTGACACGCTGACACTCACCCTCAACGGAGACAACTTCGACACGGTGACCGTGCCGGTCATCGACAACTGAACTCTGAGCTAAGCGCTGGCGATGGTGTGCCCGGTTGGGAGCACCATCGCCAGCGCTCCTTTCTGCACGCGGCAGCGCACGCCGATGGCATCCCCGAAGGCGTCACCGTCAAGTTCGATCGGGGTCGGCTGAGTCACCGCCGCCTCGACGTGGCGACAGCGAATGTAGCGCACGGAAGAGTCAGCGCCGCGCCGCTCGAGCACACGCCGCCCGGCGCGAGAACGCCGCAGCACCGAGTTGTCCCACCAGAGCGTGCGCCACACCCCGAACCACCCGAGCATCCCCGATGACTGGATGAGCGCGATATCCAGAGCGCCGTCATCGATTGCGGCATCCGGGACCAGCGCGATTCCGCCGGGCAGCGCCCCGCAGTTGGCGAAGAGCATGCTCTGCACGCGGGCAGCGTGCAGGCGCCCTTCGTCGCTCTGGTACATCACTCGGAAAGGGGATGCCCCGGGCAAGGCTCTGGCCGCACCCTCGACATAGGCGACCCACCCCACAGACCTCTTCAGATCGTCGCGAGTGTTGGCGATCATATGTGCGTCAAGGCCGAGGCCCGCGAGCACGACGAAGGCGTGCTCTTCTTCTGTGCCGTCGGGGCGGGTGACCCTGATCCATCCCACATCGACCGGATGGGTGTCGCCGTCGAACACCGCCCCGACCATCGCCTCCATCTCGTCGAGGGGAAGCCCGAGGTTGCGGGCGAGGAGGTTGCCCGTGCCGCTCGGGATGATCGCGAGCGGCACGCCACTTCCTGCCATCACCTCGGCGACAGCACGCACCGTTCCGTCGCCACCGGCAACGAGCACGGCGGCGGCTTTGCGTTCGAGCGCCCGGCGCGCGGCGTCCTGACCCGGATCGCGTTCCGTTGTCGGGTGAAAGCCCGGTCGCGCCCACCCGGCTTTCTTCGACAGAGCGATGACACTCGTCCGCAACGCCTGTTCGTCCACTTTGATCGGGTTGTAGACCAGCACCGCCTGTTTGCCGGAGTGGGGTCGCGGGGGCATGGCGCAAGCCTATGCCGGAATCCTCAGGGGAGAGCGCGGAGGCGGCTGCGGCATCCCCTCTAGACTTGACGGATGATCGACCTCGCCTTTCTGCGTGATCACACCGAGCATGTGCGGCGCTCGCAGGCTGCCCGCGGCAACGCACCCGCGACCGTCGATGACGCTCTTGCCGCCGACAAGACGCGCCTGGACGCCCTGCGCACCTTCGAAGAGCTGCGCGCCGAGCAGAACGCCCTCGGCAAGCTGGTGGCGCAGGCATCCGGTGACGAAAAGGCCGCCCTTCTCGTGCGCACCGGTGAGCTCGCCGAACGAGTCAAGGCCGCGCAGCGCGTGGTGACCGAGACGACGGATGTCGCAGAGACGGCTCTCGCCCGCATCGAGAACATCATCCTCGACGGCGTTCCTGCCGGTGGCGAAGCGGACTTCGTAGAGTTGCGCCGTGTCGGATCGGTCCCGCACTTCGACTTCGAGCCGCGCGATCACCTGGCGCTCGGCGAGTTGCTCGGCGCGATCGATATGGAGCGCGGCGCGAAGGTCTCGGGCGCTCGTTTCTACTTTCTGAAGGGCGTCGGCGCGCGCCTAGAGATAGCCCTGATGAATCTGGCGCTTGACCGCGCACTCAAGGCAGGATTCACGCCGCTCATCACCCCGACCCTCGTGCGGCCCGAGATCATGCGAGGCACGGGCTTTCTCGGCGAGCACGCCGACGAGGTCTACCATCTCGGCGATGACGACCTCTACCTCGTCGGCACGAGCGAGGTCGCACTGGCCGGGTACCACAAAGACGAGATTCTCGACCTCGCCGCCGGCCCGCTGCGCTATGCCGGATGGTCGAGCTGCTATCGGCGTGAAGCCGGATCGCACGGCAAAGACACTCGCGGCATCATCCGGGTGCACCAGTTCAACAAGCTCGAAATGTTCGTCTATGCCGCGCCCGAGGAGGCCGAGGCCGAGCATGAGCGCCTGCTGGGATTGCAAGAAGAGATGCTCACTTCTCTGGATCTCACCTATCGCGTGATCGATGTCGCCGCCGGTGATCTCGGGTCGAGCGCGGCACGCAAGTACGACATCGAGGCCTGGATTCCGACGCAGGGCGCTTACCGCGAACTCACCTCGACATCTAACTGCACCACCTTCCAGGCACGTCGCCTCGATGTGCGCCACCGCCCGGACGGCGGCAAGACCGAGCACGTGGCGACACTCAATGGAACGCTCGCGACGACCCGCTGGATCGTTGCCATCCTCGAATCCCACCAGCAGGCCGACGGCTCGGTCGTCGTGCCGGATGTGCTGCGCCCCTACCTCGGCGGACTCTCGCTGCTGGAGCCGCTGTCGTGACAGACCCTTGGCTTGTCGGCCTCGATCTCGACGGCACGATCCTTCTGCCCGATGATTCCTTCAGCCCCGGGGCGGATGCCGCAATCACCCGACTCGCTGAATCCGGCCACGAGGTGATGATCGCCACAGGCCGAAACTGGGCCGGCACAAGAACTGTGATGGGGCGCCTTGCCCTCACGCCCCGCTTTGTTGTCTGCGCGAACGGAGCGGTCGTTCTGCGTCGCGGTGAGGATGGCGAATACCACCGCTTCCACGTCGAGACATTCGATCCGGCAGTTGTGCTCAGCATGCTCGAAGGTTATTTCCCCGACGCGCACTACCTGGTCGATCTGCCCGACGGCAGCCGACGCTACACCGACGTTCGCGAAGAATGGAATCTCTCCAAGGGCGAGAAGGTGTCTTTCGCTGACCTTGCCAAAGATCCGGTGTCGCGGGTCGTGGTGATCTCACCCGAGCACGAAGAGGCCGACTTTCACCGCATCGTCGAGCGCGCGGGCCTGAACGAAGTGTCGTACGCCGTCGGGTGGACGGCGTGGCTTGACATCGCACCGCACGGGGTGCACAAAGGCACCGGGATGGAACGGGTGCGCGCCGAGTTGAACTGGCCAGGAAGTCGCGTTCTGGTGGCCGGCGACGGGCGCAACGACATCGGCATGTTCGACTGGGCAGTAGGGATCGGAGGGCGGGCCGTGGCGATGGCTCAGTCGCCGCCGGAAGTGCGGGCGGCGGCATCCGAAATCACGGGCGACGTGGTCGACGGCGGACTCGCCGACGTGCTGCGCCGCCTCGCCTGAAACGTCCAGCGTGTACCCAGGAGCGGCGGGCACAATGACAGTTGTTGTACGGCGTCACCGCGCCGCCTCGGATAGAATCATCGCCTGAGCGATTTCGGTCGATCAGGAGGGTTGTCCGAGCGGCCGATGGAGCTGGTCTTGAAAACCAGTGGGCAGCAATGTCTCGTGGGTTCGAATCCCACACCCTCCGCACAGGAAAGGCAAGGCGTGAGCGCGAATCAGCCGCAGGGGCCGCTCGCTCGGCACGGCCAAGTGAACTCACCGGGCGCTTTCGGCCAGTTGCTGAAGATGCTCGGCATCGCCGTGGCGGTCTTGCTGGTCAGCGCCGTCAGCGTTGCCGCCGTCGTAATCTACGACATGACCAACAACTTCGTGCAAGGCGGCGTTGAGATCGACGGGCAGAAGGATCTGCCCCCGGATATCGCCGCCTACGAGGGTGGCTTCAACATCCTCGTCGTCGGCCTCGATAGCTGCGAGCAAAAGTATGCTCACCTCTTCGGCGAGCGCTGCGAAGGTCGTTATGCGAACGCGGGAGCGCTCAACGACGTCACGATCCTGATCCACGTCTCGGATGAGCCGCGCCGGGTCACCGCGATCAGCTTTCCCCGCGACCTGCTGGTGCGGATTCCCTCGTGCACCGACACGAGAACGGGGCGCACCAACGGGGCGATGTCGAACTACCCGCTCAACGCTTCTTACAATCACGGCGGGCTCAACTGCGTGGCCCGTACCGTCACCGCGCTCAGCGGTCAGGATGTGCACTTCGCGGCATCCGTCACCTTTGGTGGGGTCATCGAGATCACCAACGCCATCGGCGGCGTTGACGTGTGCCTCGAAAACGGCATTCGCGACCTGCATACCGATCTGAACATGGCGGCGGGCACGCACACGGTTTCGGGGCTTCAAGCTCTGCAGTTCTTGCGCACGCGCTATGGCGTGGGCGACGGGAGCGACCTTGGCCGCATCAGCAATCAGCAACAGTACATGTCGAACCTCGCCAAGAAGGTCACCAGCGAAGATGTGCTCTCGGATGCGCCGACGCTGCTCGGGCTCGCGCGTACCGTGCTCAACAACGTCACGCCGAGCCAGAGCCTGACCAACCCGGTTCTTCTCGGCCAGATCGCCATGGTGATGAAGAACGTCAAGCTCGAGGACATCGTGTTTCTGCAGTATCCATCGCTTGGCGCTCCGGATCACCCGGGCAAGGTGGCTCCGAACTACGTGGTCGCAACGCAGATGTGGGCGGCGATCGAGGCCAACAAGCCACTCGCCGTGACCTATCAATCCAGGGGCCGTGATGGCGTCATCAACATGGGTCCGGTCGACGAGAACGGTCTGCCCGTCGACGAAGAGACCGTGCTACTCCACTCCTCGATTCGCGGCACCTCAGCCGCGATGCAGACCTGCTCGAACGGCAACGTGCGCGGCTAGCACGAGTGGCTGTCGAGTTCGTGCTCTCTCAGGGGAGCGGTTATGATGACAGAATGCGTTCACGCTTTTTGAAGCGGGATTCATGGAGACGTCGCATAGTTCGGCCTAGTGCACCACCCTGCTAAGGTGGAGTCCTCGCAAGGGGACCGAGGGTTCAAATCCCTCCGTCTCCGCCATTCTCCGTGGGGGGACAGAGCTAGCGGCTCCCACCATGTTCTTGCGCATTTGACTGTTCGCCTTGCTTGCTGAGGTCGAGTTCGTTCGCCTCGGCGACGAGGTGGGCGACGAGGAGACGGATCCGGTCGCGGAGGTCTCGCACGCCCTCACCGGACAAGCCGTGCGGGTCGGGGAGATCCCAATCGATATAGCGTGTGCCGGGAATGAGCGGGCACGCGTCACCGCACCCCATCGTCACCACGACGTCGGCCCACTCCGCATCCTCTGGGGTGAGCGTGCGCGGCACGGAGCCGGCGAGTTCGAACCCGAGTTCGCGCATCGCGTCGACCACTTCGGGGTGAACGTGCGGGGCGGGATTGCTGCCCGCAGATCGCGCATCGAGTCCGAACTCGGTGGCGAACGCCGCCGCCATCTGTGAGCGGCCGGCATTCTGGATGCATACGAAGAGCGCCTTCATCGTGCCTTTTTCATCGTCGCCGTTGTCGGGAATCGATCGTCATGACAGCACCGAGCCAAGGTGCCGCAGAGCCTCGCGTTCGAGGCGGTACCACGCCCATTTGCCGCGCTGTTCACGCGCGAGCAACCCCCCGTCGTGCAGTGCCTTCAGGTGGTGGCTCACCGTGGGCTGCGACACGCCCAGCGCCTCTGGCAGTTCGCACACGCAGCACTCGCCGCTCTCCGACGACGCCACAAGACTCAACAACCGCAATCGAGTCGGGTCTGCCAGCAGTTTGAACGCCGCGGCGGTGACCGTCGCATCCTGCTCACTCAACGCCTCGCCGCTCACCGGAGAGCAGCAGGCCGGAATCGTCTGGATGATTGTTGTCACCTTCTCATATTGACAGGCATCTATTCGTTTGGCAACATACAACACATAGATCAAGCTCGATATGAGAGGCGGTGAACCCTATGGACGACTGCTGCGACGAGGTCTGCTGCGGCACCAGCATCTGCTGCTGACCGATCGCGGGCGGCCGGTGCCGCACAAGACGCTGGCCGCCCGCCTGCACGAGCCGAACTATCCCCGCAGACCGTCGTGCCGCTTCGGATGCCGTGGCAGAATGGCGTTCGTGAGCAACGACGCGGGCGCGGTGTCGCCCGGGGCCTCGAGCATCCCGACCTGGTACGCGCACGACCGCGACCGAACGTGGACCTGCCCAGCGGGCAGCGGCGAGGCGACCAGCTTTCATCGCACCCTGGAAGGCTATCGGCCGACGCCCTTGATCAGTCTGCCCGCTATCGCCGAAGAGCTTGGCGTCGGCCGGGTGCTCGCGAAGGACGAGTCGTGGCGACTAGGGCTTCCGGCGTTCAAGGCGCTGGGTGCCTCCTGGGCGGTGCATCGGGTTGTCGCGCGACGTGGAGGCAGTGCCGGGACTCTGGTCACCGCGACCGACGGCAACCACGGTCGGGCCGTCGCCCGCTACGCACGCATGCTCGGGCAGGGCGCCTGTATCTACACCCCGCGCGGAGTCAGCGCGAGAGCGATCGCGGCGATCGAGAGCGAGGGGGCAAAGGTCGTGCAGATCGAGGGCGTCTACGACGAGGCCGTCGCTGCGGCATCTCGAGCCGCAGAAGAACAGGGTTGGGACCTCGTGCAAGACACCGCCTGGGAGGGCTATGAAGAGGTGCCCGCGTGGATCGTCGAGGGCTACGGCACCTTGCTCGTCGAGATCGACTCGCAGCTCGAGGCGGCGGGCGCCTCGGCGGACCTCGTGATCGTGCCCAACGGGGTCGGATCGCTCTTGCAGGCGGTTTTGGCGCACTACCGGCAGCGGGTCGGAGGTGCGGCAGTGGTCGCGGTCGAGCCCGAGTGCGCGGTCTGCATCCCGCCGAGCCTCGCCGCGGGCAAGCCGGTGACCGTCGATACGGGCATCACGACGATGGCAGGTCTCAACTGCGGCACGCTCTCTCGGCTCGCGTGGCCCGTGATCGAGAAAGGACTTGATGGCGCGGTCGCGATCACCGACGCGCAATCGGCGGATGCCGCAGCGCAACTCGCCGAGCATGGAGTTGTCGCGGGGCCGTGTGGCGCGGCATCCCTGGCCGCACTGCGGGTCGTGCTCGAAGGCCCCGGACGGTCAGAAAGGATGCGACATCTCGGCCTTGGCCCGGACAGCACTGTGGTGCTGCTGGTCACCGAGGGTGCGCTGCCCGAATGACGATCGTGGTGGCGCTCGCGCTAAAATCCGATCCATCGATCGGTGAGTTCAACGAATCCCGTAACGACCACCCGTAACGACAAGGAGCATCACGATGACGAAGTATCTGATCTCGTTTCCCGGACCCGCGATGCAGGTTTCTGCTCAAGACCTCCCGGACGTCGCCGAGGCCGCGCGGGCCGCCATCATCGCGGCGAAAGAGGCGGGTGTGTACGTCTTCGGCGGCGGTATCAACGAAGATGTCGCCCCCCTCCTTGTGACCGCCGACGGAGCCGTGAGCGAGGGCACTTATCCGCAAACAAGCGAGTTCAACGGGGGCTTCACCGTTCTCGAACTGCCCTCGAAGGAGGCCGCGGTGGAGTGGGCGGCGAGAATCGCCGAGGCGTGTCGCTGCACCCAGGAACTTCGCGAGTTTCAGTACGACCCGATCTCCTGAGCGCCCATGCGCACGCTGACTCGCGAAGAAGCCCGGCGCATCGCCGTGCGCGAAACTGCGAAGTAGACTGTCGATCCAGCAGTCAAGACGCAGAGCGAAACGAATCAATCTAGACAATCCTCATCGAAGAGGGCTGCCGCTACAACAACCGGAGCATCGAATGTCAACTCCCACCGAGAACCAGCAATCGCAGAGTGTTGAGGGAACTTCCGCGCCTGTTCCTCCGAATCCGCTAGCCGGTACACCGATCAGCGACTGGGTACGCGACGGTGCGGCGTTTCTGCTGCTACTGATTTCACTCACCCTGCCCTGGGGGTTGGCTGTTTCGGCGCGAGCAGAGCAGGTCGCAGCTAGTCGCATCGACATCGTTCTCGTTACGGTGTTGGCCATTTTGTCGCTTGCGGTCACCTATCTCGCGCGGTTCGGCGTGTTCGGTCCTCAAATAACGCTCACACGCGTGCTCTTGATTCGAATCGCTATGAATCTCCCCTACCTTGTGCTGGTCATCGTCTACGCCGTGCTCGACGTCGCCGATGGCGGCGCGGGCCCGGGTGCCGCGGTCGTTTTTGGGATCACAGGGGCCTTGCTTGCAGCTCAACCCCGCGAGTTCGAGGTCGGGACTCAGAAACCGGACAGTTCCGTAGCGAGACTCTGGTTCGGATTCCTCACAACCACGGCTGTCATTTTCGTCCTCGCACAGCTGGCCGGACTCATTGGCCTGGTCATTGTGGTCGTGACATTCGGTAGTTTTTTCAACGTCGGCGTGCTGTGGATCGTCGTGTTGCTGACCTTGATCCCCATCAGTGCCGTTGCCCTTCTGTTCTTCTTTGTCGTGCGCCGATCCGAGGTCGCACGCACCGTCGGCATCGGCGTCGGCACCGCAACGCTCGTCGCGACGCTCGTCGCGCAGATCGCGCGCTTTGACTTTCTCCCCGACCTCAACATCAATGGCATCGGCAGCCCTAACTACCTCTTGTTCTGGGGTGGGATGATGGCCGGTTTGTTGAGCTCCCCCGGTGTTCGATTGGCGATGCGTCAACTGCCAGCGCTTGATCGATGGCTTGCGGTCGTCAGCCGAGGGATGTTTGTTCTCGCCGCGGCGGTCGCCGTAATCGCGCTGCATGTGATCCTTGGATTCTTCCTCATCGGCGCGACGAACACGGCTTTGTTCGTCGGTCAGCTTCTATCGCTCGTCGCCGTCGGAGTGGGAGCGATGATTGCACGTGCCAGGTTGACGCAGAGGCCATTGGATGCTCGGCAGTTCGTCCTTGTGGTGTTGTGTGGTACGGCGTTCGTTGGGGTGGTCGTACTGGTTCTCGTACTGGTTCCACCGACTTTCGTTACGCCGACGGTAGTTCTTGCCATCTGCATTCTCTTGCCACTGTGGCTGGCGGGCGCACTGCTTGTGCCAGAGCCTGTGCGAGCTGCGGCTGCCGCGCACACGCCGTCGGCGAGTTACCCCACTCGTGCGCGCGTGTACCCTGGCGCATACCCCACGGCGTACGCGGCAATGGGGTCGGAATCAGCACCGACTCCGACACCGGTTCCGGTAAAGACCGCGCCGACTCGTATCGTCCCGCCACCGTCGACTCGGATCGCGCCGCCGCCTCCGGTCTCGGAGACGCCACCCCCGCCCCCACCCGCGATATCCGAAGAGCTTCGTCGTGCCCAGGATCCGAGCACGACACCGGAAGAGTTGTACACCCTCGCGCAGCAGGATCCGTCGCTCTGGCCCGCTATCGCCGAGAACCCCTCGGCGTATCCGGGACTTCTGGAATGGCTTGCGTCAACCGGAAACCCAGACGTTGAGGCGGCTCTCGCGCGTCGTGCCGCAAAGGGATAGCGGCGCTGATCGGTTCGTGGTTGTGAACTGCGGCACCGCGAGTTGTGTAGGACATGAATTTCGCGACAGCGGGCGCAGTTGTCCATGACTAATGAACGTCGGTCGCCGAACCGAGTCATGTGCAATCCTCGTCCGACATGATGGGGACTTCTCCCCATGGCCCGTTTCCCAGGCAAGTTCTAGTGTTCTAGGGTGTCAGGTATGTACAGGAGCCCGTGTGACGCATCGATCTGAACATACCGTGACGGTGGCGGATGGTCAGATCCACCTTCGTGTGTCCGCTATCAGTGACCGGGGCCGAGTGCGCCGGGTCAATGAAGACAGTTATGTAGCTCATCCGCCTGTATTCCTCGTCGCGGATGGGATGGGCGGGCATATGTTCGGCGACCGAGCAAGCCGCGCCACGGCGCAGGTCTTTGCGGAGATCACACCCGGGGTGCCGACGACGGTCGACGCGGTGCTTGATGCGGTACGCGAGTCGCACAGCAGGGTGGTTGAACTTGCGGAGCAGGAGTCAGCGGGGACAACTCTCTGTGTAGTGGCACTTGTTCGCGATGTCGAGTCTGACGTGAGTCGGTGGATGGTGGTCAACATCGGAGACTCCCGCGTCTACGAATGGGATGTCATCGAGGGTCTGCGACAACTCAGCGTTGACCACTCCGCGGTGCAAGAGATGATCGACGAGGGTGAGATCACTCGCGAAGAAGCCGAATCACATCCGGAGAGGAATGTCATTACCCGGGCGATCGGTGCCGGTGAAACGCCCGATCCGGATGTTTGGTTGTTTCCCGTTGTCGGGGAACAAACGTTTCTGATCTGCTCGGACGGTTTGACCAAAGAGCTCAACGACTCTGAAATCGCCTCAGTCCTCGCGGAGCACGACGGCGATCCAGCAGAGAGTGCCGCGCACCTCGTCGGGGCTGCACTTGAGGCCGGAGGGATCGACAACGTGACGGTGGTGGCGATCGCGAGTAGTTTCAGCGGGCAGATGTCTGAAGCGTCGGGCACTGCCTCAGGTCTGCCAGCGCACTTGGAAAGCACCTTGCCTCGGGGGGCGGACTCGTGATGCACCACCTCTATAGTCCTGCTTCCGGCACACACAGCTCGACCCTCTTGGCTCGCGAAGACCTTGCGCTTGTCACCGTGGCTTCCCCGGAGCGTATAGCTGTGTTCTGGGAGGCGGTCAGCGGAGGCGCTGATGCCGCCGCTCTACTGGACGCGCTCACCGCGGGCGGAATATCGTCAACCCCTCCCTTCGCTCTCGTTTCGGGTCTTGGCTCACCCCGTAGCGTCGTCATGTCACGCGGCGCGATGACAGTCACTGTGACGGGTAGCGATGGCCGACAGACCTTCGACGGATCATCAGTGTCAAGTTGGGTTGAGGCCACTGTTGCTTCCGTGTCAGGGATGCGGATCGAGACGGGGCACAGCGATCCTGTCACCTTGCCGCTGGTGAGGGGTGTCGTCGGTTGCACAAACGTTTCTTGGGGAAGCGTTGAGGCGGAGACTTCCGCACCGGCTAAGCCAGGCGAGAGTGATCTCTCAACCCCAGGTCTCCCGGATCCGGTGTCGCAGAAGAAAGCTGCAGTGCCAAAGAAGACGGCGTCGCAAAGGAAAGCCGCATCCGAGGGGTCGAGTGTCGTCAGCGACGCAACCCTTGCCCCACCGACGACCACGATCGTTCCGCCGCCTTCCCCTCCGGAGCCCGCCGGTTATGATCATCTCTTTGGTGCGACGGTCATGCGACACGTCGAAGATGCGGCCGTGCGGCTCGACGAAAACGGCGAAGAGGCGGTTGCAGAAACCGCGGCGGATGCTACCGGTGGAGACTTTTTGGATCGTACCGTCGTGGTCGACGACATTGCCGCACTCCGCGCGAAACGTCGTGCCGAGCGAGGTCGGGAGAAGGTCATCAGCGCTGGCCCGCAGTACTTTGTCGAGCTGCCGTCGGGCGTGCGGGAGATGCTTGATCAGCCGCTCATCGTTGGGCGCGCGCCAACCGCCACCCGCGTTGCCGGCTCGACTGTGCCGCGTTTGATCACCATCACGACACCGAATCAGGACATATCACGCAGTCACGTCCAGATCGCGGTCGAAGGAGACTCCGTCATCGTGACTGACCTGCACTCGATGAACGGGACGACCGTCACCGTGCCGGGTAAGAACACGGTGCGACTGCGTGATGGCGAACCAACGACGGTGATCACAGGAACGGTGATCGATCTTGGTGACGGCGCAACTCTCACTGTCGGGCAGAACTGATGTCTCGCGCGGCCACGACGCCTCCTGAGCTGCGCGGCTTTACTTTCATCAAGCTGCTCGGCTCTGGTGGCTTTTCCGACGTTTACCTATACGAACAAGAGCTTCCTCGACGTCAGATCGCCGTGAAGGTTCTTCTGATGGAGGGACTGACGGCTGCCACGCGGGAAGCTTTCGTCGCCGAGGCGAACCTCATGGCGCAGCTCTCTGCGCATCCTTACATCGTTTCGATCCACCACGCCGATGTCGCCCCCGACGGGCGTCCGTATTTTGTCATGGAATACTGCTCGGGTCCGAGTCTCGGTGACCGCTACAAGCGGCAACCTTTCTCGGTCGTTGAGGCATTGCGAACGGGCATTCGGTTATCAAGCGCGATAGCGACGGCGCATGCCGCAGGTATTCTGCATCGTGATATCAAGCCCGCCAACGTGCTCACTAATGATTTCGGCTGGCCCGCGCTCACCGACTTCGGCATCTCCTCGGCCGTCGAAGAGGCTGAGCTTCCCGTTCACACGACAACGCGGGGTGCTCTCGCCGGCGCGGGGGCGACAACGGGCAACCAATCAGTGGGGATGTCGATCCCTTGGTCTCCGCCGGAAATGTTCGACGATAACCCGCGGCCCGATGTTCGCTCTGATGTCTTCTCCCTCGCGGCCACCATGTACACGCTTCTGGCTGGGCATACGCCTTTCGAAATCCCTGGGCGTGCTAATGGTGCTTTGGATCTCATGGCGCGCATCGAACGGGGCGACATCACCGCCATGAAACGCACCGATGTCCCCGCTTCGCTACTGGCGGTGCTGCGCAAGGGCATGTCGGTGGATCGTTCTCAGCGATACGCCACTGCCATCGACTTCGCTCGGGCGCTTCAACGCATTGAGATGGAGCTCGACTACGCGCCCACCCCGATCGATGTACCGAATTTGATCGTGCCCGATCCTGGCTTCGAGCGTATCGCCGAAGACGACGATGCCACTCGTGCGCGAGCCGTCCGGTCAATTCCGGCGCAGTCCACTTCCGCTACTCCGGCTACACCTGTGCAACAAGTGACGACGACCTTGCCTGCGCCGGTGGACGATCGCACTCTGCGAAGGCCGGCAGCCAACGACCTCACGGTCGTTTTGGATAGAGACGCGTCTGCCGACGATGTGACAACAGATGTCCGGCGTCGTCGTGGCCTTCTTGCTGCGCTCGTTGTCGGGGTCGTCGTACTCGTTGGAGGCGGAGCCGTGGTGATCGGATCGCTGCTCAGCAGCGCTGATGGCACGAAGCCAGGTCAGAACATTGCCAAGCCGCCTGGTTCAACGTCACCCGATGATGTCGTCAGCACGGTCGTACCCAGTCCGACATTGATCTCGGCGATGACACAAGCTGATGGAACGGTGTTGATCGAGTGGGAGTTGACATCCAGCGAACCTGGCGATCGCTTTCGGTGGGAGCAGATTTCAGGTGGCAGCGCGGTGAGTGCACCGAAAGAGGAAACCACCGCTGTGCTCCCCGCGTCATCGACGGGAGCGCCGGTGTGTATAAAGGTCTGGACGGTTCGGAAGGGCGCGCAGTCCGTTGCGCCGCTGGAGGTGTGCGGGCAGTGAAGGCGTTGACGGTCGAGTTCATCGGGGAGAAGTACGTCGTCGAACCCGAGAATGTGTTCACCATCGGTCGTGACTCCGATCTCACCGTTGACGACAATCCCTATCTTCATCGTCATTTCTTGCAGATCCTCCCGGATCACGGGATGTGGTGGATCGTCAATATCGGCTCGCAGCTTTCCGCCACCGTGACTGATGCCTCGGGCCAGGTGCAAGCGTGGCTCTCGCCAGGCGCGCGGCTGCCTCTCGTCTTCGAGAAAGTTCATGTGCTCTTTACCGCGGGCTCGACGACTTATGACTTCACGATTCACCTGCAAGAGGATTGGTATGCTGCGGCGGGAGCGGCGATGAAGGTTGTTGGCGGTACGACTCTCGATCCGATCCCGCTGACGTCGAGTCAGCGACTGCTGATCGTGTCGCTCGCCGAGAACGTTCTGCAGCAAAGCGTTCCTGGTCGAGGTGAGATACCGTCATCAGCCGTTGCTGCTGAGCGGCTGGGCTGGGCGATCACGACCTTCAATCGCAAGCTTGACAACGTGTGCGGAAAGCTTGACAAGCTCGGCGTCGACGGCGTGCGTGGCGGCAAGCAGAAGCTGGCAACGAATCGGCGGGCACGCTTGGTGGAGTACGCGGTCTCGACGCGTTTGGTCACCAAAGACGATCTCCGCCTGTTGCCCTCGACGCGTTCGGATGTAACACAGGGCAGTTCGATGGGCAGAGGTGCCCATGGCAATGCAACGGAGAGCGTATAAGACTGTTGGGCGTCGGTGACTCGGGGCCTGAGGCGCCGTGTCTGCGTGAAAGTGGAAGAGATCGGATCTGAGTATGGCTAGACTTCGCGTCTCGAAGAAGACGACAGTCACGGCCATCGCGCTCTCGGTGATCATCGCAGGTCCGGTCGGTCTCGCCGTCGCTCATCCCGGATTCCCCACCAGCGATGTCGATCTCTTCGCTCGGAACGTATGGGTGACCAATGGTTCGGTCGCGTTGGCAGGCCAGATCAACCTGCAGATCAAAGAACTCAACGCAAGTCTCTCGGTCTCAGACGACCTCGAGGTACTGCAGCAGGGCGACTCGATTTTTGTGCACGATCGTGCCGGCAACACCGTGGGCAAGGTCGACACCGCGGTGCAACGTGTGCCCTCGTCGATCGAGTTGGAACCCGGTGTCACCCTGGCTCTCGGCGGTGGTGTGCTCGCCGCCACCGAGCCCGTGCACGGTCGGGTATGGGTGCTCGATGCCGCGGGTGAGATCACTGGAACCCTGAGCCCAGACTCGGCGCACGAGTTCGGCTCGGGCACCCAGACGGTGGTGTCGGTCAACGGGATTGTTTATATCGTCTCGGCCTCACAGAAGGCTGCATACCGCATCGCTAACCCCGGGGCCGGCCCAGAGAAACTCTTCGACATGTCGTTGGACGACTTCACTCTCACGACGGTCGGTGATCGCCTCGTCATTCTGCACCGCCTAGATACTCGAAACGACTTGATCGTCGAGGGGAGGGTGCGCCACAGCATGCCCTCTGGCCCGATGCGATTGCAACAGCCAGGATCGGCATCGGATGTCGTGGTGTTGGCTTCGGGTGCGGGACTCCTGTTCGCGCCTCTTGGCGGTGGCGAGCTGCAGGAACGTTCGTCTGAGCCGGCGGAGCCTTCGTCGCATATCTCACAGTTCGCCGCTCCCGTTGTCGTCGGTGACTGTGCTCACGGTGCCTGGGCTTCGAGCGCTCGCTACTTCGTTGTCTGCGGGGGTGGCGACGGTGTGACAGAAGTGCGGGATCTGCCCGAGGTCACGGTTGCCGAGGAACTGGTCTTCCGTGTCAACCGTAACGACATCGTGCTCAACAGCGTGACCTCCGGCGCTGTATGGCTGGTGACCGAGGATATGACCGTGATCCTCATCGATGCATGGCTTGAGGTTGCGCCGCCGTTGGAAGACGATGACGCCCCGGAGAGCGACGACACGACCACACAACCCTCTTTCGATGAGGTGCTCAAGGAGCGCCCTGAGACGAACACCCCACCTGAGCCGAAAAACGACGAGTTCGGCATTCGCGCCGACCGCACGACGGTATTGCCCGTTCTGGACAACGATCTCGATCCCGATGGTGACGTGCTTACGATCCTTTCGGTCACGGGTTCGATGGACGGTTTCGCAAGACTTGACGTCATCGACCAGGGTCGTGCCTTGCAGATTTCACCGGAAACGACGGCGAGTGGCACGAGAACCTTCGCTTACACCGTCACTGATGGCCGACCGGGCGGCGTCGCGCAGGCTGTTGTGACTGTTACTGTGACCCCGGCAAGTGATAATCGCCCCCCGGAACCGGTGCGTAGTAGTCAGGTTTCGATCGAGGCTGCCAAGACGATCAGCTACAACGTGCTCACCGACTGGCGCGATCCTGATGGCGATGACGTCTATCTCACTTCGGCCGTCTCAACGGCGGGGGACACGGTGCGTTACGCGCCGGATGGCACTATCACCTTTACGCACACCGTCGGCGAGCCGGGGGTGCGCAGCGTGATCTTCACCGTGTCAGACGGTCGCGTTGATGTGGCGGGCCAGCCCCAGGGTGAGTTGCTGGTCAAGGTCGAGCCAGGTGGCACATTGCTGCCTTTGACGGTTCCTGACTTTGCCAGCACTTTCACCCATCGAGAGATTGTTGTCTCACCACTCGTGAACGATGTCTCTCTCTCGAATGCCGAGCTCTTTCTCGTGCTCGTCGAGCCTCTGACCAGCGGTGCCGCGTGGTCACTTGATCCTGAGCGCGGGCAGGTTCGCGTCAGCGCGTCGGACCCAGGAAGTTACTACTTCGTCTACACGGCATCGGCCGGTGCAGGCAAGGAGTCCAGAGGACTCATTCGCGTTGACGTTGCCCCTGACCCGGATGAGCCGCTTCCCCCGGTCGCAGTGAAAGACACGGCTTTCCTGCGACCTTCTGAGCCGCTCACCGTTGCTGTGCTAGCGAACGATGTTTCACCCAGCGGGGCGGTTTTGGGCGTGCAAAGCGTGAGTGTGCCGACGGCCGGGGCACAGCGCGGTCTCACAGTCGAGATTCTCGGCAGCACCTATCTGCGCATCACCTCGCAGGGCGCTCTCACCGAACCGATAAGCATCGGCTACACGATCTCCGATGGTAGATTCTCGTCGTCGTCTAGCGTGACTGTCGTTCCGATTCCCGAGCTGACGCGCCATCAGGCGCCGATTGCGCGCGATGATCGCGTCACGATCCGCGTCGGCGATGTGGCTTCGGTGTCGGTGCTCGCCAACGACTTCCACCCGGACGGCGCGCTCATGCGGCTCAGCCGCGACCTCATTCAGGGGTTCGAGGGTGGCGATGGGGTTGCCTTTGTGGAGGGTGATCTCGTGCGCATTCAAGCGCCGAGCGAGCCAGGGGTGTCCCCGCTCGTCTACCGGGTCGATGACGCGCACAGCGAGTACGCGACAGCGCGGGTCGTGCTCACCGTGTTAGGTATCGACGAAGAGAGCAATAGGGCGCCGGTGCCACAGCCGATCACCGCGCGGGTTCTGGCTGGTTCTGATCTGACCGTCGAGATTCCTATGAACGGCATTGACCCCGACGGCGATTCCACGATTCTTCTTTCGGTGTCTGGCGCTCAGCGCGGGCAGGTGCTCGATACGACGCTGACCTCGTTCCAGTACCGGGCAAGTCGCGACGGCGGCGGCACCGAGGTGTTGCACTATGTCGTCGAAGATGCCTTCGGGGCGCGCGGCACAGGCGAGGTGCGGATCGGGATCATCCCCCCTCCCGACAGCGCTCTGCCTCCGACCGCAGTTGACGACGTCGCCCAGGTGCGACCGGGGAGCACCGTGGCCGTGCGCGTCATGGATAACGACTCCGATCCAGCCAACTCACCTCTGCGCCTTCGCCCTGCTTTGTTGGAGGTGCAGGAGGGCATCACCGCCGTGGTCGATGACCGGCTCGTGCTGGTCACCGCCGGTGAACAGGAAGGCACCTTTGTGGTGCGCTACGAGATCGAGAACGCACAGGGCGGCACAGACGATGCCTTCATCACGGTCACAGTGACGGCGGATGCGGTGCCGCAGTCGCCCATCGCGATCGACCATGTGCTGACCGTCGCCGACATCGTCGGGCTGCAGACCGTTGACATCGACCTGCTGGCGGGTGCGTTCAATCCCGATGGCCCCGTTGACGAACTGGAGATTACTTTCGATGGTTCGGGTGTAGGGGCCGTCGACGATCTGCTTGCTCGCACAGCCACGATCACTCTCATCGATCGTCGACAGGCGATCGCCTACACCCTCACCTCGCCCGAAACGGGCCTATCGGCGACAGCATTCGTGGTGGTGCCTTCGGCGACGAGTGCCTTGCCGCCGTATGTGAAACCCGAGGTCGAGAGGAACCCACCGATTCTGGTTGTGGGGCGCACGACCACTTTGCAGATCCGCGATCTTGTCGAGGTGCCTTCGGGTGGCCCTCTGACGATCATGAGCACCACCGTTGAGTCCGCAACACGCGGTCTTGGTGCGGTAACCGAGCTCAGTCAGACCGAGGTGCGCATCACGCCGCAGGAAGAGCATCGAGGTGATGCGCAGTCGGTGAGCCTGCTCGTCACCGACGGCATCACCGATGGCGGTGCGGGCACACTCGTCACGATTCCGCTCATCGTCGGCGATCCGGAGTCGCGCGACGTCGCCCCGCTCTTCACGACGATCGCTCTGCCGATCGAGGCCGATGGTTCGACGAGCGAGCGTGATCTGCGGCTTGCAGTGTCGCATCCGAACAGCCGGATCGTTGAGGATCTGAGTTTCACAGCGACGATCTCGGGCGCGACCGGATCGGTGCGCGTGAGTGTCTCGGGTGGTGTTCTCAGCGCCTCAGCGCCGCTCGGCGGCGCGATGCCGGGTGATGAGGTGGTTGTTGATCTGGTAATCGACTCCGAGCAACTTCTGACCGACGCTGTGGTGGGGCGGGTGGTGATCACGGTCGTGCCATCGACGCGACCGCTCCCTCAGGCGAACGAGGATTCCGAGCCTGATGGCCGCTCAAACTCGAGCTATACGGTGGCCGCACTAGCGAACGACTTCAACCCCTTTGCGGCGATCGGCGGTAGTCTGCGCATCGTTGATGCCGTGTTCGACGGTGACCCGATGGGTGCGAGCCTCGGCCACACGTCAAGCGACGTCACGGTGACGACGGGGCCGGCGAAGTCCGGCACGATCTCGGTGATCTACACGGTCGAAGATGAGACGAACGAACCGAGCCGTCGGGTGCAGGGTCGTATCACGGTGATCGTGACCAGTGCACCCGAGTCGCCGAGCTTCCAAGGATCGCCGCAGCGCGGTGGATCGGGCACGCTCGTCGTCACCTTCAACCCACCCTCGTCGTGGAACGGCTCCTCAGAGGTGCCGCCCGCATATGTGGTGCGCGCCTATATCGCAAACTCGAACGTGCTTGCGGCCACGCGCACAGACTGCTACGCCGGTGCGGCGTGTTCTTTTGCAGACCTCAGCAACGGTGTCGGGTATTACTTCGTCGTGACGGCTCAGAATGCTGTGGGCGCGACCGCGAGCAGCAACTCGGCGGTGAATGTTCCTTATGGCGTTCCTTCAGCGCCGCGATCGGTCACTCTTGAGGCCAACAAGTACACCGCGACTGCGTCGCTTTCTGCGAACTGGAGCAGCCCTTCCGATCGCGGTGGCGGCTCGACCGGGAGTCAGACGCTGTGGTACGACTGGCGATATGTTCAAGGGTCATCCGCGTCCAGCACGTCACCGGTTTACTCAACATCTGGTGCCAACCTGTCGGTCGGGGCGGGCACGTACAGGGTCGAAGTTCGCGCGTGCAATCCTGTGGGGTGTTCGCATTTTTCCGGGTCGTGGGAGAGTTCGAATCCTGTGCACATCACCGACCCGCCGCCACCGCGGATACTGGACGCGGTCAAAGGCCCTGTGGCGCCTGGTGCGTGCCCCACAACCTCTGACACATGTCTACGTATTCGACTACTGGTCGAGAATCTATCTGGTACCCATACGGTCTGCTTCTACGGCCGGCTTGCGGGATCGAACGAGGCCTACGGGGTTTGGGCGGGTAGAGGGTGTACACCGACAACATTTAGTGGCGGAGCCGCCAACACAGAATGGCTCCTCAACAGCGTAGGTAACGTCCGCGTGTGGGAGATTCGGGTCACGATAAACGGAGTTCCTGACTTCTACGACACGATCTGGCCCTAACAACGAGAGAAGCAACCGATGACAGTAACTCAAGAGCAGGCGACATGGTTCGCCGAAGCATTCACCCAGTTGGTCGACAATGTCGACCAAGCGATCGTCGATAAGAAGCACCAGATTCGGCTCGTTCTGATGGCGATGCTCTCAGACGGGCATGTTCTGCTGGAGGACTTTCCCGGCACGGGAAAGACAGTGCTCGCCAAGTCGATCGCGAACACTCTCGATGGCACGCACTCTCGCGTGCAGTTCACGCCCGATCTGCTGCCCTCCGATGTCACGGGTGTCACCATCTATGACCAGGGCAAGGGTGTCTTCGAGTTCCACAAAGGCCCGATCTTCGCATCCGTCGTGCTCGCCGACGAAATCAACCGGGCCAGCCCCAAAACGCAGAGTGCCCTGCTCGAGGTCATGGAAGAAGGAGTCGTCACTGTCGATGGTGTCGGCCACTCCGTCGGCCGCCCCTTTATGGTCATCGCGACGCAGAACCCGGTTGAGCAGGCTGGAACCTACAAGCTCCCCGAGGCGCAGCTCGACCGCTTTCTCATCAAGACCTCGCTCGGCTATCCCGACAAGCAGAACTCGATCGCCCTGTTGCTTGATGCAGCCAACCGCGCTCGGGCATCCAAGATCACCTCGATCATCGATTCCGACGCCGTGGTCACCATGGCCCAGATGGCCAGCGAGGTCTTCGTCGACCCCTCGATCATGGAGTTCGTGCAAGACATCGTCGACGCCACCCGCGAACATAAAGATGTCGCGCTCGGCGTCAGTATGCGCGGCGCCCTGGCACTGGCCCGTGCCAGCAAGACCTGGGCTATCGCTTCGGGTCGAAACTACGTCACGCCTGATGACGTGATCGACCTCGCCGTCCCTGTACTCGCCCATAGGCTCATCGTCGACCCTGAGTCCGACTTCGCCGGCGTCAAGGCAGAAGACATCGTCGCCACGATCGTCTCAGGCATCGCACCTCCTGCCTACCGAGCCGCATGACCGCAACTCGCGAGGTGTCACAGACTCGGCGACAACGACAAGGCGTTGACGCCGAGTTGCCGCGCTTGCAGACGAACCTTCTCGCCCGCGCGAGAAACGGCCTCGCTCGCACAGCGGATGCGGCCGTGCGTCTTAGCCGAGCGATGGCGCGCATCGGCACCCCGCTTGCTCGACTCGTTGGCCGCCGGATCAGGCCGTTCGTCGGCTTCATCTCACTCGGAGGCGCACTGGTCGCGCTCGCCGCTGCCGTTGCCCTTATTGCGGGGTTTGGTCTGGGCTGGCAAGAACTGACCTACCTCGGCTTTGCGCTCGCCGGTGCGCTGCTCGTGAGCGCCCTGTTTCTGATCGGGCGCACCACCTATCGGGTGACCATTGACCTCAACCCCAGCCGTGTTGTCGTCGGCGGGCGTGCCATGGGTCAGATGAACGTGCAAAACAGCGGGCTCAGGGGTCTTCTGCCGGCCGTCATGGAGTTTCCCGTCGGCGGCGCGATCGCAGAATTCGGCATCCCGGGCCTCAAAGCCGGTGAGCAACACGACGAGTTGTTCAGTGTTCCCACCCACCGACGGGCAGTCATCGTCGCGGGGCCGGCTCGCTCCGTGCGAGGCGACCATCTGGGGTTGCTGCGCCGGGTGGTGGAGTGGACCGGCCCCGTTGATCTGTATGTGCATCCCCGCACCATCCCGCTCATTCCGAGTGCGGCTGGACTGGTGCGTGACCTTGAAGGACAGGTCACGAAAAAAATCACCAACAACGATCTCGCGTTTCACGCTCTGCGCCCCTATGAACCGGGCGACGATCGTCGTTACGTGCATTGGCGTACATCCGCACGCACTGGCCAGCTCATGGTGCGGCAGTTCGAAGAGACTCGCCGTTCGCAATTGACCATGGTGCTGAGTGAGGACGTCGGCGTCTATGCTTCGGCAGACGAGTTCGAACTCGCCGTTTCGGTCACCGCATCGATAGCTACACAGGTGATCCGAGACGGCACTCAGATCAGTGTCGTGTCAGAGTCGCGCCTGTTGCGCACTCACGCCCCCACCGCGCTGCTCGACGACTCTTGCCGTGTCGGGCTTTCGCCGTCGCGATTTCGCACAGCACGCGAGTTCGTGCGCACCGTCACACGACGCCTGCCCACGCCGAGCGTGCTCATGATCGTCGGCGGCGCTGCGTGGACTCCTTCCGACTTTCGCAGCATTCAGTTGCTCTTCCCGGCTGACACCGCCATATTCGGATTCGTCATCAACGAAGGTGCGCCGCCACAGCTCAAAGTGGTGTCAGGGGTCACCGTCGTGACGATCGGTGAGCTTGCCGACCTTCCCAAAGTGCTGCGGAGGGTAGGGCAATGACCGTCGAGTCGACACCGTGGCAACGCCTCACACGAGGGGCGACCCTCATCAATCTCTTGGTTGTGCTGGCGCTCTCGTTGATCGCCATCGTCGGCTTCGCGCCCACCTTCGGTGATGGCAGTTTTCTGCTCGCGGGAATCGGGGGGCTGTTCGTCGGGACGTTGGCAGCGATTGCGGCGATGCTTCTACGACTGAACGCCCTCATCAGCACCCTGCTCGCAATCGCCGCATACTTTTTGCTGGGAACACCGTTCGCTATGCCGGCCAGCGGGATCGCGGTGATCCTTCCTTCAGCCAACTCTCTCGCGGGGCTCGCCATCGGCGCGGTACACGGCTGGGCCGACATCGTCACCCTCAACGCCCCCGTCGCCGCTCCCGAGTACATCACCGTGCTTCCTTATTTTGCGTCGTGGATCATCGGGTTCCTTGGCGTGACCCTTGCCGTGCGCTGGGCGCCGCTAGCCAAACGCACACCCTCGCAGCGCGCTCTCGTCGTGCTCCCCGCCCTCGCGCTCTACATCGTTGGCGTGCTACTCGGAACCGAAGAGGCATACTTTGCGGCGGTGCGTGGAATACTTTTCGCTGCCATCGCCCTGGTCTGGATGTTGTGGCGGATGCCTGACAACGAAGGTCTCGCCGATACCACCCGGCGCGCGATTCTGCGTAGACGCATGGTAGGTACCGCGACGGTGCTCGCGGGTGCGACCGTGATAGCGATCGCACTCGGACTGATCACCGCGCCAACCGAGGAGCAGCGTTTCGTGCTGCGCGAGGAGGTACAGCCACCCTTAGAGCAGTATCTTTTCTCGAGCCCTCTGGCCGGGTTTCGGCAGTATCACCAGGAGCGCAACTCCGACACGATACTCATGCGCGTTGAGGGTCTCGGTGCCGACCAGCGCATCCGCCTCGCGACAATGGATTACTACGATGGGCGCCTCTGGCGCGTCACGAGCCCGACCCTTTTCGAGCAGGCTTCCGGCGGATTCAGCCTGGTAGGTCGTTCGATCCCTCGCCCGGAACTCCTGACCGCTGACGGTGAGGTTACGGTGTCGGTCAATATCCAGGGCTACCAGGATGTGTGGTTGCCCTCGGTCGGCTATGCCACCGAGGTCGACTTTGTCTCGGGTCGCCCCGCGTCGACGGCACTAAGGTACAACCCAACCACGGGCATCCCTATCGTGACCACTGGGGTGAGCGAAGGAATGGTGTACACGATTCGGGCCGTGCTGCAGCGGCAGATGTCCTTCGAACAGGCCGCCCAGTACTCGCCAGCACGAGGAGTGCCCACTGCCGTTGTACAGACGAGTTCCGCAGAGGTCTCGGCTCGCGGCAAGGATCTCGCAGAAGGCGCGGCTAGTCCCTTCGAAAAACTGCTGTCGATCGAGAGTGCGATGTTCGAGCTGGGTTCGCTCAGTCACGGTCAGTCGATCAGTGGTACCTCTTCGCGTGCTGGACACAACATCAGCCGCCTCGATGAGCTGATGGTGCTTGCGCAGGGCGATCACGAGCAGTACGCGGCCGCGCTCGCCCTTATGGCGCACGATCTTGGGTTTCCGGTGCGCGTTGTTCTGGGATTCGCGCCAGAAGTCGGCGGCGGCATCGTCGATGTACGTGGTTCCGATGCCGTTGCGTGGGTCGAGGTCGCTGTCGAGGGGCTTGGGTGGGTAGCCCTCGACCCCACCCCCGACAAAGAGGTTCCGCCGCCTCCCGTTCCACAGCCGCGTACCCAACCACAGCCATTGGTTCGTCAGCCGCCACCTGTGGTCAACACCCAAGACGATCTCGTCTCAGCAACCGAGATTCAGGCGAGCGATGCTCAAGACGAAGAGGCCTCCGGCATTCCCGCCTGGGTCTGGGTTGTCGCTGCTTGGGTAGGAATACCCCTTCTCATCTACTTCGTCCCGTTGGTGTTGATCGCTGCGTTCAAAGCACGACGTCGTCGACGTCGTCGGCGCACAGGTCCAGCCGACAGGCGTGCAGCGGGCGCGTGGGATGAGCTCGTCGACACCTACGCAGAGCTTGGATATCGTGCCCCGCGTCGAGCGACTCGCATCGGACTCGCCTTGGGTTTCGAGAAACAGTTCCGCTCCGAGATCGACGCTCGTCGTCGTGAACGGGATCGAGCCAAAGATCGTGACGAGCGCCGTCAGAGCCTACGTGCGGAACGTGCCGCGAGTAGGCAGGTGGGCATGCACGACGCGGATGCCACCGTGGTGCGTCCACTCGCCGAGACCATATGGCGGCCCGGCGTGGAACAGAAGAACGCGCCTCTGCCTGCGATCCCTGGTCTTCGAGACTTCGCCGTCGCTGCAGATCGCGCCGTGTTCTCTGGAGCCGAAGTTTCTGATGCCGAGCTTGAGAGACTTTGGACTGAGTACATCGAGGCGCAAAGGGCGGCACGCGCGTCTGTTAGCATGACGCGTCGGCACCTGAGCAAGTTCCGTATTCGTGCTCGCGTCGATGTCGTTGATGATCTCACCGAGAGACTAACCGCTGCGGCAACGCGTCGCCGAGTGGAGGAAGTTGCGTCAACATGAAACTCAAAGTGACACTCGCTCGCACGGCGGCCGATGCCATCGATCTCTCACTCGTTGCCGAGTCGACGACAACGGTCACCGAACTCGCCCGAGAGCTTGCCAACGCCGATCCCGAAGGGCGAGACAAGGCGGCAGTGCATGATGGAGATCTCACGGTGCGCGTTCACCATGACTTCGACCTCTCTGGCACGAGAGGTCTCACCGTGCTCGATGCCGACTCAGCACTTGGAGATGTGCCGCTGGGCAGCGGCGCGGTCATCTCTCTGGTGACCAAGTCGAGCCGCCCAGCCCAGCAGGCAGAACAGAGCGTCGCACAGATGCGCATCGAGTCCGGGCCAGACGCGGGGAAGGTGTTCCCCCTACACGCCGGAGTCAGCTCAATCGGTCGCGACAAGGGCGCAACGGTCACGCTAGCCGACCCGCTCGTGTCAAAGCATCACGCGCGCGTCGCGATCTCCAACGTCATCGAGATCATCGACTCTGGTTCTGCAAACGGTACTCTGGTCGAAGATCAAGCGGTTGATCGCGTTGTCATTGCCCCCAGCGATCGCATCACGCTCGGTGATACGGTGCTGACCATCGAGCGCACAAGCGCGGCTCCCATTTCTGCACTCCTGGGCGGCACCGTCTTCTTCAACCGCTCACCGAGGCTTGATCCACAGTATTCGGGAACGAAACTCAAGGCGCCCGAGCCGCCAGAGCGGCCAGAGAAGCAACGACTGCCTTGGCTCGCACTCATCGCTCCCCTTCTCATGGGCGGCGTCATCTTCGCTGTCGCTCCCACCAACCCCATGTCGGTCATCTTCATCGCTCTCTCGCCCCTTCTCATGGTCGGCTCCTTTGTTGACACCCTGATCCAAAACCGTCGTCGATGGAGGCGCGCCGCCGCACAATTTGAGGCATCGGTGTCGGCAGTGTCTCAAGACATCGAGCGTTTGCACGCCGAGGAACGAGAGGGGCGTCGCTCGGAATCGCCGACAGTAGCTGATGTTGTCGAGGCAGCCACGAACTGCACTCCGTTGTTATGGACTCGCAGACCTGAGCACGAAAGCTTCCTCACTGCGCGGCTTGGTATCGGCACTCTGCCTTCGCGCCATGAGTTCGAAATGCCCGGGCAGCGCAAAGGCCCGCCAGAGATGTGGCGCATGGTCGAAGATTTGCAAAGCGCCCTGCTTCACGTCGAAGATGTGCCTGCCGTAGAAAATCTGCGCACAAGCGGATCCATAGGGGTCGCTGGCGCTCTAGATTCTGCTCGCGCCGTCGCTCGAGGCATCCTGGCGCAGATGGTGGGGTTGCACTCGCCGGCGGAACTCGTCGTCACCGCCGTCGCCTCGACGACGAGCTCCCCGGAGTGGGATTGGGTGAAGTGGCTTCCGCACGTAGGCTCCGCACACAGCCCGCTCAACGCGAGCGCTCTGGCCACAGGTGGCCCCTCGGCGACGGCCGTCGTATCGGAACTTGAGGGGCTCATCGCAGAACGGTCCGAAAAAGAAGGAAGCGCCGCCGAGGGGCCACACTTGCCGAGCGTCCTTCTCCTCGTTGAGGATGACGCGCCGGTTGAGCGCGCCCGACTCGTCGGCATCGCCGAGCGCGGTCCGATCGTCGGAGTTCATGTGCTGTGGGTTGCGCCGAGCATTGACCGGGTTCCCGCCGCATGCCGCACCTTCATTGATCTTGCGGCCGATGGATTCGCTGGCTTTGTACACGCGGGGCTCGGTGTGACCCCGGTGCAGTGCGAAGCGATCTCCACCACAGACGCCGAACGGTTTGCTCGCTTGCTCGCGCGTGTCGTCGACGCGGGGGCGCGGATCGACGACTCGAGCGATCTTCCCCGATCTGTCTCCTTACTGACCCTGCTCGGCACTGACATCGCGTCGTCACCCGACTCGATCATTGAGCGGTGGGGTGAGACGAACTCGATTCTCAGTGGACCCTTCGCCTCAGCCGCGGTGGGCAAGCAGAAACCGAACCTTCGTGCGGTCTTTGGGCAAGCCGCAACCGAGCCTTTCGCCGTCGATCTGCGTACGGATGGCCCGCACGCACTCGTCGGTGGAACGACGGGTTCGGGGAAAAGCGAGTTCCTCCAGGCCTGGGTTCTCGGCCTTGCCGCTGCACACTCGCCGCATCGAGTTTCGTTCCTCTTCGTCGATTACAAGGGCGGCGCCGCTTTCGCAGAGTGCGTCAGCCTGCCGCATACCGTCGGGCTTGTCACCGACCTCAGTCCTCATCTTGTGCGGCGCGCACTGACCTCTTTGCGCGCTGAGCTCCACTATCGAGAGCACCTCTTCAACCGCAAGCGGGTCAAAGACATCATCGAGTTCGAGCGAACTGGCGATCCTGAAGTGCCGCCGAGCCTGCTCATCATCGTCGATGAGTTCGCCGCCCTCGCCACTGAGGTGCCAGAGTTCGTCGATGGCGTCGTCGATGTTGCTCAGCGCGGCAGATCCCTCGGCCTGCATCTCGTGCTCGCGACTCAGCGACCAGCCGGTGTCATCAAAGACAATCTGCGCGCTAACACCAACTTGCGAGTTGCGCTGCGCATGGCCGACGAGTCTGACAGCAGCGATGTGCTCGGAACACCGCTCGCCGCGAGCTTCGACCCCGCAACTCCGGGTCGTGCCGCTGCGAAGACGGGGCCAGGCCGTTTGCGGGTGTTCCAATCTGGGTACGCCGGGGGCTGGACAAGTGGCGATGAAGAGCCGAGCCGCGTTGCTATTGAATCGCTGAACTTTGGCCAGGCATCCGCATGGGAACCGCGCCCCGATCACGAGGCAGAAGAACGTCGGCGCGTTGCGACTGAGGGTCCGAGCGACATCAAGCGAATCGTCACGAACATTGGTGCGGCTGCCGTTACCGCACAGATTCCGTCTCCACGCAAACCGTGGTTGCCAGAACTTGCCAATGTGTACGACTTGTCGAAGCTGCCAAACAACCGCACCGACACAGAACTGGTTCTGGGTGTCGTAGACAAGGCAGCCGCGCAATCCCAACCGGTCGTCAGCTATCTGCCCGATCGTGACGGCAATATGGCCATCATCGGCACGGGAGGCTCTGGTAAGAGCACCGTGCTGCGCACGATCGCCGCCTCGGCGGCTATCACGGCGCGCGGCGGCCCCGTGCAGGTCTTCGGGCTTGACTTCGCCGCAGGTGGTCTGCAGATGCTCGAGACACTGCCTCATGTCGGTTCCGTGATATCGGGCGACGACGACGAGCGCGTCGGGCGGCTTCTGCGTTGGTTGCGAGATGTCGTAGACGACCGGGCAGTGCGCTTCTCACAGGCCCGGGCAGGGAACATTGTTGAGTACCGCAAGGTGGCAAAAAGCCCGCACGAGCCACGCATCATCCTTCTTCTCGACGGGATGTCGGCGTTCCGGGACGCATATGAGGCGAACGTCGCCTCGCCGTGGTTTGCTGTGTTCTCTCAAATCGCCACCGATGGCCGACAAGTGGGTGTTCATGTCGTCGTATCGGGGGACAGGGCCGGATCGATACCGATGTCGTTGTCATCAAGCATCCAACGCCGGCTCGTGCTGCGGCTGGCGAATGCAGACGACTACGGGATGCTCGGTGTGGCGAGCGATGTGCTGACCCCGGCCTCTCCTCCGGGTCGGGGCATCCTGGATGATCTCGAAGTGCAGATCGGTGTATTGGGTGGCGATGGCAACGTTGCCTTGCAAGCTCGTGAACTCGAGTCGCTTGCCGCTGCGATGCGCAAAGCCGGCATCGAAGATGCGCCGCCTGTGCAGCGTTTGACCGATCTGGTCACGCTCGCTGAGCTGGGGACGGTAGCTGAGGGCTTGATTGCCATAGGTATCGCCGACGACAACCTTGGCGGCGTAGGCATTGAGCCTCGCGGTGCGTTCATCATCGCGGGTCCGCCCGGTAGCGGTCGCACCTCGGCGCTTGAGGCGATCGGTCAGTCGCTTTCGCGGTCGCAGAAACCGCCAGCGCTCATCCTGCTCAGCGGAAGACGTTCGCACCTCAGCGCCAAGGGGTTTTGGTCTATCGCCGCTGACACTCCCGAGGCGCTCGAGAAGGCAGTTGCCAAACTTGCCGCGCGCGTCGACAAAGGAGATACCGCGTTCGCTCTCTTCTTGGAGAACATCGCCGACTTCAGCGGCTCCCCGGTGGAGTTCGAGCTGGAGCGCATCGTCAAGACACTCATCAAAGCAGAGGCATTCGTCGTTGGCGAGGCCGAGACATCCACATGGTCGCAGGCCTACGCGCTGGGTCAACCCTTGCGTTCAGGCAGACGGGGGCTCATCCTTCAGCCCGACGATGGCGATGGCGATCTGCTGCTGAACACCCCACTCGGAAGGATTCGCCGTGGCACATTTCCGACCGGTCGAGGCTTCGTCGTCGAAAGGGGTCGTGCGCGAAAACTGCAGGTGGCAACCCCCTCCAGCGAGAAGAGCGGCTGATGGGCAGGGCTGCCCATTGCTCGGGCAGGGTGGAGTTCATAACATGGGGACTAATCGGTTCCTTCCGGTGTAACTGAATAAATCGAATCCAGAATGAAAGGAGCCCCTCATGGCAAATGTCTGGGGTCTCGATGTCCAGCAGGTTCGTGACCTGGCCACCAACCTTGACCGCGAGGCCGATGGCATCGACCAGGTGCTCTCGAAGCTGACCGGAGTCCTCAACGGGACGCAATGGACTGGGCCGGATGCGACCCAGTTCCGCAACGATTGGCAGGGGGCGCACTCGAACGCGCTACGTCGTGTCGCAACGGCATTGCGCGAGACCGCGCAGCTCGCCCGCGCCAACGCCGCAGCGCAGGAGCAAACCTCGCAGAATTGATCGCAGAGGGTTGGGGCGGTCGGCATCGTCCCAACCCTCTCATAGCGTTTCTCATCGACCAGAAGGTAGGTGTCATCAAGGATGAGCGGCTTCTATGGCGCAGATGTTGAGCAATTGCGCGCCTTGGGGCGCGAACTTGCCGTGCACGCTGACTTGGTGCGGTCGATTTCTGCACGACTGACGAGCCGGGTAGAGACAGTGGCATGGCTCGGCCCCGACGCACAGCGATTTCGCGCCGAATGGGCGAGTCGCCTGTCGACTGATCTCAAGCGCGTCGCGTCGGAGTTGACGGCTGCCGCCGACAAAGCGAACAAGAACGCGACAGAGCAAGAGGTGATCAGCAGCGGCTCCGGTGGTGTTCGGGCGAACTCACCAGAAACCGGAACGCCTCCCTGGGCGCCGGGCACACAGCCGCAGCCCGTTCGGGTCGAGCCGCAGCCGGAAGAGCCGAGAGCGAGGCATTTCGATCCCCGTCTGGCGTTGCGGGACGCGGCATACATGGAAGGCCGGGACTGGTTCCTGATCGACGGCCAACGCGTCGGTGTAAACCACAACTGGGATGACCCCACTCTCACTTTCATCGAGGTGGACGGCCGCCGCATCTATGTGGGCGACCCTGACTGGCCGCCGCCTCCCGCGCGGCAGCAGGCCTGGGAGCTGCAGTGAGTGGCTTCTACGGTGCACATGTCGAGCAGTTGCGTACGCTCCCAAGAGAACTCGCACGTCAGTTCGAGTCGGTGCAGGTGTTTTCGGCTCGGTTGAACGCGAGGGTCGAGGCCGTGAAGTGGCCCGCCAGGACGCACAGCGTCTCCGGGCAGACTGGGCGAACCGCCTGTCACTTGACCTCAAACGCGTCATCGTCAGCCTCAGCTTGCCATTGCCGCTGCCGTCCGTGGACGCGACCGAGCAGACGGCCGAACCAGAGATCGATTGGGATCGTGCGCAACTCGAAGCGCACCTCGCGGCCGAGTTCCCCGTCGTGAATTTGCTTGGGATGATTGGCAGGGAAGGAAACGAATATGGGATTCTTCGGGCTCGACGTGTTGGCTATTAGAAGTCTTGCGCGGCAACTCGACAACCAGTCCGCTGAGGTTCGGTCAGCCGTGACCGAACTCTCGGCGGTGATCAACTCGACTCAATGGTTTGGTGCTGACCAAGCGGCCTTCGTCCGCGACTGGGAAGCCCAGCATCGGACCGCACTTCTGCGCGCTTCCGCACTGCTTCAACAGGCGTCGGAAATCGCTCAGCGCGGCGCCACTGACCAAGAGCGCGTGTCACGCAACTAAGGATCACAGGAGGAGGCTGATGGCATTCGCAGGCGCTGACATCGGTGAGATGCGTGCCCTCGCCGAACGGTTTGAGCGCCAGGCTAAGAGGCTCAGTCAGATCGCAGGCAGTTCTACGCTGGCCATTCAGACGGCGCAGTGGACAGGTGCGAACATCGACCGTGTGCGGGAGGAATGGAGCCGGATCGTACGGCCACAGATTGCTGCCATAGCGCAGGACTGCGAGAGGCTCGCGATTTACTTGCGCAACCAGGCTGAGCAGCAACGGGAGACGAGCGCGATTCAGGTGGGCGAGGGCTCGAGAATCCACCCTGATCTGTATCTCAGCTCAGAAGACGTGAAAAGGTACGTCGCTGGGTTTTTCGGCGATGTGCCCCCGGGCATCGGTGACCTCATTGATCAGCTTCGTGATAGTGCCGGGAATGTCCTGTTGGGTGTAGATGTTCTCGGAACCTTGCTTGAGGTGACAAATGACATCGACTTGCCGGTACTCGACAAGGTGCTCGCCCCGATCGGTATTCTCCTCAGTGCTCGGAACGTCGCTGACGCCGTGGCCGTGAAGGACTACCTTGGTGCGTTGATCGCATCCTTGGACGTATCAGTGAGCAGCGCCGCCTGGATCGGCAAGCTTGGTCTCTTCAAAGGACCTGCCGGAGCTGTGCTGCACAGCCTCGGCCCCCTTGCGCTCGGCGTTTCCGCGTTCCAGGCGTTCGTGAACGTGACGCTTCCGACCACTCCGGAGCAGCAGCGCCTCACCGTGCAAAAGGGGGCCGAGCATCTGTTCGGCAAAGGCGTGAGGAGCGACGATCTCACGCTAGATCAGGCACAGGGGCTGGTCAATCGCTACGAGGGTCCTTGGGGCGTATTCGTGATGATTAGCGACACGATGGACGCCACCGCAGACAAGATATTTCCATGGAACTGGCGATGAATCCGGACTTTGACGCGGGTACGTTGTTCGCGTATGTGGAACTGGTCAATCGGGTGCTTGACTGTGCGGCACCGGATTCGGTGCAAGTTGCGTTGGGACTTGACACGTTGGGGTCTGCCAGCGAGCTATCGATATTGGGGGAGGAGCTTTGGAAGGCAAGGCTGGAGACGCTCGACACCGCAGAAGCAGCAGAGCAGCTGGATAATGTTGGCACGGCTCTCTCCAAAGTTCTTGCCACGGCAACCGCCGCGTATCGGGTCAACATCCTTGATGAAGCTGTGCCGAGAAAGCTGATCTTTGTGCGTAGCAGGGGGGGTCAGTCAGCCGTTCTTGTATTCGAGAAGCATGGTTGGTTCGTTGTTCGTATCGGCGAGAGTGAGATTGTTTCAATGATCGTCACCCGTGCGGGTCTAGCTTCTCGTGGTTTTGTGGCGGAGAGGGTCGAGCGAGACGGGGTCGCTGAAGGCCTTGCATGGGATGGGAACGCGGTCACCGTCCGATACGACGGCGATGAGTGGGTCAGCGGAGACGCTACCTCACTCAGTGCGACGGAAGAGCTGGCTGAGTTTCTGGTAAGGATGTGACACGGATGACTGGCTTTGCGGGTGCTGACATCGACGAGGTGCGTGCCCTTGCTGCGCGATTCGAACAGCAGGCGGATCGGTTGCATCAGATCGTCGCGAACTCAACCGCCGCGATTATGATCGCGGCGTGGACCGGCGCGAATGTTGATCGATTGCGGGCAGACTGGAAGCGTGATTCGCAGCCGCGGATCCGGGCACTGGCGCAGCAACTTTCCCACCTCGCGACCGACTTGCGTCGCCAGGCCACCGAGCAGTCGGAGGCAAGTGCCGCTCGTTCGGGAGCGCCCACTCCGCAAGCGGAGAGCGACCCTACACGGGGAGCGCCCGCTCCCGGAGACATTCGAGGTCTTCTTGAGGACATGAAAGACCTGAATGACGGCAACGATCTCCTTCGCGTCCAACACATTCTTGGAGACGATGGGAAGTTGCGACTTGTTGTGACTTTGCCCGGGACGAAGAACGAAGACTACTACGGTCTTGGCGGCTGGAACGATACCATCGCTCAGTATTTATTGGGTGACAGCGCAGTTCTCCGGTCGGTTTATGCGGAGTTGCGCCGGGAACTGGCCAAGTATCCGAACGCGGAAGTAATGCTGGTGGGCTACAGCCAAGGGGGTCTCCTGGCGCAGGTGCTCGCTACTGTTGACGAGTTCAATGTCAAAGAAGTCGTTACTATTGCATCGCCTCGTCTGGACCTGAACTACGGCGAGGCCAATGTCACTCGATTCGAACACAACGCCGACCCTGTGGTGAACGGTACGGAGTACCTCAGAGGGTCGATCTTCTCCGACTGGGGTCGAGACTTCAAGATGTGGGCCCATGGGGAGACCACACAGAACGAGGTCGTGAATTTTCGCCAGGGGAATTTCTTCGAGGATAAGGTTCACGACCTTGGTTCGGGTGACTACGACTGGCTAGCTGATCAATGGCAGAACTCAAGTGATCCGGCGCACTCTGCCGCACGCGATCGGCAAGCACTCTTCCTGAACGGTACCGTTTTGGATACGAAACGGGTGCAGGGTTGGTAGGCGGTTAGCAGATCGACGGGACTTGCAAGGAGCGCGGGTCAACCACGAAGGGAGGCGTGCATGGCTAAACCGCATAAGTTTGCGCAAAACGGGCTGGGGCTCGATACGAGCCTCACGCGTGAGGCGCTTCAGAGCATCTGTGCGCAGGTCGCACCCGCAGCGACGGGAAACCACTGGCAAGGAAAGCAGAAGGTCACGCTCGCCAGCTCGCAAGGTGGTGAACAGCTTTACCAGATGACGGCCGGCTTGTTCAAGGAAACCCATATGACCTTCTTTGTCAGGATAACGGAGCACGACGGCCGCCGACAGTTGATCACAGAGATTGACACGTACCTCACAGTGCAGGACAAGGCGGGTTTCATACCGGCAGGGCCAAAGAAGATGACGGCCCACCACGTCTACGTGGAGTTTCTGACTTTGCTCGCGAACACCGTACGAACCGCCGATCCGAGCGCGCATATCTCGCTAGTCACGGGGGCCTATCAGCAAGTGGCGATTCCGAGACCCATGAGCGCCGCGCCGATGGCTCCGGCAGCCACGCCGCCCCCTACGCCTCCTCCTCCCGGCGCAGCGAGGGCGACCGCAGAACCGGCAGATCCGATCGCTACATATCGCCCGCCCCCGCCGCCTCCCGCGCCTCCAGCGACAACGCCGAGCGCCACTCACAGGCCCCCGCCTCCCCCCGCTGCGGTCGATGAAACAACCGTCCGAACGCCGCCACGACCGCAAGCGAGCCGGTGGTGGCTTGACGTCGATGGCCATGAGCCGGTAGCAATCACCGCACGCATGGTGCTCGGTCGTGCCCCGCAGCTTTCGTCTGCATCCGAGCAGCCGGTGCCCATCGGCGGCGGTACCCCCACGCTCTCGGCGACCCATGCGGCCATCGAAATCATCAACGATCAGCTCACCGTCACAGACTTAGGCTCGACGAACGGCACGGTCATCGTGACCGATGAGCAGGACGAGATTGAGTGCATCGCCGGCGTTCCCGTGAGCGTGCCTGAAGGTGCCACCATCGAACTGGGCGAGCTTGTCATCACGATTCGGCACGAGACGCGGGAGGCTCCATGAGCGGAAAGGCAATCGCTTTCTACTTTCTCGGCGGACTACTCATAGTTCCTGCACTCATTTGGGCGACCATCATTGGGTACTATCCGCGCGACCTCCCTGTGATCATCACGCTGAGCCTTGCTGGACTCGCGCTCATGTACCTCGGATCGCGTGTGGAGGAGGCCAACAAGCCGAAGAAAGTGGACTGGGCGCCACAGGTCGACCCCCCTCCTGCGCCGCCGATCCCCACCGCGCACTTCTCGCATGAAGCATCCGGCTCAAAGACCGAGAGCACACCCGCCAGCCTGAATGTAGCCGTTGACGCGCAACCTTCGATCGCGTACGCGCCGCCCGCCGGCTTGGCTCCGCCGCCCGCCGGCTTGGCTCCGCCGCCCCCACCGCCAGTTTCGCACGCGGCGGCTGCGTCACCGCCCCCACCGCCCGTTGATGCCACGGTCGTCGTGCCGCGACGCAGACGACGCACGGCGTGGCATGTGATCGGGCCTACGGGTGCCGAAACACCCATCGTCGGGACCGTCGTTCTCGGGCGCGCGCCCGAACCGGTAGCTGAGTATCCAGACGCTGAACTCGTCGCGCTCGATGGGGCTGACGACACGGTGTCAAAGACTCATGCGGTAATGCGGATCGATCGCACGGCTCTTCGCATTGCCGATATCGGCTCGGCGAACGGAACGATTGTTCTTGCCGCCGACGGTTCTGAGATCGCCTGCGCTCCAGGTGAGTGGGTAGCAGTTCCGAATGGGTCTACGGTCGAGCTGGGTGCCTACGCCCTCGTTTGCGCCTCCACCACGACACGTGAGAGTGAGCAGTGAATACCTGCAGCGCGTGCGGTGTGATCGCTCGTCAAGAGGTGGCATTCTGCGCAGCGTGTGGAGCAAGCATGCCCACCTCGCCGCCCGCAGGCGTTCCCGCGAAAGACCGACCCAAGTTCATCACGCTGCCGCCGGGCGTGACTCCCATCGCCGCGACGAACACCGGGCCAGCAACCGCAACGCCGAGTCGCACGCAGGTCACGCCGCTGCCGTTAGCTCACGATGCTTCAGCTTCACCTCTACCTCCGCCTCCTCCGCCTCAGGGGTCGTCGTCGATCGACGAGACAACGACCATCGCCGCCTCCCGGGCGGTGTCGTGGGCGCTTGTGTTTGTCGACGGTTCGATTCACGATATTTCTACAACCACGGTGCTCGGGCGGTCTCCCGACGCCGACGCGCATGCCGCCGATCATGCACTGACCCTCGACAAGACTCAAAGATCGGTATCACGCTCGCATGCTTTGCTGGAACCGACAGCCGGTGGCCTTCGGGTTCGCGATCTGGGGTCGGCCAACGGCGTCGTCGTCGTGCGCTCCGACGGACAGATCGCCCAGGCAACCCAGACCCAATGGGTCGAGCTTGAACATGGCGATGAGATTGAGCTTGGCGAGGTCGTTGTGCGGGTGCAGCGGCAGTGATCGCCGTCTGAGGTGCCGAGTACACTCCAACCATGCGCACGCTGACTCGCGAAGAAGCCCGGCGCATCGCCGTGCGCGCGGCGCTGCTTGATGCAGACCGCCCGGGCGATGTGGTCGAGGTCGCCGAACAGATCGGCAAGATCAAGATCGACCCGACCGCGGTCATCGCTCCCTGTGAGCACACGATGCTGTGGTCGCGCATCGGCTGGAACTATGAGCCGGGCCAGCTTGCGAAGGCGGTGGAGATCGACCGGCTGATCTTCGAGTTCGACGGCGAGTTTCTCGCGGGCGGTCGCATCCCCTATCTCTTGCCCTATCTGCGCGGTCGCGCGCTGCATCCGACGACGACCCAATGGCTCGAGGCGAACCTCCCCTTCCGCGACCATGTGCTGCGCAGGCTCGGCGAAGGCGGGCCAATGTTGGCATCCGAGATCGAAGACACCCACCTGGTCGCGCGCAAAAGCGAGAGCGGGTGGTATGGCTCGAATCAGGTGCCGCGGATGCTGGAACTGCTCATGCGCACCGGCGAGGTCGCGATCTCGGGCCGCGAAGGGCGCCAGCGCGTGTGGGATCTCGCCGAGCGCGTCTACCCGAAGAACCTGCCCTCGTACAGTTTCGATGAGGCGAGCCTCGGCCTCGAAGAGCAGCGCCTGCGTGCGAACGGCATCACGCGGCACAACGCCGCCTACACCCGCGTCACGCGTGCGGGCGCGCTCGTTGCGGTCGAGGGCAGCAGCGCCAAGTGGCGGGTCGACCCCGAGGCGCTCGCCGCTCTCGACGATGATCCCGGGGGGCGCGTAGCGATCCTCAACCCCTATGACGGCATGCTCTTTGACCGTTCGCGGCTGCGCGACATCTTCGACTTCGACTATGTGCTCGAGCAGTTCAAGCCCCAGGCCGAACGTCGCTATGGCTACTTCGCGCATCCGATTCTTGTCGGCGACCGCTTCATCGGGCTGCTGGATGCCGCGCTCGACAAGAGCAAAGAGACGCTCGTCGTCACCGCGATCCACGAGCTGGTGCCCTTCGACGAAGAAGAGAGCGAGATGGTGCACGCCGAGATTCGCGATCTGGCCGAGTGGCTCGGCGTGGGTCTTGCGGGGATGCCCTGATCGGCCAGAATGAAGGATCCGATTCCGACACCGTAAGGCACACGCGAGTGTTCTCCGAGTCGGCAAGATCGTATACGATCGAGGCAGCAGGAAGGATCCGCACCGATGCAGTTCCACCATCACGGCTACGTCTCCGGCGACCCTCGCGTACTCCCGGCTGCCGGAGTCGGTCTTGATCGACCGACCGAGCTTCCCGATGAGATCGACGTGCTCATCGTCGGCTCGGGGCCGGCGGGGATGCTGCTGGCCGCACAGATGGCGCAGTTCCCCGATGTCCACACCCGCATCATCGAACGCCGTGACGGCAGGCTGGTGCTGGGCCAGGCCGACGGCATCCAACCGCGCAGTGTCGAGACCTTTCAGGCCTTCGGCTTCGCCGAGCGCATCATCGCCGAGGCCTACAACATCGGCTGGATGAACTTCTGGGCACCCGACCCGCAGCATCCCGAGAACATCGTGCGCACGACGCGCACCGAAGACTATGGCTACAAGATCAGCGAGTTCCCCCACCTGATCGTGAACCAGGCACGCGTGCTCGACTACTTCGCCGAGGCGGCAGAGCACGGCCCGGGCCGCATCGTGCCCGACTATGGGGTGGAGTTTCTCGGGCTGACCGTGCACGAGACGGGCCAATACCCGGTCGAAGTGCGCGTGCGATACACCGCGGGGGCGCGCGCAGGGGAAGAGCGCACGATCCATGCCAAGTTCGTCGCCGGCTGCGACGGCGCACGCAGCGCGGTGCGCGAGGCCATCGGGCGCAAACACATCGGCGAAGCCGCAGCGCACGCGTGGGGCGTCATGGACGTGCTGGTGAACACCGACTTTCCGGATTGGCGGATCAAGTGCGCCATCACCTCGCACGCGGGCAGCATCCTGCACATTCCGCGCGAGGGCGGCTACCTCTGCCGCATCTATGTCGACCTGGGTGAGGTCGCCGCCGACGATGACCACCGCGTGCGCCAGACCCCGATCGAGGCGATCATTGCGCGCGCAAACGAGATTCTGCATCCCTATTCGCTCGATGTCAAAGAAGTCGCATGGCACAGCGTCTATGAGGTGGGCCACCGGGTGACCGACCGCTTCGACGACGGGGCCGAGGGCGATGAGCGGATGCCGCGGGTCTTTCTCACCGGAGATGCGTGCCACACCCACAGCGCTAAGGCCGGTCAGGGCATGAACGTCTCGATGCAAGACGGCTTCAACCTGGGGTGGAAGCTGGGGATGGTGGCACGCGGTAGCAGCCCGCACACCCTGCTGTCGAGCTACTCCGCCGAACGCCAGCCTGTCGCCCAGCAACTCATCGACTTCGACCGCGAGTGGTCGTCGCTCATGGCGCGAAAACCCGAAGAGATCACCGATCCGCAGGACCTCGCGACGCACTATCTCGCCACTGCCGAGTTCCCCTCGGGGTTCATGACGCGCTACGAACCATCGACGGTGATCGCCGCGAACGCGCGGCAAGAGCGTGCCACCGGGTTCCCGCTCGGGATGCGGTTCAAGTCCGCCGAGGTCACGCTCGTCGCCGACGGCAACCGTGTGCACCTCGGTCACCATGCGCACGCCGACGGGCGTTGGCGCCTCTATGTCTTCGCCGACGCGCCCGCTGCGGGTGACCCCTCGCGCATGGCGGAGCTTGGGGAGTGGCTGGCATCCGATGCCTCACCCCTGACGCTTTTCACGCCGAAGGATGCCGACGCCGACGCGATCTTCGATCTCAAGGCGATCTATCAGCAGGGTTTTGAGGATGTCGAGCTCGCGCGCGTGCCGCAAGTGTTCCGACCGCGCACCGGCCCCCTCGGCCTCACCGACTGGGAGAAGGTGTTCGCCGCAGCTCCGAGTGCCTGGACGAGCAGTGACATCTTCGATGAGCGCGGTCTCTCACGCGAGGGAGTGATCGTGGTGGTGCGCCCCGATCAATACGTTGCGCATATCCTGCCGCTGAGTGCGCGCGAGGAGCTGACCGACTTCTTCAGCCAGAGTCTGCTGCGCGTGTAGGAGTTCGCCGCCGAGGCATATCTGGCTATATTCATGGCTATAATAGCCAAATGAGCATGCACAGTGTGTTGGAAGCGCGTAACAATCTGTCCAAACTCATCGCCGAGACGCAATCCGGCGGTGAGGTGGTGATCACCAACCGAGGAAAGCCGGTCGCGCAGCTTGTGCCGATCGGCCCGATCGATAGGCCGCTGACCGGGGCGGCTTTAGTGCAGTGGATCACCGCCGATCCGCTTCCTGCGAGGTTGAGACGTACACCGGCGGAGCTCGACGCGCAGATACAAGAAGCCCGCGAGGCCTGGGCGTGATCTACCTCGACGCGAACATTTTGATCTACGCCCTTGAAGATCCCACGGCACGCGGTGATGCGGTGCGCGCGGCGCTGGCGACGGTGACACTATCGGTCGCCGCGAGTGCGCTGGTTCTGCACGAGTGTCTGGTTGGTCCACTGCGCGCGCAGAACCTCGAACTGCGTGACCGTTACCTCGCCGCCTATGAACGCTTGCACCAGATTGACCTCGACGCCGAGGTCTTTGTGCGTGCTGCCGAGTTACGCGCACGTTTCGGCCTCGCTACCCCCGACGCACTGCACCTGGCTGCGGCGCAAAGCGGGGGGTGCACAGCGTTGTGGACGAACGACTCCCGCTTATCTGCTGCTTCGCATGGGCTTGCTGTAAACGTGTTGGGCGGGTGAGAGTTGATGGCACCCTACATGCGATGACTGAGCTGTTTGGGTGGGTGGTGTGGGTGGTTACACTTTAGCTCATGAGTTCTGTGTTGCCGCCGACGC
>CAZHIU010000008.1:0-50811 GCA_964532555.1 uncultured Microbacterium sp.
CATCTCCTCGCGGCGGGTCGACGACGCGTTGACGTCGACCGCGGGGAAGATGCGCTTGTCGGCCAGCTGGCGCGAGAGACGCAGCTCCGAGTTGCCCGTGCCCTTGAACTCCTCGAAGATGACCTCGTCCATCTTGGAGCCGGTCTCGACCAGCGCCGAGGCGAGGATCGTGAGCGACCCGCCGTTCTCGATGTTGCGCGCCGCGCCGAAGAAGCGCTTGGGCGGGTAGAGCGCCGAAGCATCCACACCACCTGTCAGCACACGACCAGAGGTCGGTGCCGAGATGTTGTAGGCGCGACCGAGGCGGGTGATCGAATCGAGCAGAACCACGACATCCCGACCGAGCTCGACGAGGCGCTTCGCGCGCTCGATGGCGAGTTCGGCGACGGTCGTATGGTCTTCGGCGGGGCGATCGAAGGTCGAGGCGATGACCTCGCCCTTCACGGTGCGCTCCATATCGGTGACCTCTTCTGGGCGCTCATCGACGAGCACGACCATGAGGTGAACCTCGGGGTTGTTCTGCGCGATGGCGTCGGCGATCTGCTGCAGCACGATCGTCTTGCCCGCCTTGGGCGGCGCGACGATGAGACCGCGCTGACCCTTGCCGATGGGGGCAACGAGGTCGATGATGCGCTGGGTCAGCTTCTCGGGTGCGGTCTCCAAGCGCAGGCGCTCCTGCGGGTAGAGGGGGGTGAGCTTGCTGAACTCGACGCGGTGGGCGGCATCTTCGACCGAGAGGCCGTTGACAGCATCGACCTTGACCAGGGCGTTGTACTTCTGACGACCCTGCTGTTCGCCCTCACGGGGCTGCTTGATGGCGCCGACGACGGCGTCGCCCTTGCGCAGGTTGTACTTCTTGACCTGACCGAGCGAAACGTAGACGTCGCTCGGGCCGGAGAGGTAACCGGCGGTGCGCACGAAGGCGTAGTTGTCGAGCACATCGAGGATGCCGGCGATCGGGATGAGCACGTCATCCTCGAAGACCTCGGGCTCGAAGTCCTCGCCACCGCGGCGCTTGTTGCGCTGGCGGTTGCGGTTGCCCTCGTCATCGGATGCGGCATCCTGCGTGCCGTTCTGACCGCCGCCCTGACCGCGACCGCGGCTGCGGCTGCGATTGCGGCTGCGATTGCGGTTCTGGCCTTCGGCGGAGGAGTCTTCGCCCTCCGCGGTGGCATCGGCGGCGTCGCCCTTGGCGGGCTCGCTCGCATCCTCGGTCTTGGCAGAGGTCTTGCGCGCACGAGTGGGGGCCTTCTTGGCCTCGCCCTCGGCGGCGTCGGCGGGTGCTGCGGCCGTCTTTGCCTCGCCCGCCTCGCTCGCCTCGGCGGGGGCCTTCTTGGCCCGGCTCGCGCGGGGCTTGCTCGCAGCAGCCTCTGCGGGAGCAGCCGCCTGCTCTTCGGCAGCGGCGGTCACGCTCGCGCTCGTCGCGCGGCGCGGTGCACGCTTGCGGGGCGCGGCATCAGTGTTTTCGGGTGCCGAAGAATCGGCGGAAAGGGTATTGGTTTGGGTCTCGGAGAGATTCTCCACGAGCACTTCCTTGTTCTCTATCAGGGGTAAGAGCGGCTCACGCACCGGCGGGTGCTCGGCGCATGTTGCACGACTGCGCCCTGAGGCGCACCAAGACTTCACAGAATCTGGGGGTGGATCGTGCGGCTGTCGCTGAGACGCGATGGGGCCGGATTCACGAGTGTGATGGGCGGCCTTCCGCTCAAGAAACCACTCTATCACCTTGTGCATCAACGGCGAGCATGAGCGCGTTCGCGTCGGCGATTGTGACTAAGTGGCGTGCTCGAAAGCATCCCTTGCACGCGTGACCCGTTCGCATCCGGGCGAAGATAGGGTGATGTCGATGAGTGACAGCCCGAACACACGCGAAAAGAAGGGCGGCGCCGAGCCCGGCTGGCTGCCGCGCACGATCGCGGTAGTGACCGCCTGGGCGCTCGAACGCAAGATCGTCAGGGCCGCGCTTCTCTATCAAGAAAAACGCGCCCCCGTGCTCGCCGACGGAATCACCTATCGCGCGCTGTTCAGCATCTTCGCGGCGTTTCTGCTCGGGTTCTCGGTCGCGGGCCTGTGGCTCTCGGGCAACCCTGCCGCGTGGCAGGCGCTCATCGAGACCGTGGACTACGCCATTCCGGGGCTCATCGGCGAGGGGGGCATCGTCGATCCCGACACGATCCGCGCACCTGTCGGACTTTCGATCGCCGGCGTGCTATCGCTGATCGGCCTCGTCGGCGCGGCCATCGGCGCCATCGGGTCTCTGCGCACCGCGCTGCGACTCATCGGCGACACCACCGCCGATGACATGGCCTTCCCCTGGGTGCTCCTGCGTGATCTCGGCCTCGCCATCGGCATCGGTGCCGCCTTCGCACTCTCGGCGGGGCTCACCTTCGCCGCGCGACTCGGCATAAACGAGTTCGAAGAGTGGACGGGATACGGCGGCGGTGCGTGGGGTGCACCTCTGATCTCGCTCCTGATCGTGCTGGCATTGAATGTCTCTCTGGTGGCGGCGCTGTTCTGGGTGCTCTCGGGCGTGCGGGCATCAGCCAGGGCGCTCTGGGGCGGAGCGCTGCTCGGCGGCGTGGGACTGCTCGTGCTACAGGAACTGTCGAGCCTGTTCGTCGGCGGCGCATCGGCGAACCCACTGCTGGCATCCTTCGCCTCGCTGATCGCCCTGCTGCTGTGGGTGAACCTCTCGGTGCAGGTGATTCTCTATGCCGCCTGCTACATCTGCACGGGCGTCGAAGATGAGACCGATCGCGTGCACGCACGTTTCTCGGCGCGGAGCTTTCCCGAACGTCGCATCCGCCGCGCCGAAAAGGCTGTCGCCGTCGCGGCCGCGGAGTTGCGCGCCGCGCGGGATGCCGCAGAGAACTGACCCTCGCTCAGCCGACCGCGCACGCCCCGCGACCGCGCAGGCTGGCGTCGATCGTGATCGCACCGTCGACAAGAAAGTCGATCTCGGCGGCATTCCCGACGATCCGCAACTCGGTCATCTCTACGGCCCGCGGGATCCGGTCGGCGATGCAGACCGTGAAAGGACCGGCAAGGGCCTCGCCCGCGGGTCCGAGCCGGTCGACGAGGCCATGGGCATCGACCTCGATGCCACCCACCTCGAAACTGAAGGGGCGCAGCGAGATGTTGTTGTCTTCTCCCATCGCGGGCTCGACACTGATGACGATGGGCACACCCACGCCGAAGATGCTCACGGTGCCCGCGAGGCTGATGAGCCCCGATTCGAGTCGCACTTCGCTCAGCGGCAAACGGGCGGAACCCAGCATCGCCACGAACTGCTCGGAGCGGATGCGCATCATCCCGCCGATGTGCTCGATCGCACCCCCGTCCACGGGCACGCCCGTGATGGTCGCGGTGAGGTCGGAGTGCACCGCACCGAGCGTCAGCTCATCCGCGCGCAGATGCAGGGTGTCCAGCCTTCCGGCCAGCACTTGCATGAGCACGATGCCCTCGGTCTCGACCTCGATGGGTTGCGTGCTGGGCAGGTTCAACGCCGAGACGAGTTGTGAGCGCATCTGTTCGGCAACGAAAGCCCTCGCCGCGAACTCAGCAACGGTCGCGAGCACGCCGAGCAGCACCAGCAGGATCGCGAGCACCCACGGCCAGCGGCGACGGCGCCGATACAGCGGCGTCTCGACACTGCCCATCGCCTCGATCACATGCGCTCCGGTGCCGAGACGCCGAGCAGATCAAGGCCGTTGCGCAGCACTTGCCCCGTGGCGTCGTTGAGCCAGCGGCGGCTGTGGTGCACCGCCTCGACGGGATCGTCGCCCTGCGGGATGATGCGGCAGTTGTCGTACCAGCGGTGGTAGAGGCCGGCGAGTTCTTCGAGGTAACGCGCGACCCGGTGCGGTTCGCGCACCTCTGCGGCGAAGGCGACGATGCGGGGAAACTCCTGCAGCGCGCCGAGAAGCGCCGCCTCGCTTTCGTGCGTCAGGGTCTCGGGGGCGAAGGAGGAGCGATCGACGCCCGCGGCCTCGGCGTTGCGAGCCACGTTGTGCGTGCGTGCGTGCGCGTATTGCACATAGAAGACCGGGTTGTCGTTAGTGCGTCGCTGCAGAATCTCGGGATCAAGAGTCAGCGGAGAGTCCGCCGGATAACGCTCAAGTGCGTAGCGCAGCGCATCCGTGCCGAGCCACTCGCGCACATCGTCGAGTTCGACGATGTTCCCGGCACGTTTGCTCAGACGCGCACCGTTGATCGAGACGAGTTGCCCGATGAGCACCTCGATGTCTTTCTCGGGATCATCGCCCGCAGCGCCCGCGAGCGCCTTCAACCGGTGCACATAGCCGTGGTGGTCGGCGCCGAGCAGATAGATCTTGTGCGCGTAGCCGCGGTCACCCTTGCTGAGGTAGTAGGCGGCATCCGCCGCGAAATAGGTGTACTCGCCGTTCGAGCGGCGGATGACGCGATCCTTGTCGTCGCCGAAATCGGTGGTGCGCACCCACACGGCACCCTCTTCGTCGAAGACGTGGCCCTGTGCGCGAAGGCGCTCCACCGCGCCGTCGACGAGGCTCGGGCCACCGTTCGCCCCCGGGGCGTGCAGGGTGCGTTCTGAGAACCAGACATCGAAGTGCACGTTGAACTTCGCCAGCGACTCTTGCAGGTCTGCGAGTTGGAACTCGTAGGCCATGTCACGGGCGGTGACCATTCGCTGCGCCTCGTCAAGCTCGACGACGGCGGGGTTTGCCACGCGCACCCGCTCGGCGAGATCGTGAATGTAGGAGCCGGAGTAGCCGTCTTCGGGCGCGGGTTCACCGACAAGGGCGGCGAGCACTGACTGCCCGAAACGGTCCATCTGGGCACCTGCGTCGTTGACATAGAACTCGCGGGCGACATCGGCTCCGCTCGCGGCCAGCAGGCGTCCGATGGCGTCGCCGAGGGCAGCCCATCGCGTGTGACCGATGTGCAGGGGGCCGGTGGGGTTGGCGCTGACGAACTCGAGGTTGATCGTGTTGCCCGCCTGCGAATCGTTCGTGCCATAGGCGATGCCCGCCTCGACGATGGACTTGGCGAGGATGCCCGCGGCCGCGGCATCCAGACGGATATTGATGAATCCCGGGCCGGCGATCTCGACGCTCGCGATGCCCTCATGGTCGCGCAAGGCATCGGCGATGAGCTGGGCGAGTTCGCGGGGGCTGACCCCGAGCGGCTTCGCCAGCCGCATGGCGATGTTCGATGCCCAGTCGCCGTGCTCGCGGTTGCGGGGCCGGTCGAGCACGATGTCGGCGGCGGTGATACCCGGCGGCTCGCCGGATGGGCGCTCCGCGGCGACTCGGGTGATCGCGTCGAGGAGTGCTTCGGCGAGGGCGTCGGGGTTCATTGTCTCTCAAGTCTAGGGCGGCTGCTGCCGCCCCTTCACGACCGCGGATGCAACGCTGATATCGTTGTCCGGTACGCCTCTGTAGCTCAGTGGATAGAGCACCGGTTTCCGGTACCGTAGGTCGCAGGTTCGACTCCTGTCAGGGGCACACCCGAGTCGTCTGTCTCGCCGATGAGATATGAAACGGACGTGCCGAGCACGCGTGCAATCGCCTGTAGCTCATCGAGGTACCACCGCCTGTGCCCATGCATCTTCACACTCAGGGTCGCACGGTCGATATGAGTGGCACGTGCCAGCGCCGCGACAGAGCGAAGACGCGTGCGGAAGAGTAGCTGGGTGATGCGCTCGGCCGTCGCTACACGAAAAGTCGTCTCCACTGGGATCATGATTCCTCCATCACTTCGGAGTTGATCCGGAGCATCCAGCCAGGATCGAGATAGCCGCGATCGGGGCTTGCAGGATCGAGGCGCGACGGCGATGGCACGGCATCGCGCACGGCCTGTCGCAGGGTCTCGAGGTCGAGGTCACCGCTCCAGCCATAGTGCTCCAGAATTCTGCCTACTCGACGCCCTGCCGATGCGGGAAAGCTCTGGGCAAGCCCGGCGAGGTTCGCAATGTCGAAGTTTTCATGCTCGGAGAGCCCCAGGATGACGGTCGCGACATTGTCAATGCCGCCGGCACGCTCCACGTCATCGGCGACGTCGAGCATCGTCGCCGCCACCGTCGACACCCGTGCCGACCCCGAGCGTGTGGGGTGATCAGTGATCGGGATGCCGTCAACGTTGCGCTGGGCGAACACGAAGCGGGTGCGACCGACCACCCGATCCCGCATCTGCCGGGTTACTGCGACCTGGAACACCTGCGGCGCCTGGTGTCCAGCACCGTACAAAGCGGCGGCGCTGAGCCAGCCGACGTAGTAGCCCATCCCGCGGTGGCGCATCATCGCGTCAACGATCTCGACACCGGGCGGGGCCCCCCAGGTGCGGTACTCGGGCGGAACGGGTATCCACAGACCACGGGTCGGAGATATCCACTCTTTCCGGCGAGCCGGAGCGTGCAGCCTGCGGCGCACTTGATCTTCTGGCACGTCGAGCAACTGTGCGATCTCCACGCCCGTCAGCGACGCGCGCCCGTGTGCGAGAGCCCAGTCCGCAAGCTCGGGCGCCCGAAGCGTCGTTGTTGATCCTCGTTCCATTTTGACAATCGTCACAGAAAGTGTGACGTTCCGCAACTCATAGAGGGAAAGAAGACTGACTGCTCCTACCGCTACACCTCAGGTAACGCAGTGGATAGAGCGCCGGTTTCCGGTACCGTAGGTCGCAGGTTCGACTCCTGTCAGGGGGCACACCATCCGATCGCGGGGTGTGCGCGCACGCCGAATGTCGGAGTCAACACTTACACTTGGTGCATGGCACCGGACGTAGAAAAGGCAGTTGCGACGATTCTTGCCGTCGACGACGCCGATGAGCGCGCGGTCGTGCTAAATCTGATCGAAGCCAGCCTCCGCGAAGCTGAAACATCCTCAGCCGGGGCGGCGTGGAAGACGGAGATCGAGTCCCGCGTAGACGAGATTCTCAGCGGCAAGGTCGAGCTTGTCGACGCCACCGAGACATACCGGCTGCTCTCCGCCGAACTCGCAGCCATACACGAGTGAAACCGCGCAATCAACGTGAGCACCCCGAGGCACGGGCTGAACTGAAAGCCGCCGCTCTCTGGTACGAGCATCGCGAACGCGGTGTTGGCCAACGCTTCCTCGAAAACTCTCTCATCGCGAGGGAGTCGATCGCGGAAGCCCCAGAGTCATGGCATCGCTATCCCTTCTGGGATCACGCGCACCCGATCATCCGGATGCGAAGTATCGCTCGCTACCCCTACGACGTCATCTACTTCGTGACCGACGATGAGATCGTGATCGTCGCGTACGCCCACGAGAGCAAAGAACCTCGCTACTGGAAGCACCGCATCTAAGACGGAGCACCGACCAATGGCGCGAGGGGCACCCAGGTCGAGGCGAACCGCCTACATCGAGACGCGACGGAACAGCCAACGCGGGATGGCGCGCACGACCGCCATGATGAGCCGCCACTTCGCGGGAGCGTAGACGACGGCCTTGCCGCGATCCGTGCCGTGCACGATGGCCGCCGCCACGCTGGCTACGCTCGCCAGCCGTTGCCCCGCATCGACCAGGTGCTGTGTCATCGGTGTCGCGGTCGGCCCGGGTTTGACCAGGGTCACCGTGACCTTCGAGCGAGCAAGGCTGAAGCGGTGCCATACGCCCTCGGTGTAGGCGCTGAGGCCTGCCTTGGCCGCGCCGTAGATGTAGTTGCTCGCGCGCCCCCGGTCACCGGCGACCGAACTGATCACAGCCAGCCGGCCCGAGCCGCGCGCCGCCATTCGCGTCGCCAGCGCTTCGATATAGAGCACGGGCACCACGGCGTTGACCTCGAACTCGCCCTGCACCTCGGCCAGCTTGCCCTCGATCGCCGCCTGCTCGGGCAGGCTCCCCTGCGCCAGCAGCGCGATCTCAATCCCCTCGCCCCACACCTCGTCGATGAGCGCGTCGATCTGTGCGGGCGAACTCGCCGACTCGTGTGCACGCGCCGTCGATTCGGGATGCCGCACCGCCAGATCGTCCGCCACCGCCTGCACGCGCCCGAGATCGCGGCCGAGCAGCACGAACTCGCACGGCCCTGTGGCGGCCCATCCGTGGATGCAGCCCTGAGCGATCGCCGATGTCGCCCCCAACACAAGAATTCTTCGCGCGGTCATGCCAAACCCAATCTGATCGATTGCGAGGAACGGAAAGTGCCGATGGCGCCGTATCGCTCGCGCACCGTCTCGAACTCCTGCCAGCGCGGATAGCTCGCGCGAAACGTCTCGGCACTCATCCGCGAGTCTTTCGCGAGGTAGTGCCTGCCGCCGTGGTGCAGCACCATCGCGTCCAGCTCGTCGAGCAGGGCGAGCACTTTCGGTTTCGCCTGAAAATCCAGCGCCAGGGTGTATCCGGGCTCGGGAAAAGACAGGGGGCTGTCGTTGCCGGCTCCGAAGACCTTCAGCACCGCGAGGGTCGAGCCCAGGCCGGTCTCGGCGATTCTCGACAGAATCTCGGCCAGTGGCTCGCGGCCGGCCGCGATCGGCAGCACGAACTGGTACTGCACGAAACCTCTGCTGCCATAGCCGCGATTCCAGTCGCGTATGCCGTCGAGCGGATAGAAGAAGCTTTCGAACGACACGGTGTTCTCCGCGTACTTCTTGAGTTCTTTGCCGTAGACCACGGTGTTGAACGCGCGCATCGTCAGGGGGTTGAGCGTGAAGTTCGGCAGGTCGAAGGGAACGCCCAGCTTGCCGGGTCCTCGCGAGACCAGCTCGCCCTCGGCTTCATGCTCGCCCACCGTGAGAACCGAACGCCCGAGCTTCGTGCCGCGGGCGATGCAGTCGATCCACGCGACCGAGTAGGTGGTGCTCGCGTACTCCTCGAAAGCATCGAGGGTCTCTTCGAGGCTTCGGGTCTTCACCGTCACCTGTTCGATGCGGCTCGATCCGATGGCGTGCATCTGCACTTCGGCGGCCAGAATGATTCCGGTCAGCCCCATGCCACCGATCGTCGCGGCGAACAGCTCGGGATGCTCGGTGCGAGAGGCTCGCACGACACTCCCGTCGCCCAGAAGAATGTCCATCCCGCGCACGTGATCGCCGAACGATCCGTGCACGTGGTGGTTCTTGCCGTGCACATCTGCGGCGATCGCCCCGCCGAGCGTCACGAAGCGGGTTCCTGGGGTGACGGGCGGGAACCACCCGCGCGGCACGAAGATACGGAGCATCTCATCGAGGCTGAACCCCGCCTCGGCCACCAGCACGCCCGTCTCGGCGTCGAAGGAGCGAACGCGCGAGAGCGCGGTCATATCCACGGCCCGCTCGCCGATGGCGCTGTCGCCATAGCTGCGGGCGAGCCCGCGGGCAATCGTGGGCTCCGAGACGCTCACATGATCGAGAAACGCCGGATGCGCGACTTCGGCCTCGACACCGGGGAACCGCCCCCAGCCGGTGATGTAGCTCACGATGTCCCCTCATCGTCATCGGCTGCAGCCGTGAAAACGAAGCGCCGGTCAAGCAGATATTTCGTAGCGTATCCGATCGCAAGACCGATGGCTCCGCCGAGCAGCCGCATGGCTTCAGTGCGAAACAGCACCTCGAAGAGCCACTCGGTGCCCCAGAAGACCAGTGTTGTGACCACCGCGGTGACCGTATAGAGAGCGAAAAGACCCACATTCTGCGTCGCGCGGGTGGTGGTATAGGCGAAGATCCACTTCTTGTCGAGAAAGTACTTCACCGGCAGACCCACCACCGTACCCGCGAGCACCGCGAGCGGGATCGACCACGGCCCGTCATAGAGACGCACGACGATCATTTGCGTGGCGAAGTTCGCGGCCGTCGCGATCACGGCAAAGAGCGTGTACAGCAGCGCGATGCGCACACTGCGTCTCATGCGACTCATCGACACCTCATAAATGCAGCACTGTGGCCAGCAGCCAGACGCCCGCGCTCACGCCACCCACGACCCAGCTCGCGCGATCCTTCAGCGTGAACAGCACGGGGTCATGCCGCACCTCGCCGCGGTGCACGAGCAACCAGATACGCGAAATCCAATACAGCATAAGGGGCACCAGCGGCCACAGCAGCCAGGGGGTGCCGTAGTTCGCACTGACATCGGGTTCGTTGATGTACAGAGCGAGGATCAGCGTCGAGACCACGCCGGTGGCGACGCCGAGCGCGGTGATGGGTTCGGCGTCAACGGCCAGATACCCTCGCCGATCAAGCCTCTCTTCCTCGCCCCGGTCGCGAATCAACACGATCTCTTCACACCGCTTCATCAGCGCCAGGCTCAAGAAGAAGAAGAGCGAGAAACCCAAGAACCAGAAGGTGACGGGAGCGTCGATCGCCATCGCCCCGGCAATGATCCGCAGGGTGTAGAGAAGACCCAGCACCACGACGTCAACGACGGGCTTCGACTTGAGCGCGAAAGAGTAGGCGATGGTGAGCACGGCATAGACCGAGAGGGCGAGTCCGAAATACAGCGGCAGCAGAAGGAAGCCGAGAATCACCGGTATTGCAAGGCACAGCGGCCAGAGCACCCACGCGAGAGGCAGGGGCATCAGTCCCGCAGCCAGGGGCCGGTTCTTCTTCATCGGGTGCCGTCGGTCCGCGTCAAGGTCAGAAAGGTCGTTGAGCAGATAGACACCGGATGCCGCCAGGCTGAACAGCGCGAAGGCGAGCACCGCTGCCAGGATCGCTTCGGGGTCGCTCAGGCGATGCGCGAGCACCACCGGCACGAAGACGAGGAGGTTCTTCACCCACTGGTGCACGCGCACCGCCCGCAGTATCCCCCCGATGCCAGAGCGTTGCGTGGCGAAGGTCTCACCGAGCGGAGTGTTCTTCGCAACCCGACGCCGCATGCCCGCACCGCCCCCGACAATGTGGGCGCTCGCGGCTCTTGCCCACACCGGCTCGTCGGCGGAACGATCGGCAAGGTACTCGAAGCCGCGCTCGCCGAAGCGCCTCGCCAGGGCCTCGGCTTTCGTGGCGGAAGTCAGATTGCTCTCGCCGTCGCTGGCCATCACCTCGTCGAAGAGGGCGAGGTGCGCGGCAACGGCATCGGCGTAGCGCCGGTCGCTCGCGGTGGCCAGAACAAGGGTGCGCCCCTGTGCTCGTTGTTCGCGCAGCCAGCCGAGCGCGTCCTCCCGATAGGGCAGGGATGCGGCGTCCAGTTCGACCCTTTCGGCGAGCTTCGCCTTGAGCTTGGCCTTGCCGCCGGTGAGCCAGAGGGCAATCCGCGGCAGAGCGAGTGCGTCGCGCGTCAGATACCGTGTTGCCGACTCGAAGAGCGTATCGGCGCGCATAATCGTGCCATCGAGGTCGACGACAAGCGGCAAAGACTCCCCCGTGGTGGCCCGGCTCATCTTTCTGGGCTCGCAAAACAATACGTGAACATGACATCCCCCGTTATCGATCCGTACACTGAGAACTGTACCGATCACACGGTGCGCACGTGGCCAGAGAGCGACGCAAAGGCGGTCGCTCAGTCGCTATGGGCTCAATCCAGGTCATTCCGAGCTTCGTCGGCTAGGCTTACGTGACCAAAGACTTCGAGTGCTCATCGACGGCTGCACGTTGTTAAGTGAGCAAGAATCGTTCAACTTCCGGGGGTTAGAACGTTGATAAACGTGCGCACGTCATGGCGCCTAGGCGCCGTGGTACTGGCGGCTCTTGTGGCGCTTCCCCTGGCTCTCGTCTCGCCCCCCGCCCAGGCCGATGACACCGAGGTGTTCGACAGCTTCGACCTCACCCGCACCTTCAGCATCGCATCCAACACGCGCACGGTGCTCCAGTACATCCCGATCCCCGTCGGTCTCACACCCTATGAGGTCAGCGGAACGATCTTCCCCGAGGCCGCCGTGCCGGGACGGGTTGTGTTCCTCAACAACAACCGTTCGATCGCCACCTTCCCGGTGACCCCTGAGATCGAATCGCTCGAGGTGTCGTTTCCGGTGGATGCCAGCCAGGTCGACGAGAACGGCTTCCTCGTGTTCGGCATGCGCTTTCTGACCGACAGCGTGACCGACGAGGATCTCATCTGTGTGATCTCTGATTTCGGCACCGTGAGCTTCGAGGAGGTCGTGGTCAGAGTCTCCGGTCGCGAGGCGCCGCCGAGCACGATCGCGCAGTTCTTCAGCAACTCCGTGCGCAGAATCGCCATCACGATCCCCGAGAACCCCACACCCGAACTGCAAGAGGCGGGTCTGCAAGCGGCCGCAGCCCTCGCCGCACGCTACCCGACGCGCGAGACCGATATCTCCTTGACCACCGTCGATAACGATCTGCGTGCGGTCGATGTCGAATCGATCGGTGGGCGGCTGATTCGCATCGTGCCGGGAACGGGCGAGGTCGTCGCCCGAGTAGGCCTCAACGACGGGATGCGTGAACTCACTCTCACCGGCGACCCTGCCCGGCTGACGGCCGCTGCTGCTGCTCTCGGCTCACCGAAGTTGATGCTCGTCGACTCCAGCGAGACCACTGACCTCGCCCTTGATCGCGTCGAATCGATGGTGCCTCGACGCACTCTCGCCCAACTCGGCACACCGAATATCTCACTGGGCGGCATCGGCACCTCAGTGCAAGAGGTGTTCATCGATCAGAGCCAGTTCGGCACACCGGTGCGAAGCTTCGCCGTGCACCTCGAAGGTGTGCGTTCCCAGGTTCCCACGCAGATCTCTGCGATGCTTTCGATCTACTGGAACGGCGATCTGCTGTCTTCGCAGGTCTTCGATGGAAACACCTCGATCAACCTCGACCTTCAGGTGACCGACACTCGCGTGCGACGCAACAACTCCCTGAGCTTTCGCATGGATGCGGTGCCGACCGGCGAGGGCGCCGGTGGTTCCTCGGGAGGCGATGGCCTGAACTGTGGCGGCACCTTTGCCGTGTTGCCCATCGAGGTGTTCATCGACGGTCAGGCATCGACGGTGACGGCCACTCCGGGTCAGGTGCTGCCTCCGGGTTTCATGCGTATGCCGCAGGTCTTCGGCGAGATCGTCTCGATCGCCATCAGCGGCAGCTCCTTGCTGTCGGACAGTGTCACGGATGCCGCTGAGCTGCTCATCGCCCTCCAACGCGCGGCGAGCAACCAAATGGCCGTTCGGCTGGTCGAACCCGCCGCGTTCATCGCCTCATCCACTTCTGGGATCATCGTGGGTGCGAGCAGCGAAGAGATCGATCAGCTTCGTGCTCCCCTGCGCATGGCCGAGTTCCGGCAGATCGATGCCGAGAACGCGCTCTTCGCCGCGGGTGTGCTCGATGCCTACGCCGCGCTTCAGGCCTTCAGCAGCGGCGGTCGCGAAGTTCTCTCGCTGAGCAGTTGGGGTCCCCATCAGCCGGGTGCCACCGTTGGTCGTCTGCTGCAAAGCCAGATCGCCGACTACGTCGCCAACTCGGAGTTCGGCTGGATGGGTCTCTACGATGATCTGCTCATCGCGCAGCTCACCCACAAAGACCCGGTGTTTCTCGACAGCCAAACGGTGGTTCCCCAGGTCGAGCGTCTCAGCGACAACGATGTGATCCTCCTCTGGGTCGGCGCCGGCCTCGCCTCGCTGCTCCTGTTCGTTCTGCTCGGATGGCTCTCTCGCCGCCATCTGCGTCGTCGCGCGCGTCGCTATGTCCGTGCGCAGGAGCGTTACCGCGAGGAGGCCGCTGCCGCAAACCCCACCAGGCGCTCGCAGAAGGATGCGCCGGTCGTCGCGCTTCAGTCTCCGTATCAGTCCGGTGAATACCCCGACCCACGGGGTTCGCAGGGGTGAGCACGCTCGCGCCGGTCGCGCCGTCTGTCGCCCACGCGGCAAGCGGTGCTTCGGCGCGCAATGCCGAGGCTCAGAAGGCACAGACTCCTCGCGGCCCCTTCGAGCGCGCCACCGCCAAGGCGCGCGCCGTCTGGGCGGCGATGGATGATCGTGATCTCGGCCGTCGGGTTCCGGGTACCGCCGTCGTGGCTATCACCGCGCTTCTCGTGCAGTTCGTGGCCGCGCTCATCTCGGTGGGCAACGGAGCAGCGCTTTGGTATGCGGATGCGCTGAGCCACCTTGTGATCTCTGGCCGCATCACCACGGGCTTCAACGCCGGTGTGCAACAGCTCGGAACAGTGTGGCTGCCCGCGCCTCACCTCATCACGGCACCCTTCGCCGCGAATCTGTGGCTGTGGCAGACCGGATGGGCAGCGGCCATCGTCGGCATCTTCGCGATGGCGGGCTCGGTCGCCGCGCTCTACCGCATCAGCGCGCGCCTCGGCCTCGGGCGCAACGCACGCCTTCTTGCCTGTGCCGCGTTCCTCTTCAACCCGAGCGCGCTCTATCTCTACACCACCGCGATGACCGAGCCGGTGCTGTTCGCGGGGCTTCTGGGCAGCATCGCCGGTCTCACTCACTACGCGACGGCGAAGCGGCCGCTCTCCGGCGGCGAAGTCGCCGTCTACGCCGGACTCCCCGCCGCGATCGCCGTTCTGAGCCGCTACGAGGGATGGGTGCTGCTGGCATCCGGGGTTCTGTTCATCGTGCTCATCGAACTGCGCCGCGCCACGCGTATGCGTGCCCTGCGCAAGACCGTGTCGTTCGTGTTTCCGCTCGTCGGAGCCATCGCGGTGCTGCCGATCTTCGCTGTCGGCTGGTGGGGCATCTACAACTTTGTCAACTTCGGCAACCCCTTCGAGTTCATCTATGGCGAGTTCTCGGCCTTCAACCAGCAAGAGGTTCTCGCACAGCAGGGTCTGCTCACGACGCAGGGCAACCTGGCGATCACCCTGACGGTGCTCGGGGGTGCGGCGTGGCAGGTCGTGACTCCGGTGGTCATCATTCTCGGCTGCGCGGGCCTGTTCTGGCTCGTTGCGAGCAGCGGCTTCGATACGCCGCTTTTCGTCGCCGGGGTTCTGCTCTCGCCCTTCGTCTTCAACATCGCGGCGCTGTATCTCGGGCAGACCACCGTGCAGAACGACTTTTCGATTCCGACCGGATACTTCAACACCCGCTACGCACTGACCCTGCTGCCGCTGATGGCGTTCTGCGTAGGGGTGCTCGCCGAGGCGCTGAATCACAAGGGGATCGCTCGCCGCTTCGGTCGTCTGACACCCGGCGTTCTCAGCGCTGCACTGGCGGTTCTCATCCTCGGCCAGAGCGCCTATGTGCTGGCCGACCCGATCCGTCGCTCCCCCGTGATCGAAGAAGGCGACTATCAGGTCACCACCGTGCGCGGTCCTGTCGATCCGATATGGGACTATCTCGCCGAGCACTACAACGGAACGGGTGTTCTGGTCGATGAGGTATCGAACCAGTTGCGTCCACAGGCCGGAATCTCGCTGCGGGAGTACTACATCCTCGCCAGCGGAAATCACTTCTTCGACGTGCTCGAACACCCCGCGGGAGCCGTGGGCTGGCTGATCGTCAACACCAACGACGCGGCTCACACCCACCATCAAGACATGGTCTGGGAGGCCATGTCCGAAAGGCGCGAGAATTTCGCTTCTTTCCGTCGCGTCGCCGAGGCGAGCGGCTTCGTGCTGTACCAGGCGGTGGGGTCACGATGAGCGTTGCCGCAGAGCTTCTCGTCGAGCAGCACCAAGACGAGCGATTGGTCGAGTTGTTGCGTGGCATCCGCGAGATTCGCGAAGCCGATCTCAAGGCCGCCGAAACGCACAGCCGCGAAGCGGGAACAACTCTCGCCGAAGAACTCGTGGTCGCAGATATCGTCAGTCCCGAAGAGGCTTGGGCGGCCCTCGGGGTGATCTGGCACGCCCCGATCATCGACCCCACACGGGAACCTGCCGACCCCCAACTGCTGCGTTCGCAGCCGAGTTACACGCTTGTCTCCGCCGGGTGGGCACCGTGGCGATTCTCCGCCGATGGCGAGCTCACGGTTGCAACGACGATCGAACCGAAGCGCCGGATGCTGCGTGAGGCGCGCCTGCGCTACGGTGCCAAGCGCGTCGTAGCCAGAACCATCTCGCCCGTTCAGCTCGAGGCCGCCATCGAAACGGCGTGCAAGGATCAACTGCTCTACATCATCACCGACGAGCATGCCGACAAGCACCCGAAGGAGTCGGCACGGCTGGGCATGAACTGGCTACAGAAGACATTGCCCTTCGTGCTGGCCGCCGGCCTCATCGCTCTCGGCGTGCTGTACACGAACGAGGTGATCATCGGCATCTTCCTCGTCGCGAACCTCGTGTTCTACACCTTCATCGTCTTCAAGTCGTATCTCTCCATACGTGTGCCGATCAAACTTCTCACCCGAGGAATCTGGCACAAGGCCTTAGGTCGTGCGCGACGCGACCAGGGCATTCCCGTTCTCGAGAACGCGAATCGCCGCATCCCCGATGACGAGCTTCCCGTCTACACCCTGCTTGTCCCGGTCTTCCGCGAGGCGAACATCGTCGGCAAGCTCGTCGACAACCTCGATCACCTCGACTACCCGAAGTCGAAGTTGCAGGTGCTGATCCTGCTCGAGGAAGAAGATGAAGAGACCATCGCTGCCGCCTATGCGGCAAGCCCGCCGCCCCATATGACGGTCATGGTGGTGCCAGACGGGCAGCCGCGAACGAAGCCACGCGCCTGCAACTACGGTCTTGCCATGGCGCGCGGCGAGTACGTCGTCATCTACGACGCCGAAGACAAGCCTGACCCCGACCAGTTGCGCACCGCCGTTGCGGCCTTCGAAGAGAACCGCTTCCGCCGCGAACACATCAACCCGAATATTCCTCAACTGATCTGTGTGCAGGCCGCCCTGTCGTACTTCAACTCCGGCTACAACCTGCTCACCCGCATGTTCTCGATCGAGTATTCGCACTGGTTCGACGCGATGCTTCCGGGCATGGACGGCGTGGGGCTCCCGATACCGCTGGGGGGCACGAGCAACCACTTCGTCGCCTCGGCCCTGCGCGAGATCGGAGCCTGGGACCCTTACAACGTCACCGAGGATGCCGATGTCGGCATGCGCATCGCCAACCGCGGCTATGCGATCGGCACCATTCCTTCGAGCACCCAAGAAGAGGCGTGCGCGGAGGCGAAGGCCTGGATCAAGCAGCGCACCCGATGGATCAAGGGATATCTCATCACCAGTTCGGTCTATCTCAGCCATCCCATCAGCTTTTTGCAGCGCAACGGCATCGGCGGCGCGATGAGCGTGTTCCTGCTCGTGCTGGGAACGCCCATCTCGTTCATGGTCTACCCCTTCGCTCTGCTGTTCACGCTCATCACCTGGTTCGGCGTGCAGTTCAGCGATTTGCACTTCCCGCCGCTCGCGCTGGAGGCGACGCTCTATGTCATGATCTTCGGCATCAGCATGTTCGTGATCACCTCGGCGATCTCTTCTGGCATCCGCTATGGCTGGCGCCTCGCCTGTTACGCCTTGCTCGTTCCGGCATACTGGTTCATGCATTCGATCGCGGCGTGGCGCGCGGCGTACCAGGCGATCTTCGATCCGCACCGCTGGGAGAAGACCCCACACGGGCTGACGGAGGACTACGTCACGGGCGAGGACGAGCATTGAGCGCCCTCTTGCCCGTTCTGCCATCACACGAAGGAACATCGAGATGAACACCACACGATTGCGCTGGTTAGCCGCGGCAGCAACCGTCTTCGCGATGACCATGATGACTGCGTGCACCCCCGAAGCCGCGCCCACCCCCACTGCGGCCCCGACCACCCATGCGCCGCGCCCGACTGTCGAGATCAAGGTCGGCACGCTCCTTCCGATGACCGGAACACAGTCGGCACAGGGTGAGTCGACACTGACCGCCATTCGCCTCGCCGCGAACGACATCAATGAGGCCGAGCTCGGCGTACGGGTCGAGATCGTCGTGGCAGACTCCGGCAGCGCCGGGCACGACATCGCCCTGGATGGCGCTCTCGAACTCATCGCGCAGGGGGTTACGGCCGTCATCGGCCCGCGCGCCTCGGCGAAGGTGCTGCAGAGCTACGAAGCTTTCGCCGCGGCGAACGTCGTGCAGATCTCCCCCGCGGCAACCCTGCCGGGGCTCAGCGACATCGACTCGGGTGGTTTCTTCTTCCGCACGGCGCCCTCGGACATCGTGCAGGCGTCGACGCTTGCCCGCCGCATCCTCTTCGACGGGGCGGCATCGGTCGACATCATCGCGATGAGCGACGCCTACAGTATCGCCCTCTCTGAAGAAGCTATCGCTGTTCTTCGCGCCGCCGGTGCCCAGGTCGTGCTGCACCGTCTCGCCGCCGAAGAATCCCCCGTGAGCGTGGCGGCAGAGGTCGCGGCGGCCTCGCGCGATGCGATCCTCATCGTCAGCGGTACCGGTGATTTCCGCGCGATCGTCGACGCGCTCGCCGCGCAAGAGATCAATTGGTCAAAGGTCTACGGCACCGATGCGACCATCGAGGTGCTGCGCGACGATCTTGAGGCACCGCAGATCGAAGGCGCGCTCTTCAGTACCGCGGGTGTGCTCGCCAACCGCGATCTGCAGCGCGGGATGCTGGCCATCAACCCCGATGTGCGCGTGTTCGCCTATGCACCCGAGGCCTACGACGCCCTTGTGGTCATCGCGCTTGCGGCGCTGCAAGCCCAGTCGGCCGAAGGGGCGAAGGTGCGCGAGCACATCGCGGATGTCTCCGGCCCCGACGGCGAGATCGCCGATACCTTCGAGCAGGCTGCGAGAATCATCAACAGCCGCCGCAGTGTCGACTACAGCGGACTGAGCGGCCCGATCGACTTCGCCGAGAACGGGGATCTGACCGGCGCCTTCATCTCGTTCTATCTCTACGGCAAGAACAACACGGTGCGTTGGCTCGACCAGAAGTTCTGGCAACTGCGCTGAGGCGAGGCAGTCATTCGCAGGGTGTTCAGATCACGCCGAGCGTGAGCAACACGATGGCCACAAGGGGCACGCCGCCCTGCATCGCCGCGGCGGGGAGCATCCTGCGACTCGACAGCAGCAGCACGAGCGCGGCGGCGAGCATCATGCCGCATCCCGCGAACACGAGCGTCAGACCGACCATCTGCTCGCCCCAGAGCGTGATGGCGATTCCGAGTGCGGTGATGACAGCGAGAAACAGGTTGTAGAAGCCCTGGTTGAAGGCAAGGGTCTTCATGGTGCTGGCCTCGGCTTCGCTGCGGATGCCGAACAGCCGCTGCGTGCCGGGTTTCAGCCACAGAAGCGACTCCCAGGCGAAGATCACGACGTGAAAGGCGGCGGCGAGCGCCGCGGCGATGAGTCCGAGGTTCAGCATCTGTCGATTCTGCCCTGCCGCGCGGTGCGGGGCAACGGCTCAGATCAGAAAGATCGGCAGCATCCCGGGATTGTGCGCGTGCACGAGCACGGCGAAGACGACCGCATCAAAGAGCAGATGCACGGTGACGACATAGGCGAGCGAGCGTGTGCGCAAGAAGATCACGCCCTGCAGAAGCGCGAAGGGGATCGTCAGAAGCGGCCCCCACTCGCGGTAGCCCAGCTCCCAGAGGAATGACACGAATACCGTCGCCTGCAGAACGTTCGCCACGACATCGGGAAAGTGACGACGCAGCAGCACGAAGACGGTGCAGATGAAGAAGAGTTCGTCCCAGATGCCGACGGCACCCACGCCGACGAAGAGGCGTGCGATGAGTTCGGGGCTGTCGACGACCGGCCAGTTCTGGTAGACGCCCGAAGTGATGAAGTAGAAGGGCAGGATGAGCCAGCCGAGCACGAGCACGGCCAGAAGCCAGCCCCAGTGGAGCCTGCCCCATCGCCCCCCTCCCCGCCAGGGAAAACCGATCGCGCGGTCGCGATAGACGAAGCGCGATACGAGGTAGGGCACCACGACCGCGCCACCGAGCGCGAGGGTGAAGCGCAGCATGGCGAGGTTGTCGAGCTTCGCTTCGAGCGAGATGAAGCTCACGATCAGCATGCCCAATGCGATGAGCGAGAGATCGCGCGTGAGCGAGGGTTCGGATGTCAGAACCCGCCGCCGTTCGATGGCGTATGCCCCGGCCACCCCGACCGCGAGCAAAGCCCACCCCGGCCACGACCATTGCAGAACGAACAGTACGGGCGCGGCCAGGCACACGAGCACGGCCGGCACGATCCCCGGCCACACCCTCCGCTCGGTGACGATATCGAAGTGACTCATCAGCGCACCCTCCGTCGATACACGAGATCGCGAATCTCGCGACCCTTCGCAATACCCTTGCGTTCGAACGCCGTCATCGCGCGACCCTCGAATCTCTCGGCCCACTCCCCCGCGAAGGCACGCTCCAGAAGCGGCTCGGCGTCGAGCACGGCACGCATCTGCACGGCGTAGTCCTCCCAGTCGGTGGCCAGGCGCACCATCCCGCCGTCGCGGAGCGCCCGTGTCAGCGTGGCGCCGAAGCCTTCGCGCACCATGCGGCGCTTGACGTGCCGGTGCTTGTGCCAGGGGTCAGGAAAGAAGACCCAGATCTCGCTCGCCGCAGCCTCGGGCAGATAGGACTCCAGCACCTCGGGCGCGTTCGCCTCGACGAGACGAAGATTGCGCGCCGCCGCGCGATCGGCGTCGAGCATGGTGCGGGCAACGCCCGCCCGAAAGACTTCGATCGCGAGAAAGTCGTCTTCGGGGCGGGATGCCGCCGCCGCGACGACAGCATGCCCCTGCCCCGATCCGAGCTCGACGATGAGGGGAGCTGTTCGACCGAACTCTGTTTCGGGGTGCAGGCGCGCGTCTGGATGCACCGAGGTCGAGGCGATACCGCGAGGCACATCGAGCAGGTAATGCCCCGAGAACTCCGCGAAAGCGCGCTCTTGACCGGGCGACATCCGCCCGCTCCTGCGCACGAACGACACAGGCTCTGGGCGGAAGCTGCTCTGCTCGGGCATTTCCCCAGGCTATCGGGCGCCGTGCATCAGATCGTCGCGTTCTCTGTCGACGAGCTCATCGCTGTGGCAAACTAGGTTGATCGTTGTTCTCGTAACAGGAGCTGGGAGGCACAGATAATGAGTAGACGATCACGGTTGGCGTCGATGGCGCTGTTGACATCAGGGGTGCTGGTGGGGGTCGGTATCGCGCCCGCGTATGCCAGCACGTGCGCGAACAATCACTTTTGCGCATGGAACGGCAACGAGTACACAGGATCGATCTTGCTCGACGCATCGGGCATCTACACGGACAATACCTACATCGATGTTGCCGACAACTTGACGTCCTCCGCGAAGAACGTTTACTCAAACCGCACCTGGTGCGGATGGAATGAGAACTGGCCTTGGGACAACATGCTGTTCCTCTTCGCGAAACAAACGGAGGTCGGTGTGCTCGGTTCATCCGCCGACAACAAGATCGACTACTTCCGGGTTCGCACAGGCACTTCTTGTTAACGAGGTCACGGACTCGTGCTTGAGCCAAGGACGCCCCTAACCTCGTATCGAAGGCAAATGACATCCATACTCTCGCTGTCGGCCTTGTGTGCCGTGGTTTTGACGGGGTGCTCATCGGAACCAACGATTGTCAATGCTGATGCAAAGCTGGCCTTGCTGCAAGTAATCACGTTCCCACCGGATCTTGACCTCGCCTTCGAAACGTCTATGTCCGAATGCATGAACGAAGCCGGTTTCTCATACACAATCTCACCATCATCGGCGGGAAGCACACTTGACCTACCGAACCTCCTCGGAGCCGGGGGCTTATGGTCGAGTATCGACGAGGCTCGACAGAACGGGTACGCATCGTCGATCGTGACATCATTTGCGCCTCTTCCTCAAGAGGTGTATTACTCATCCCTCGGTGCTGAGGAAAGCGCACGATACGACACTGCAGCGTTCGGCGACCGGTCTCGAACGAGCCGATACGTTTCGCCTAGCGGGTTCGAGGTTACGACCCCAGCCGATGGATGCTTCGGTCACGCAATCGTAGCTATATATGGGTCGGGAGAGGCGTACCTTGAGCTTATCTCGCTATTCAACGACACACGTATGCCAATAGCGGGTCGGAACCCGGTTGACTTTCCCGGCGTCAGAGAAGTACTAGATGCCTACGGGTCGTGTATGAATGCGGATGGCTATGATGTCGGCTCCCTCTCGGAAACAGAGGCTCTTGCCAGAACCTGGTTCGAAGCGTCTCGCCGCGCGGATCAGCCGCCAAGCCCGAGGGAGCAGGAACTCGCGGTGACCGATGCTCGATGCCAAGGCGAAGTCGACTTCCGTGAGGTTCTCAACGAGGCGTATTTCAGCATCGCAGCCGAGTGGATCAACAGCAACCAAGACAAGTTGCTACGTCTCGTCGATCTACAAAATGACGCACTCGATAGGGCGAAGATTGTCATAGAAGGATGAACCCACCGCAACCAGCGCCCCATGAAGTCGGCCGTGACGTTGAAACATCGAACGACTCGCCGCTAGGCGATCCTCGCATCGCCATCGCACTGACTCTGCTCGCCGTTATCGCAGTGGCAGCGGTGGTTCTCGCAGCGCAGGGACTGGTCAACAACTTTCGAGGCACCTCCAACCTCGAAGGCGCCTCTCAGCTTACGACGACCGTAAACACTGGGTCGATCGAGAATCGAATCACCGGAACTGTGACAGTGAAGCCCGAGTATGAGATTGTTGTCAGGTCGCCACACACTGCTGGCACCGAAGCAGTCGTCACAACTGACGGTCTAGCAGCCGGTGCGAAGGTTGAACCGGGCGACGTTGTGGTCGCTGTCGCAGGACGACCAGTGATTGCGCTGTCGGGAGACCTACCCTCCTATCGGGAGCTTGCGCCAGGGATGACCGGCCCTGATGTGGCTCAGTTGCAAAACGCACTCGAACTCCTCGGATACGAGATTCGCGACCCCACGGGGACTTTTGGTTCTTGGACCGCACGTGCGGTGAGCGCGCTCTACCGAGACCGTGGATTCGAGGCGATCGGCCCGACCGGCACAAGTGCGTGGACATCCGTCCGCGTCCCGATCGCAGAGGTTGTATTCGTCCCTCAGTTCCCAGCTCATGCGATCGGGGCCTGCGGTAGCCGCGGACGCATTGCGGTCTCCCCTGTCTGCGTACTTAGGGCGGGAGCTTCGCGCGTTGTCGTTTCGCTTTCCCGCTTCGAAGCACAAAGGACCCAACTCGGTCACGTTGTTGATATATCGCTGAGCAACGGCGAGTCGATCATCGGTACGCTCTACCATGAACTCCCGGATGAGAGTGGCTCACTGGGTACCGGCTCCATCATCGAAGGCGACTCGGGCGCAACCAGCCCTCACCCCCGTCGATTCCTTGTTGAGCTAGGGCAACCGTTGCCATCTGGCCTTGACGGCACCACCGGAAGTGCGAGCTTGCTGATATCGGCAACGGGGCCGGGAAGCCTGACAGTTGCCCAAACGGCGATCCGTGTGGACGCTACCGGCGTGAGCTGGCTGGAGAGACTCGTTGATGAGACGCAAGAGCGAGAGCGGGTGGTTATAGAGGTGCAGCTCTGCAGCGGAGGTCTATGCGCTTTTACGGGATCTATCTCACCGGGATCGACTGTCGCGCTCAACATCGCGAGTCGCAGTGGGTAGCTCAGCCCAGCCACCCCTTGTCGAGCTTGACGGCGTGGGAAAGTTCTATCCGCCGACGACGCACGCTTTGCACAACGTTGATCTACGGCTGCATTCCGGCGAAACAGTTGCTATCGTCGGGCCTAGCGGATCGGGAAAGTCGACGCTTCTTGCCATCCTCGGCCTGTTCGATACGCCCACGGAGGGCGTGTACCGGATAGCTGGCGAGGACACCGCTGCTCTAGGCGACGAACAACGCACGCTCCTGCGCAGACAATACATCGGATTCGTATTCCAATCCTTCCACCTCATCCCACACCTCACAGCGTTCGAAAATGTCCAATTGAGCCTCTCGCTTACCGCTGGTTCGGCTGCGAAACGAACCGATGAGACAAGGATGGCTCTCGAGCGCGTCGGACTTGCTCACCGCATGTCTGCGCGACCGCACACGATGTCGGGAGGCGAGCAGCAACGTGTCGCGATCGCGCGAGCCGCAGTGAGGCGACCTCGACTTCTCCTCTGCGACGAGCCCACCGGCAACCTCGACAGCGCGACGACAGCGTCGATCATGGAGTTGCTGTTCGATGCTCAGAGAGACGACGGCGTACTCGTTGTCGTAACTCACGATCTCGATATCGCCCGGCAGTGCGGTCGCATCGTCACCATCCTCGACGGCGCGCTTTCCGAAGATGCGTTCACGGCGGACTAGGCGGTTAGCGATGAGTTCAACACGATTCGCACTTCTCTCAATCCCGAGAAGGCCTCTGCGAAGCGCTCTATCAGCGGCGGCAATCGCCATCGGTGCGGCGAGCGTTGTTCTGCTCATAAGCATCTCTCAAAGCGCCGCCGCACAGATTGCGCTCCGTCTCTCAGCTTATGACGTGAACACCATCACCGTGTCGCTTCCCGTCGAAAGCTGGTCCCAGACGGAGGAATCGCTCGTTGATGCCGCACGGCTACTCTCATCGGTCACTGCGGCCGGGACTTTCGTGGCACCAGGGGGAGACGGTGCCGTGGTAAGCATTCGCTCAGCCTCCGGCCTGACGAGGGATGCCACGGTGATAGTGTCCTCCTCGCATGGGCTCGCGGCTCGGGATGCCGCCTTCGAAACCGGCGGGATTCCCGCCTGGACAGTCAGCTCTCGGGACGAGACAACGATCGTAGTCGGAAGCGCTCTTGCTCGCCACCTCGGCCTCAGCGTCACCCCAGGCACGAACCTCGTTACAGTCGACGGGCAACCGATGACTGTCGTGGGCGTCGCCCGTGATGGGGCCCGCAACTCCCTCGTCTCTGGCTCGATCACTGTCTCTCCAGCCACCGCGGAGCTTCTGGGCATTGACCTCGGAACTCGAACCTTCTTAGTAACAGTAATGCCTGGGGCTGCCGATGGCGCCGCCCGCATGCTTCCCTACCTCCTCGATCCGCTCAACCCCGGATCGGTCAGCGTCACCGCTGCACCAACACCTGCCGTTCTGAGCGGCCAGCTCTCCGCTGATACACGATCACTCGTCCTCATCGTCGCTCTTGTCGTTCTTGGCACAACGGCGTTCGGTATCGCGACGACCATGCAGATTGCGGTGTGGGAGCGACGCCTGGAGATCGGAGTCCGGCGTGCCCATGGTGAGTCGCGTAGCTCCATCGGCTTGACCTTCCTGCTCGAAGCGACTCTGATCTGCACGGGCGGCAGCATTCTTGGATGGATGCTCGGCGTCATCGGATCAGCACTGGTCACAAGGCTCCTGGAGTGGCCGTTTTTTCTTCCAGCAGAGGCGATGGCTGCGATCCTACTGGGGACGATCGTCGGTGGAGTGTCCGGACTCATCCCAGCCATTCAGGCCAGCAAAGTCGATCCGATTATCATGCTGCGCGCCTAGCCGACACGGATCAAAGGCCCATAAGATTGACTCGTTCTTGCGCGCCTGATGGAGGGAGCACCATGCGAAGGGTGTCGTTGACTGCTTTGGGAGTCGTGCTGGGCCTTCTGCTCGGCGGCTCCTTCGCACAGTCGGCCTCTGCGACCGACCCGATCACGCTCGATCCGGGGTTCGTGAGCGACCGCGCGAACGTGCTCAGCGCCACGGAGAAAACCAACGCCGAGCGACGCCTGGAGAGGCTGTACACCGACGCCGCGGTCAATCTCTTCGTCGTCTATGTCGACCACTTCACCTTTCCGAGCGACGCCGCCGACTGGGCCAACGAGGTTTACGACCGCAACAATCTCGGCCCGCACCAGTACCTCTTCGCCGTCGCCACCGAGGGGCGCGCCTACTACCTCGCTGCCCACATCGAGGGTGCCCTGAGCGATGATGACCTTGCCCGCATCGAGCAGTCGGCGCAGGCGAACCTCAGCGCGTCGAATTGGGCAGGCGCCATTGACACGGTGGCCAGCGGCATCCAGTCGGCGATCCAGAGCAATCAAGGTCCCGGCACCACCGCACCCCCCAACCCCATAGCGCCCCCGGCGGGCAACGACACCGGCGGTGGCAGCGGTCTCATCTGGCTGTTCGGGATGCTGGGCGCCATCGCCCTGGTCATCTGGCTGATCGCGCGCTCCGCCAAGAAGGGCGGAGCGGGCACCCGCGCGGCTGTTCCGGGCGCCGACAACCCCTATGCCCTGGTCAGTGCCAAAGAGCTCGAACGCAAGGCCGGCTCCGCTCTCGTGCAGACCGACGACGCCGTGACCACGAGTCGCGACGAGGTGGGTTTTGCCACCGCGCAGTTCGGGGATGCCGCCACGGCCACCTTCGCGAAGACGGTTGACGAGGCTGCCGCGAAGCTCTCGGATGCCTTCTCGCTCAAGCAGAAGCTCGACGATGAGATCCCCGACACTGCCGAACAGCGCCGCGCCTGGCACATCGAGATACTCACGCTCTGCGAAGCCGCGAACCAGCTTCTCGACGACAATGCGCAGGCCTTCGAGCAGTTGCGCCACCTCGAGAAGAACGCCCCGCAAGCCCTGGCCAAGGTGCAGGAGCAACGCACGGCTCTCGGGCGCAAGCTCGATGTCGCCCCGGCTGTGCTCGGAGCGCTCGCCGCCGTCTTTGCCCCCTCCGCTCTCAGCACGGTCGCCGACAACCCCGAGCAGGCCGGCACCCGTCTCGCCTTGGCCGATCGCGGTGTGACCGAGGCCGAGAAACTCCTCGCCGAAGGTCACAGTGGCGGGGCGGCTTTCGCCATCCGCACCGCTGAAGAGGCCGTCACCCAGGCCGCACAACTGCTTGATGCTCTCGACAAGATCGGCGCAGAGCTTGCGGCGGTGGAGGCGAAGGCGCGAGAACTCATCCATGATCTCGAATCCGACCTCGCGATGGCTGCGACGATTCCGGATGTCACCGGCGCTCTCGCCGGCGTCGCCGCCAGCACGCGCAAGCGGGTGGATCAGGCACGTCGTGAGCTCGACGCCAAGGGCCGCGACCCGCAGAGGGTGCTCTCGGTGCTCGATACGGCGAACACCGAGATCGACGCGAGGATCGCCGATGCCCGCTCCGCCGCCGAGCAGGAGCGCCGTCGCCGCGAGCAGGTGGAGCAGAAGCTGCTGCAGGCGCAGACGCAGATTCGCGCCGCGCACGATTACATCACCACCCGCCGAGGTGCCGTCGGCGCGACCCCGCGCACAAGGCTCGCCGAAGCGGAGGCTTCGCTGGCCCAGGCGATGAGTCTGCAGTCGACGAATCTCGAGCAGTCCTTGCAGTACGCCACCAGGGCTTATGACCTCGCCCGTCAAGCCATCGCCTCTGCCGAGAGCGAGATCGGCTCCTTCCACGCGCCCTCCTCCTCTCGGGGTATGGGCTCGGATATCGTCGGCGGGATCATCGGGGGCATCATCGCCTCCTCGGTCGGCGGCGGCAGTCGCTCTCGCAGCGGCAGCGGTGGTGGCTGGTCATCCGGCCCGAGCGCCGGGTGGTCATCCGGCAGTTCTTCGCGCTCATCCGGCGGCAGCAGCTTCAGCCCCTCGAGCTTCGGCGGCTCTCGCAGCCGTTCCGGCGGAGGCCGCTTCTAGCGCACCGCACACACTTCTCAGAGCTACATCCCCCCACGAAAGGAACCACCATGGCAAAGCAGTCCATTTTCGGCCGCATCTCGACGCTCGTAAAGGCGAACATCAACGCGCTGATCGATGCCGCCGAAGACCCGCAGAAGATGATCGACCAGCTCGTTCGCGACTACACCAACAGCATCGCCGATGCAGAAGCCGCGATCGCCGAGACGATCGGAAACCTGCGTCTGCTCGAGCGCGACCACCAGGAAGACATCGAGTCGGCCCGCGAGTGGGGCAACAAGGCACTCGCCGCGAGCCGCAAGGCCGATGAACTGCGCGCGAACGGCAGCGCGGCCGACGCCGACAAGTTCGACAACCTCGCGAAGGTCGCCCTGCAGCGTCAGATCAGCGCCGAGCGCGAGGCCACGGCTGCCGAGCCCACGATTTCGGCGCAGACCGAGGTGGTCGAGAAGCTCAAGAAGGGCCTCGGCTCGATGAAGGACAAGCTCGCCGAGCTCAAGAACAAGCGCAGCGAGCTGATTGCCCGCGCGAAGGTGGCCGACGCGCAAACGAAGGTGCAGGATGCCATCTCGTCGATCAACGTTCTGGACCCCACGAGCGAGCTTGGCCGCTTCGAAGACAAGGTGCGTCGCCAAGAGGCGCTCGCGCAGGGCAAGATGGAGCTCGCCGCGTCGAGCCTGGACGCCCAGTTCGAGAGCCTCGAAGACCTCGGTGAGCTCACCGAGGTAGAGGCACGTCTGGCCGAGCTCAAAGCCGGTGGCCCCCAGCAGGCCATCGAGGCGACGGCGTCGGACGACTAAAAGCAACACGGCCGGATGCTGCGGAATTGTCCGCGGCGTCCGGCCGTACCTCTTTGAGGGGGCATCTCATGAAAGCATCGACTCTTCGAGCGAAGGGGATGCAGTGAGCCGCCCTTGGCCGCGCCCTGCGAACTGGCGCGCCGAGGCCGAAGAGATTCTCGTGCGCGGTCGGCGACGTGATCGCCGCATTCCCCCGTGGCTTGTGCACTCGCCCATCAGCCGACTGGGCTACCTCTGGGCCACCGCGGTGGGAGCCATCTGGGGTGCGATCTGGAGCACGGGCGAGATCGAACGCCGCTACGGCCTGCGTATCTTTCGCGGGATGCCGCGCTGGAGCTATGCGCGTGGGGGCCAGTGCATCGGCGGCTGCTTTCTGACCGGCGACACGATGCCGAGCGACGCGGTGCTGCGACATGAGGCAGTGCACCGCGATCAATGGCGGCGTTACGGGATGCTGATGCCCTTTCTCTATCTGGCCGCGGGCCGAAACCCGCTACGCAACCGCTTCGAGATCGAGGCCGGCCTCGAAGACGGCAACTATGTGCCGCGGGGCGCGTGAGCGCTCAGCGTTCAGACGGTGAGAGAAGTCCGAAGTGCGCCGGTGCGTCGATGTGCGCACTCGGGATAGCACAATGATCCTGAAGGTGCTCCACGATGTCGGCCGTGCCGAGAAAGCCGCCGAGCAGGGTCACGCGGGTCTCGCTCCGGTTCTCGAACTCCTCGCCACAGAGCATCTCGTCGGCCCAGGCGCAGGCAGCGCGTGCGAGTGCGGCACCGCGCGGGCAGTTCTGGCCGGTGCCGGGCGCGCCGGAGCGGCGGGAGCGGGCAAGCCAGGTCACCGTCATCCGTGCGGGAGCGCCGATGGCGAAGATCGCATCTGCGTCGGGAACCTCGATGAACACACGACCGCTCGCGCACAGCGGCAGGGATGCCAGGAACGCCTCCAGTTCGAGCAGCGAATGCTCGTCGGCCGTTACCAGATGCTGCACGCGCGATTGCCTCGATGCGCGCCGCCTCGCGCGCGCGGTGGGGGCGATGGTGCTCGAGCTCATAGTGCCTTCAGCCTAACATGAAGATAGGGTTGCCTTAGCTAACCAGGAGCCTCGCTCGCCGGCCGCCCTCCTTCGCTTTCACAACAGCTTCGCTCTCGCACAAAATGCGTTTAGACAAGTAACATCATGTCCTTCTAATCACTTTGCATAGTCTTTTGTATGTGTTTCTTGTTCTTCTGCTCTCCGATTTCGCCAGAGGCTTCGAAGAGGAGGACAATAGAGCACGTGACAGATCACTCGAATGAGTTCTCTTTCCTCGCGGCACAGGCCCAGCGCCTCGGTGTTGCCGAACCCCCGGTGAGTCGGGTGACCACCCCGCTCGACGACGGCCGCGAACTCAGCGCCCTGCGCTTCGGCAACTCCTCCCCGCAGGTCACCCTGGTGCACGGCGCGGGCTTGAACGCGCACACCTGGGACACCACGGTGCTCGCCCTCGGCCAGAGCGTGATCGCGATCGACCTGCCCGGCCACGGCGATTCCTCCTGGCGAGAAGACGCCGACTATCGCGCGCGCACGCTCGCCCCGGATGTTGCCGCCGCCATGCGCGCCCTGAGCGACGAGCCACAGGTGCTCGTGGGGCACTCGCTCGGCGGCCTCACCGCCGCCAGCGTTGCGGCAGAGCATCCCGAACTCGTCCGCGCGCTGATCCTCGTCGACATCGCGCCCGGCATCGACCTCAGCGCCGGGCCTTCCGCGCTTCGTGAGTTCTTCACCGTGATCGACTTCGCTTCGCGCGAAGAGATGGTTGATCGCGCGATGGCCTTCGGCCTCGGTGGCGACCGTGCCGACACCGAGCGCGGGGTGTTTCACAACTCTCGCATCCGCCCTGACAGCCGCGCCGAATGGAAGCACCATTTTGCCCACCTCGCGCACACCGCCCTCGCCGCGACCGAAGAGGCAGGCGCCCGCCCTCTCTCGCACGATGACGAACTCTGGGATGCCCTCGAACGCGTTGAGGCGCCGCTCCTGCTTGTGCGCGGCACTCGCGGCTATGTCAGCGAGACGGCCGCCGAAGAGTTCAGCCGCAGGCTCACCCAGGCACGACGCATCGATGTCGAGGCGGGCCACAATGTGCAAGAGAACGATCCCGTGACCCTCGCGCGAATCATCGAGACCGAGACAGCCGCTCGCCACTGACCATCCCCCACCACAGCACACTTCCACCCATCCGAGAGGACTCCCCATGCGCACCACGAAACGACGCCTCGCCGTTGTCGCCGCACTCGCGGTCACGACGCTGATCGCCGCTGCGTGCACTCAGACAACCCCCGACCCCGGCCCCTCGCCGACGGCGACGGGCACACCCGACCCCGCCGCGACGCTGACCGTCGGGCTGGTGCTCGAACCCGACAACCTCGATATCCGCTACACCAGCGGAGCCCCACTGGAGCAGGTGCTCATCGGCAACATCTACGAGGGCCTGGTCAGTCGCACACAGGCGAACGAGATCGAGCCGCGACTTGCCAGCTCCTACCAGGTCTCGTCTGACGGACTCGTCTACACCTTCACCGTGCGCTCGGGCGTGACCTTCCACAGCGGCGCGACCATGACCTCGGCCGATGTTGTTGCCTCCTTCGAGTCCGTGCGCACCGACGAACGCAACGTCGCGCGGCGCGACCTCGCCGGAGTGGAATCCATCGAAGCGCCCGATGAGTCGACGGTGGTGATCACCCTCACCCAGCCCAACCAGAACTTCTTGTTCACGATGACCGGTCGCGCGGGGCTCGTCTTCGAAGAGGGCGACGAACGCGATCTGAGGACGACCGCGAACGGCACCGGCCCCTTCACTCTCGTGCGATGGAATCAGGGCAACTCGATCACTTTCGCTCGCAATGCCGAGTACTGGGGCGAGAAGGCGGGAGTCGCCGAGGTCGTATTGATGTACATCCCCGACTTCACCGCGGGGGTGAACGCCGCGCTCGACGGCACCCTCGACGTGCTGACGGCGGTTGACCCGAACCTCGCCCCGCAACTGCAGAGCTCGAACGACTTCGTGCTCACCACCGGTCGCACCACCGACACCGCGACGCTGGCCTTCAACAACTCACGGGCGCCGCTCAACGACGTCCGGGTGCGTGAGGCGCTGCGTCTGGCGATCGATCACGAGACGCTGATCCTCGCCGTGGGCGCGGGCGACACCCTCTACGGGCCGATCCCCGAACTCGACCCCGGCTATGAAGACCTCTCCGATCTTGCGCCCTACAACCCGGAGCGAGCAATGGAGCTGCTTGCCGAGGCGGGCCAGGAGAATCTCGAACTGACACTCACGATCCCCGCTTTCTACGGCACGACCGTGCCGCGCGTGCTGGTGTCGGAGTTCGCCAAGATCGGCGTGACCCTGGCCGTCGACGCGGTGGAGTTCGGCACCTGGCTTGAAAAGGTCTACACCAACAAGGACTATGACCTGAGCTATGTGCTGCACGTCGAGTCGCGTGACTTCTCGAACTACGCGAACCCGAACTACTACTTCGCCTACAACAACGTCGCGGTGCAGAACCTCTACGCCCAGGCGATGGCCGACATCGATCCGCAGGCCTCCGCCGCCAAGCTGGCGCAGGCCGCCCGCATGGTCTCGGCAGACCACGCCGCCGACTGGCTGTACAACGGCGCGACGGTCACGGCGGTTCGCCAGGGTGTCGTCGGCTTCCCGCAGGATTCGATCAACTCGCGTATCGACCTGTCGAAAGTGACGGTTTCTTCGGAGTGATCCGTTACGCGCTGACACGAGGAGCCCTGCTGCTGGTGGGGCTTCTCGTGTCGAGCGTGGTCATCTTTCTGACGCTGCGGGTCTTTCCGGGCGATGTCGCCCAATTGATCGCCGGGATGCAAGCGAGCCCGGAGCAGATCGAGGCGATTCGCAAGGCCATGGGCCTGCACGACCCCCTCATCGTGCAATACCTGAACTGGATGGGCGGCATTCTGCGCGGCGATCTGGGCGCCTCGATGGTCACCGGCACCCCGGTCGCACACGAACTGTGGGAGAAGGCTCAGGTCACCGTTCCCCTCGGGGTCATGGCTCTGCTCATCGCCCTGCTGATCGCGGTGCCCTTCGGAATCGCCGCCGCCCTTCTTCGCGCCCGCCGTAGCGGCACGGCGATCAATGTCAGCGCACAGGCGGTGGCGGCCGTTCCCGTGATCTGGGCCGGCATGATGCTCGTCGTGGTCTTCGCGATCTGGCTCGGCTGGCTGCCGGCGCAGGGCTTTCCGCGTGAGGGCTGGGCCGAGCCCGGCCTTGCCCTGCGTGCCCTGCTGCTGCCCGCCCTCACCATCGGCATCGTCGAAGGAGCCATGCTGCTGCGCTTCGTGCGCAGCGCGACCATCCAGGCCGCGGGCGAAGACTTCGTGCGCACAGCAGCGGCAAAGGGGCTCACTCGCACGAACGCACTGATCCGTCACGGCATCCCTGCCGTCGGGCTCTCGATCGTGACGGTGCTCGGTCTTCAGGTCGCCGGAATCGTCGTGGGCTCGGTCATCATCGAGCAACTGTTCACCCTGCCGGGGATCGGCCGGATGCTGGTGGCCGATGTGGGCACGCGCGATCTGATCAAGGTGCAAAGCGCGCTGCTCGTGCTCACCGGCTTCGTGCTGCTGATCGGCTTTCTCGTCGACCTTCTGCATCGCCTCATCGATCCCCGACAGCGGGAGGCGGAATGAGCATCAGGACATCGAAGGGCTTTGCCAGCGGGTGGCTCGGCCGACTCTGGCGCACAGGCACCGGCCGCTTCGGATTGATTGTCGTCTTTGCGGTGCTCGTCACCGCCGCCGTCTCACTCCTGTGGCTGCCCTTCGACCCGCTCACCACTGATCTGCGCAACCGCTGGGCACCGCCCGCGTGGCCGCATCTGCTCGGCACCGACGACACCGGTCGCGACATCCTGAGCCTTCTCATGGCCGGTGCACGCACCGTTGTCTTCGTGTGCATCGGCGCGGGCATCGTCGCGAGCGTGGTCGGCATCAGCCTGGCCGCCCTCGGCGCGCTGACGGCGCGCGGGGTGCGCGAGAGCGTTGCCGTGCTCGTCGACATCCTGATCGCCTTTCCCGTGCTCATCATCGCGATGATGATCTCGGCCGTATGGGGCGGTTCGCTGTGGGTTGTGATCTGGGCGGTCGGGATCGGCTTCGGCGTGAACATCGCGCGCGTGACCCGGCCCGAGCTGCGCCGTGTGCAACAGAGCGACTTCGTGCTCGCCGGGCGCGCCGCGGGTCTGAACCGCTGGCAGAACCTCGTGCGGCACCTGATGCCCAACGTCGCGCCGGTGTTCATCATTCAGCTCTCGTGGTCGATGGCGGTCGCGGTGCTCGCCGAGGCGGGCCTGTCGTACCTGGGCTTCGGCGCGAGCGTCGTCGAACCCTCGTGGGGCATACTGCTGGCCGATCTGCAGCGCTACATCGCCCTGCATCCGCTCACGGTGATCTGGCCGGGGCTCGCGATCACGCTCACCGTGCTCGCCCTCAATCTGCTGGGTGACGGCCTTCGTGAGGCGACCGACCCGACCCTGCGTCGCGGAGCGCCCACCCTCTCTCCGGGGGTGATCGCATGAGCCTCGTGGTCGAGGGCCTCACGGTCGACATCGCTGGGCGCCGCATCATCGACGGCATCAGCTTCGAGGTTCCTGACGGCGCACGTCTCGGCATCATCGGCGAATCCGGATCGGGAAAGTCGCTCACCGCGCTGGCGATCATGGGGCTGCTGCCTGAGGGCGCGGCGGCGGGCGGCAGCGTCCGCTGGCAGGGCCGTGAACTCATCGGACTGCCCGACCGTGAACTCGCGCGTCTGCGCGGCGATGAGATCGGCATCGTCTTCCAAGAACCGCGCACGGCACTGAACCCCATCCGCACGATCGGGCGGCAGATCGCCGAGTCGGTGCGCATCCACGAAAGCCTCGGCCGCCGCGCCGCGCGCGAACGCGCCATCGCCGAGGTCGCGCGAGTGCGTCTGCCCGAACCCGAGACGATCATCGAGCGCTACCCGCACCAGCTTTCCGGCGGCCAACGCCAACGCGCCGCGATTGCGATGGCGCTCGCGTGCAGACCGCGCCTGCTCATCGCCGATGAGCCGACAACGGCGCTCGATGTGACGGTGCAGGCCGGCATCCTGCGCCTTCTGCAGGCGCTCGTGGCCGACGAGGGGATGTCACTGGTGTTCATCACGCACGACCTGGCCGTGCTCGCGCAAGTCGCCGAATACGGCATCGTGCTCGAAAACGGTCGGGTGATCGAAGCGGCACCCGTCGACACACTGCTGCGGGCTCCCTCACATCCGATCACCCAAGCCCTCTTGCGGGATGCCACCGCCACCCTCTGGCGCCCGGGAGGTGCGCAATGAGCCTCATCCGCGCGCGCGGCCTCGCCCGCGACTACCCGGTGCGTCGCCGTCACCCCTTCGAACGCCTGCAACGACGCGCGGCCCTGCATCCCACCGAGCTCGATGTCGCCGCGGGCGAGAGCCTGGGCATCATCGGCGAGTCGGGATCGGGCAAATCGACCCTCGTGCGGCTTCTTCTGGGCCTCGACGTGCCCAGTGCCGGAACGGTCGAGATCGACGGGCAGGCCGTGGATGCCAAAGCCCCCGCCCACCGCATGCATTGGCTGCGCCGCCAGACCGGTCTTGTCTTCCAAGACCCCTACGCTTCGCTCGACCCCCGGATGACGGCGGGCCAGATCATCGGCGAACCGCTGTGGGCGCTGAACATCCCCGGCGACAGAAGGGCGCGCGTGCGCGAAGTGCTCGCTCAGGTGCACCTGGATGCCGAGATGGCCGAGCGTTTTCCGCACGAGTTCTCGGGCGGCCAGCGCCAGCGCATCGCCTTGGCCCGGGCCATCGTGCACCGCCCGCGCATCCTCGTCGGCGACGAACCGGTCTCGGCGCTGGATGTGACGGTGCGCGCTCAGATTCTCGAACTGCTGGCCCAGTTGCGGGCGAGCGAGAATCTCACCCTCCTGGTCGTCTCACACGACATCGGGATTGTGCAGCACCTATGCGACACGGTTGCCGTCATGAAAGACGGGCAGATCGTCGAGCGCGGCTCGACCCCCGAGGTGCTGCTGCGACCGCGCGAAGACTACACGCGCGCGCTGCTGGCGGCGATCCCCGTCATCCCGAACGCCTCCGGCGCCTGAGTTCAGGGATCGACACGCCAGTCGATCGGAGCCACACCCTGCTGCTCGAGCAGAGCGTTGACGCGCGAGAAGGGGCGTGAACCGAAAAAGCCCCCGTGCGCCGAAAGAGGCGAGGGGTGGGCGGAGCTGACCACAGGGGTCGCTCCGAGCATGGGCTCAAGCTTTGCGGCATCCCGCCCCCACAGAATCGCAACGAGTGGGGCGTTACGGGCGACCAGGGCGCGGATGGCGCACTCGGTCACCTGCTCCCACCCCCAGCCGCGATGGGATGCTGAAGCCCCCGGCCGCACGGTCAGCACCCTGTTCAGCAGCAGCACGCCCTGCGCCGTCCACGCCGAAAGATCGCCGTGCACCGCCGGCGGAATGCCGAGGTCATCGTTCAGCTCCTGATAGATGTTCGCGAGGCTGCGCGGGATCGGGCGCACGGCACGATCCACCGCGAAGCACAGACCGATCGGGTGCCCCGGTGTCGGATAGGGGTCTTGACCGACCAGCAGCACGCGCACTTCGGCCAGCGGCTGCACGAAGGCGCGCAGCACCTGCGCGCCCGCGGGCAGGTATCCGCGCCCGGCTGCCTGCTCGGCGCGCAGACGCTCTCCGAGCGCCGCGATCTCCGCGGAAACCGGAGTCAGCGCCTCGGCCCACGCCGGATCCATGAGGCCGTCGGCGGCGAGTTCGGAAAGCGTGCGTGCCACCGCGCGGCTCAGCGCTCCTCGCGCGCACGCAGGGGGCCGCGCGCGAGAAGGTGCTGGGCCGACTGAGCCACCGGGCGCATGGTGATCAGGTCGAGGTTGACGTGGCCGGGGGCATCCAGCGCATAGGCGATGACATCGGCGACATCGTGGGCGACCAGCGGCGCCTCGACATCGGCGTAGACCGCATCGGCGGCCACCTGGTCGCCGCGCAAGCGGTTGACGGTGAACTCTTCGGTGAAGACCATTCCGGGTGCGACCTCGACGACGCGAATCGGTTCGCCGTTGAGCTCTTGGCGGAGCACGCGCGCAAGCATTCTTTCGGCGGCCTTCGCGGCGTTGTAGCCGCCACCGCCGGGGTACGCGACCTCGGATGCCGTCGAGGTGACGAAAAGCACATCCGCGTGCCCACCCCCGGCCGTGCCGCGTCGCAGCAGCGGCAGGAAGGCCGACACGAGGCGCTGGGTCGCCAGCACGTTGATGTCGAACATCCACTGCCAGTCGTCAGGATCGCCGTGCTCGACGCTGTCGGTGCCGCGCGCGCCGCCCGCGACCTGCACGAGGGCGTGGACGTCACCGAGCTCCGCGACACGCGCGGCAAGCTCAGCGGCGGCATCCGGATCGGTGAGATCCGCCGCCATCGCGACGACGCCCGTCTCTTCGGCGAGCCTGTCGAGACGATCAGCGCGACGCGCGACCGCGATCACTTCCCAGCCTCGGGCGCGCAGGGCGCGAGCGGTCGCGGCGCCGATGCCCGAACTCGCGCCGGTGACAACAGCTCTTCTGTTCATGGTCTCCACCGTAGATCACCGCCGGGTTCACATCGAGCGCGTGTACACCCACGGAAGCGCGGTGGTGTCGAGGCGATGGCGGGCGGTCGGGCTGCGATCAGGCCCGTAGTCGGCATCCTCGCTCCACAGCAGAATCGATCCAGAGGCGGGATGAAAGACCGTCTCAAAGCGCCGCACGCCCGCGAAGCGCACCTCGGCCAGAAGGGATGCCGCATCCATCTGGTCTGACATGCCGTGCAGCGTGACCCAGGTGGGCGGGTAGAGGTGCAATTCGCCCCGCTCGTGGCGGCGCAGCGCCTGGGCGGGCGAGAGCCAGAGGTATTCTTCGACCTCGTCTTCTTGGGGCGTGATCTCACCGGAAGGTGCGGGCGCGACGAAGAACCAGGTGCGGATGCGGGGGGCCGCATGCGGCGGCGGCACCCAGCACGAGACGGTCGTGAGCGCGTCGAGGGCCAGGGTGAGTCCCGTCTCTTCGCGGGTCTCACGCTGGGCGGCGTGGCGCGCGATGTGCTCTTCGGTGGGATCCGGACCGGATGCGGCGGCATCGGCGTCTTCGAGCCTGCCGCCGGGAAAGACCCACGCCCCCGCGAAGCTGCCCCGTTCAGGGCGGCGCAGCAGCAGCACCTCGGGGCCGGATGCGGCATCCCGCACCAGAACGACCGTCGCCGCAAGCGGCAGTTCGTTATCGTCCACGCGCTCCACGCTACCGCGCGGCGCCGTGGGGCACGGCAAGCCGCTACGGTCGAGGGGTGAGCATTCTCTTCTCTCCGCTGACCATTCGCGATCTCACGCTGCGCAACCGCCTGTGGGTCTCGCCCATGTGCATGTATTCGGTGCACGATGGCGTGCCCGAGCAATGGCATCGCACGCACCTCGCCCAGTTCGCCCTCGGCGGCGCGGGGCTCGTCATGGTCGAAGCGACAAGCGTCACGCCCGAAGGGCGCATCACGCCGCGCGACACGGGACTGTGGAATGACACCCACCGCGAGGCCTGGGCATCGGTCGTCGCGGCGGTGCACGAGTGCGGCGGGCACATCGGCATCCAACTCGCGCACGCCGGCCGCAAGGCCTCGACGTGGTGGCCGTGGGCAGGGCGGGGGCACGGCAGCGTCGCGCCCGATGACGGCGGCTGGGTGACCGTTGCCCCCTCGGCCATCGCCTACGCGGGTTTCGAAGCGCCCGAAGCGCTGGACGCGGACGGTATCGAGCGCGTGATCACCGCTTTTCGGGATGCCGCCGAGCGCGCCCTCGCGGCGGGCTTCGACGTGCTCGAAATCCACGCCGCCCACGGCTACCTGCTGCACGAGTTCCTCTCACCGCTGTCGAATGAGCGCGACGATGGCTACGGCGGCAGCCTAGAAAATCGTGCCCGGCTGCTGCTGCGCATCGTCGAAGAAGTGCGCGCGGTGGCCGGCAGCACGCCGCTGTTCGTGCGCATCTCGGCGACCGACCACGCCGAAGGCGGTTTCACCCCGGATGAAGCCGGGCTCGTCAGCGCCTGGGCGATCTCCGCGGGTGCCGACCTCATCGACGTGTCCAGCGGCGGGCTCGTCGCCCACCAGCAGATCGAGGTCGGGCCGGGCTATCAGGTGCCGCTGGCCGCCGGCATCCGCGGCGAAGGGGCGCTGCGCACGAGCGCGGTCGGCATGATCACCACCGGCACGCAGGCCGAGCAGGTGCTCGCCGAAGGTGCCGCCGACGCGATCTTCGCCGCGCGCGAATGGCTGCGCGATCCGCACCTCGCCCTGCGCGCAGCTCACGAACTCGGCGTCGAGATCGACTATTGGCCGCCGCAGTACCTACGGGCGCGCTGGCGCTGAGCTCGCCACGGCAGAGCGGAGAATTTCAACGCCCGTGCCCGCGACGGGTGGCATCCTGCACCTCGCCGACAAGCTCTTCGAGCACATCTTCGAGAAAGAGCACGGCGGAGGTCCCCCCCTGAGCATCCCGTACACGGGCGAGGTGTCGGCCCCGCTCGCGCATGAGGGCGAGCGCGTCCTCGAGGTCGGTGTCCTCCTCGACCGACACCATCTGGTGCATGCGGCGCAGCGGCATCTCCTCATCACCGTCTGCCTCGCTCGGCTCTCGCAGGATGTCTTTCAGGTGCACATAGCCCAGCGGCATCCCCGCCGCGTCCACGAGCACATAGCGAGAGAACCCGTAGCGAGCCACCGCCTTCTCGACCTGCAGGGCGGTCGTCGACTCGGGAAGGGTCACGAGTTCACCGAGCGGCACGGCGACATCCCGCGCTTTCTTGTCGGTGAACTCCACGACGGCGGCGACGGTGCCCGAGGCATCCGCCAGCACGCCCTCGCGGCGTGAGTGATCGACGATCGTCGCGACCTCGTCGATGGTGAAGGTCGATACGGCCTCGTTCTTGGGCTGCACACCGAACAGGCGCAGGATGCCATTGGCGACGGCATTGAGCACCCAGATCACCGGCATGAAGAGTCTCGAGACCCACACCAAGGGCGTCGCGAGAATGAGCACCGCCCGATCGGGCACCGAGAACGCCAGGTTCTTCGGCACCATCTCGCCGAAGACCACGTGCAGGAATGACACGATGACCAGCGCGATGGTGAACGCGGTGATGCTCACGGCCGTCTCTGACCAGCCGAGCGCGTTCATCGGGATGGCCAGGAGGTGGTGAATGGCCGGTTCCGACACGTTCAGGATCACCAGCGAGCAGATGGTGATGCCCAGTTGCGAGGTCGCGAGCATGAGCGTCGCGTGCTCCATCGCGTAGAGCGCCGTGCGGGCTGAGCGAGAGCCGCGCTCGGCCCGCGGTTCGATCTGCGAGCGGCGCGCTGAGATCACCGCGAACTCTGCCGCGACGAAGAAGGCGTTGACCAGAAGCAACACGAACAGCCAGACAAGACCCGCCCAGTCGCTCATCGGGTCACCTCCCCGGCGTCCATCGCCGCGATCTGCTCGGGATCGGGACGGAAGCGCACGCGATCAACGCGGCGTCCTTCCATCCGCACGACCTCCAGCGTGCCGCGCTGCACCGCGACCTGGTCGCCGACCACGGGCACCCGTTCGAGCACGCTCATCACGAAGCCCCCGACGGTGTCGTAGACGTCGCCTTCGGGCACCTCGATCCCCGTGCGGTCGTGCAGTTCGTCGGGGCGCAGTTCACCCGGGAACACCACCGAGTCGCTGGCGCGCTGAATCCGCGGGCGTGAGCGGTCGTGCTCGTCGGCCACCTCGCCCACGATCTCTTCAACGAGATCCTCGAGGGTGACAAGGCCCGCTGTGCCGCCATATTCATCGACAACGACGGCGAGCTGATAGCCGCGCGAACGAAGCTCGGCCAGCAGCGCGTCAAGGTGCGCGGTCTCGGGCACGCGCAGCGGCTCGCTCGCGATGGCTCCCACCGGAACTTCGGCGCGTCGCTCGCGCGGCACCGCGATGGCCGCCTTCAGGTGCGCGACACCCACGATGTCGTCGAGGTCTTCGTCATAGACCGGAAAGCGACTGTGCCCGGTGCGGCGCGCGAGTTGCAGCACCTCATCGACACTGTCGCTCACGGCGAGCGCGTGCATACTCGGGCGGGGGGTCATCACATCGGCGGCGGTCAGATCGGCAAAGCGCAAGGATCGATCAAGAAGGGTTGCGGTGTCCTTTTCGAGCAGACCCGCACTCGCCGAACGACGCACGAGCGAAGACAGCTCTTCGGCCGTGCGCGCGCCGGATATCTCTTCTTTCGGCTCGATGCCCATGCCGCGCAGCACCGCATTGGCACTGCCGTTGAGCAGGAGGATCGCCGGTTTGAAGATCGCTGTGAACGCCGCCTGAAAGGGGATGACGAGCTTCGCTGTCTGACGGGGCAGGGCGAGGGCGAAGTTCTTCGGCACGAGTTCGCCGAGAATCATCGACAGGATCGTGGCGATCGTCATGGCGGTGACCACAGCGATCGGCGAGACCGCCGATTCGGGAACACCCCATTCGGTCAGCACGGGCCGCAGAATGTTCGACAGCGCCGGCTCCATCGTGTAGCCGGTGAGCAGCGTGGTCAGTGTGATGCCGAGTTGCGCGCTGGAGAGGTGCGTCGAGGTGATCTTCAAGGCGTTGATGGTCAACGACAGGCGGGATTCGCCACGCGCGCGGCGTGCTTCGAGTTCTGCGCGGTCGAGGTTCACGAGCGCGAACTCGCTCGCCACGAACAGACCTGTGCCGATGATGAGCAGAAGCCCCACGCCCAGCATCACATAGTCCATGATGCGCTCCCCTCGATGCAGATGAGGGGTGGACGGTGGGGCGTGGTACTACCAGAAGGGGGGTCATCCATCGTGCCGATGAGTCTACCGACTCGGCGCGGCCGCGTCACATCGCGGCGGCCTCCCCCTACCAACTGACCGGCAGCGCCTTGCCTTCTTCATAGCCCGCCGCCGATTGCACACCGACCCTGGCGCGCTCGTGAAACTCCGCGATCGTCGTCGCCCCCGTGTAGCTCATCGAGGAGCGCACACCCGACACGATCATGTCCACGAGGTCTTCGACGCCGGGCCGAAGCGGATCGAGGTAGATCGTCGACGAGGATATCCCCTCGGCGAAGAGCTCTTTGCGCGCCCGCTCGTAGGCACCCAGGCGCTCAAAACGCGCCTGCACGGCCTTGGTCGAGGCCATGCCCCAGGACTCCTTGAACACGCGCCCCTCGGCATCCCGCTGCAACTCGCCCGGCGACTCGACGGTGCCCGCGAACCACGAGCCGATCATGACCGATGCCGCACCGGCCGCGAGCGCGAGTGCCACATCGCGCGGATAGCGCACCCCGCCGTCGGCCCAGACGTGCGCGCCCCGCTCGCGCGCGGCCTGTGCCGTTTCGAGAACGGCCGAGAACTGCGGGCGGCCGATGGCGGTCATCATGCGGGTGGTGCACATGGCGCCCGGGCCGACGCCGACCTTCAGAATGCCGGCCCCCGCGTCCACGAGGTCGTTCACGCCCTCGGCGGTCACCACGTTGCCCGCCACGATCGGAAGACCCAGATCGAGCTCGGCGACGGTGCGCAGCGTGTGCAGCATCCCCTCTTGGTGCCCGTGGGCGGTATCGACGACGAGCACATCGACCCCGGCCGCGACGAGCGCCCGTGCCTTCGCGGCGACATCGCCGTTGATGCCCAGGGCGACGGCAACACTCAGGCGCCCATCCCTGTCAACGGCGGGGCGATACAGCGTCGAGCGCAGGGCGCTGCGCGCACTCAGCGTGCCGACCAGGCGGCCGTGTTCGACAACGCAGACAGTGCCGGCGCCGCTCGCGGTGATCACATCGAACGCCTCACGACCGGATGCGACATCCTCGGCCGCCAAGAAGGGCGAGGCCTCGTGCACCAGGTCGCCCAACTGCGCATCGGGCAGGGCCGTCGCCAGGCGTTCGGCGGGCAGAACGCCGAGGATGCTGGCGGCATCCTGCGCATCGCTCGCAACGACCACCCCGAAGCCCGCCAGCGGCGGCAGAATCCGCAGCGCCTCAGCGACCAGAGTGGATGGGTGCAGCACGAGCGGAGTGTCCCACGCGACCGGCTGGCGCTTGACCCAGCGGATCGCCTCGTCGAGCTGCTGCAAGGGAACATCCTGGGGCAGAACCGCCAGACCACCGCGTCGGGCAAGGGTCGCCGCCATCCGGTGACCCGTCACGGAGTTCATGTTCGAGGCGATGAGCGGCACCGTCGCGGGCGTGCCATCGTGCGGTGCGAGATCGACGTCGAGACGGCTGGTCACAGCCGAACGGCGCGGCACGAGAAAGACATCCGAATACGTCAGATCGGATGCGCCCGGCTCACCGATGAACTCCATGCCTCCACGCTACCCACTCCGGCTCGCAGCCGCGCCGCCAAGGAGCGCCAAAACGCGGGTGCACCGAGTAGGCTTAGACCTCGGGTGCGGGAGGTGAACGAGCGTTCGCCGCCGCGCACGCACCAGATTTCCCGCGATGAAAGAGGCGACCCAAAGTGTCGAATCCGGTGCCCGGTGATGGGACTGTCAACGACGAAGGCTTCGGCGCGAACTCCTGGCTCGTTGACGAGCTCTTCGAGCAGTTCACCGCCGACCGCGACTCCGTCGACAAGGCCTGGTGGCCGATCCTCGAAAAGTACACGCCCTCGGCTGCCGCGACGGGAACGGTAACCACCCCCGACCCGGTGATCGGTTCTCAGCCCGTCGCGCGCACGACGGCCAAGCCCGCCGCGGCCGCACCGATTCCCGCACAGGCACCGAAAGTCGAGGCTCCGGCCCCGGATGCCGAAGAGCTCGCCGCCGACGAAGACAAAGTGACACCGCTGCGGGGACTGCCCAAGACGCTCGCGGCGAACATGGACGAGTCGCTGACGGTGCCCACCGCGACGAGCGTGCGTACCATCCCGGCAAAGCTCATGATCGACAACCGCATCGTCATCAACAACCACATGGCGCGCGCCCGCGGCGGCAAGATCAGCTTCACCCACCTGATCGGCTGGGCGATCGTTCAGACCATCAAAGAGTTCCCGAGTCAGAACGTCTTCTATGCGGAGGTAGACGGCAAGCCCTCGGTGGTGGCGCCCGCGCATGTGAATCTCGGTATCGCCATCGACATCCCCAAGTCCGACGGCACCCGGGCCTTGCTCGTACCGAGCATCAAGCATGCCGACACGATGACCTTCACCGAATACCTCACAAGCTACGAAGACCTCGTGACCAGGGCTCGCCTGAACGAGTTGACGGCGGTGGACTTTCAGGGCACCACGATTTCGCTGACCAACCCCGGCGGCATCGGCACCGTGCACTCGGTGCCGCGTTTGATGAAGGGGCAGGGGGCGATCATCGGCGCCGGTGCCCTGGAGTACCCCGCCGAGTTCCAGGGAGCGAGCGAGAAGACCCTCGCCGCCCTCGGCATCGGCAAGACGATCACCCTGACCAGCACCTACGACCACCGCGTGATCCAGGGGGCGGGCTCGGGCGAGTTCTTGAAGAAGATGCACGAGCTGCTCGTCGGCCAGCGCGGCTTCTACGAGTCGATCTTCGCGGCCCTGCGCATCCCCTACGCCCCGATCCGCTGGGCGAACGACATCGCCGTCGATGTCGCAGAAGCCGTCGACAAGACCGCGCGCGTGCAGGAGCTCATCAACGCCTACCGCGTGCGCGGCCACCTCATGGCAGACATCGATCCGCTGGAGTACGTGCAGCGCTCGCATCCCGACCTTGAGATCGAAAGCCACGGTCTGACCTTCTGGGATCTCGACCGCGAGTTCGTCACCAACGGTTTCGGCGGGCGGCGCATCATGAAGCTGCGCGAGATTCTCGGCGTATTGCGTGACTCATACTGCCGCACGGTCGGCATCGAATACATGCACATTCCCGACCCCGAGCAGCGGCGCTGGTTCCAAGAGAAGCTTGAGCTCAAGTATCAGAAGCCGAGCCGCGACGAGCAGATGCGGATTCTGAGCAAGCTCAACGAGGCGGAGGCTTTCGAGACGTTCCTGCAGACCAAATTCGTCGGGCAGAAGCGCTTCTCGCTCGAAGGGGGCGAGTCGCTCATCCCCCTGCTCGATGAGATTCTGAGCGGCGCGGCGGACGCCGGACTCGACGGCGCCGCGATCGGGATGGCGCACCGCGGGCGCCTCAACGTGCTCACCAACACCGCCGGCAAGACCTACGGTCAGGTGTTCCGCGAGTTCGAGGGTTCGACCGCACCCGGCAATAAGAGCGGTTCCGGTGATGTGAAATACCACCTCGGCACTGAGGGCACCTTCGTCTCCGATAACGACAACTCACTGCCGGTGTACCTCGCCGCCAACCCCTCGCACCTCGAGACGGTCGACGGCGTGCTCGAAGGAATCGTGCGCGCCAAGCAAGACCGCAAGCCTATCGGCACCTTCACCTGGCTGCCGATCCTCATTCACGGCGATGCGGCTTTCGCGGGGCAGGGCGTCGTCGTCGAGACGCTGCAGATGTCGCAGCTTCGCGGCTATCGCACCGGTGGCACCGTGCACATCGTGGTCAACAATCAGGTGGGCTTCACGACGATGCCCATCGACTCGCGCACCTCGGTCTACTCCACCGATGTCGCCAAGACCATTCAGGCACCGGTCTTCCACGTCAACGGCGATGACCCCGAGGCGGTCGTGCACGTCGCGGCGCTCGCTTTCGAGTACCGCCAGCGCTTCCATCGGGATGTCGTCGTCGACCTCGTCTGCTACCGCCGTCGCGGCCACAACGAGGGCGACGACCCCTCGATGACCCAACCGCTGATGACCGATCTCATCCAGGCGAAGCGTTCGGTGCGGCGGCTGTACACCGAATCGCTCGTGGGGCGCGGTGACATCACCGAGGAAGAGTACGAACTCGCCAAGCGCGACTTCCAAGACCGCCTCGAGGTCGCCTTCGCTGAGACGCTCGCGGCCGAGACCGGCGCGATGCCCGTCGTCACCGATGAGGCCCCCGTCACCGAAGCCGAGGGAGAGCCGGAGACGACATCCATCGGACAAGAGGTCGTGCACCTCATCGGTGACGCCTTCGTCAACAAGCCCGAGGGCTTCACGGTGCACCCGAAGATTCAGCAACTGCTCGACAAGCGTCTCGATATGAGCCGCAACGGTGCGATCGACTGGGGTTTCGCCGAGCTTCTGGCCTTCGGTTCTCTTCTTGTCGAAGGCACCCCCGTGCGCCTCGCCGGGCAGGACTCGCGCCGCGGCACCTTCGTGCAGCGGCACGCGGTGCTGCACGACCGCGCGAACGGCCAGGAGTGGTTGCCGCTGGCGAATCTCTCCGAAGGGCAGGCGCGCTTCTGGATCTACGACTCGCTGCTCAGCGAATACGCCGCGATGGCTTTCGAGTACGGCTACTCGGTCGAGGCGCCGAACTCGCTCGTGCTGTGGGAAGCCCAGTTCGGTGACTTCGCCAATGGTGCGCAGTCTGTCGTCGATGAGTACATCTCCGCCGCCGAGCAGAAGTGGGGTCAGCACTCCAGCGTCACCCTGCTGCTCCCCCACGGCTACGAGGGCCAGGGCCCCGACCACTCCTCTGCGCGCATCGAGCGCTTCTTGCAGTTGAGCGCGCAGGACAACATGACCGTGGCGCGACCCTCGACCCCGGCATCCTATTTCCACCTGTTGCGCCGCCAGGCCTACGCGCGCCCCCGCCGCCCGCTCATCGTCTTCACCCCCAAGGCGATGCTGCGTCTGCGCGGGGCCACCAGCAGCGTCGAAGACTTCACACAAGGCCGCTTCGAGCCGGTGTTCGACGACAGCCGGGATCTCGACCGTGCGGCGGTCAAGCGCGTGCTGGTGCACTCGGGCAAGGTCCACTGGGATCTGGCGGCCGAGCTGGAGAAGAGCCCCGACCCGCGCATCGCACTCGTGCGACTCGAACAGTTCTACCCGACCCCCATCGACGCGCTGAAGGCGATCACCGACTCCTACCCGAACGCCGAGCTCGTCTGGGTGCAGGAGGAGCCTGAGAACCAAGGGGCATGGCCCTTCCTCGCGCTCGCCTTCGATGAGGTGCCCGGTCCTCGCCGTTTCCGCACGGTGTCGCGCCCGGCATCGGCATCGCCCGCGACGGGTTCGGCAAAGGTTCACGCGATCCAGCAGGCAGAGCTGCTGCGTACCGCACTGACGCTCGACTGAGAGGCGACGCGCACGAGGGCGTGCGCGAGCAAGAGAGGCGATGCATGAAGCTCGGTGTCGTGGCGAACCCGACCGCACGTGCGGGCACCGGGATTCGGCTCGCGGAACACGCCATCGAACAGTTGCGCGCCCGCGCGAGCCAGATCGACGTGCACGCGGTGGAAGACCCGGATGCCGCGAGGACGGCGCTTCTGCGCATGCGCGCCCAGAAACCGGATGCCGCCGTCGTCGTCGGCGGCGATGGCACCGTGCACATGGCCGCGAATGTTCTGGCCGGCTCGGGCGTTGCGCTCGGGATCGTTCCGGTCGGAACCGGCAACGACTTCGCGACGGCGAACGGCATCCCGAGCGATCCGCAGGCCGCCGCAGATACCGTCTTCGACGGGCAGAGCAAGACCATCGACCTCGGCGAGGTCACCCTGCCGGATGGCACGACGCGCTACTACGCGACCGTGCTCGCCTGCGGCTTCGACTCGAAGGTGGGCGACCGCGCGAATCGCATGCGCTGGCCGCGCGGTCGGGCACGCTACAACCTTGCCATCGCCATCGAGTTCGCGATCCTCTCAGCCATTCCGCTCGGAGTCTCGTGGTTCGATGAACACGGCGCGAGAGGCTCGACTCCTGGCCCTCTGATGCTCGCGGCGGGTGGCAACACCGCACGCTATGGCGGCGGCATCCCGATCTGTCCGAACGCCGACGCGCACGACGGCCTTCTTGACCTGACCCTGGTCGCCCCGGCCGGCCGCGGCCGGCTGGTGAGAGTGCTCGCCGCCGCGTTCAAGGGCGAGCATGGCGCCTTCGACGACGTCGTGATGCAGCGCGTGCGCGAGTTCAGCCTCGAAGCGCCCGCGCTCAGCGCCTACGCCGATGGCGAGCTTCTGGGGCCGCTGCCGGTTCGCGTGCGCGCCGTTCCCGATGCTCTCACGCTGCGCGTGCCCCTGTCTTGAGCGTCGCGCCCGTTTCGCCTGCTCAGTGCGCGGTCGCTTGGGCCTCGCGCAGTCGGGCGAGCACCTGATCGCGCAACTCTTCGGGCGCTGTCTCGCGGCAGGCGCGGGCAACAACATCGGTGAGGGTTTTCGCGACCAGCATCTCGTCGCTGCACGCGGGGCAGTTCTCAAGGTGTGCGCGAATATCGGCGTGCTCGGTCTTGCACACCTCGTTGCGCAGATACTCCTCGAGGTCGCGCCGCGCCTTATCGCAGCCGCAGTCTTTCATTCGGTGCTCCCTGTGTCTCGCGCCGCGGCGATCCCTCGCTCGGCGGCGTAGTCTCTCAGCATCTCGCGAAGTATCCTTCTGCCACGGTGCAGACGGCTCATCACGGTGCCGATCGGCGTCTTCATAATGTCGGCGATCTCTTGGTAGGCGAAGCCCTCCACGTCGGCGAGGTACACCGCGAGGCGGAAGTCTTCCGGAAGCTCTTGCAGTGCATCCTTGACGACCGAAGCCGGCATGCGGTCGATGGCCTCGGCCTCGGCCGAACGGCTGCTCGTCGCCGTCGTCGACTCCGCCCCGCCCAGTTGCCAGTCTTCGAGTTCGTCGATCGTGCCCTGGAAGGGTTCGCGCTGCCGTTTGCGATAGATGTTGATGTAGCTATTGGTCAGGATGCGATAGAGCCACGCCTTGAGGTTCGTGCCCTGGGTGAAGCTCCCCCACGCCGCGAAAGCCTTCACGAAGGTCTCTTGAACGAGGTCAGCGGCATCGGCGGGGTTGCGCGTCATCCGCATCGCGGCGGCGTAGAGCTGATCCATGAAAGGGATCGCCTGCTCCTCGAAAGAACGCTGGGCACTCTGGGGCACGGCGGGCGCGGACTCGTCCATCACCGGCCAGTCTAGGCCGAGTGGGGCCGGCTCCGCGTGCGCGAGCATCGAGGTCATCGCCGCCCCTCTCGGTGTTCAGCCCGGGTCACTAAGGTAGTAACCAATGACCGCGAACCGCTATTCCCCCACCGCTGCAAAAGGCGCCTACCGCGCGCCGAGCGCAGCAGGGCCGGTGCAGGCGAGGGTGACGATCCCGGGTTCGAAGTCGTTGACGAACCGTGAGCTGATTCTGGCGGCCCTCGCCGATGGTCCGGGGATGCTGACGCGCCCCCTGCACTCCGACGACTCGGCGCGCATGATCGCGGCTCTGAGAACCCTCGGCATCGGGATCGAAGAGGTTCCCGGTGACGGCGCTTTCGGCGCTGATCTGCGCGTGACGCCCGCACCGCTGGCCGGCGGTGTCACCATCGACTGCGGCCAGGCCGGCACCGTCATGCGTTTCATCGCGCCCTTGGCGGGTCTGGTATCCGGAGACATCGTCATCACCGCGCACGAGACGGCGCTTCACCGACCTATGGGGGCGATGATCTCGGCCCTGCGCGATCTCGGTGTCGACGTGGATGACGGCGGCACCTGGGCGATGCCCTTCACCGTGCGCGGGCACGGGCACATTCGCGGCGGTCGCATCGAGGTCGACGCCTCGTTGTCGAGCCAGTTCATCTCGGGTCTGCTGCTGGCCGCCCCCCGCTTCGATGTGGGTCTGCACCTCGTGCACACGGGCGAGCGCTTGCCGAGTCTGCCGCATATCGATATGACGATCGAGTCGCTGAGCAAGCGCGGCATCCACATCGAGCGACCGGCGCCGGGAGAATGGCTTGTTGAGGCGGGTGCGCCGCGCGGCAAGAACGTCACCATCGAGCCGGATCTGTCCAACGCCGCCCCTTTTCTCGCCGCGGCGATGCTCACCGGCGGCGAAGTGACGATCACGGGATGGCCGCCGCACTCGACCCAGCCGGGTGCCTTGCTGCCCGAGATTCTGCAGGCGATGGGGGCACATGTCTCGCGTCGAGGCGCGGCGCTCACGGTGCGCGCAGGTGAGAGCATCCGTGCCCTGGATCTTGACCTCTCGGCCGCGGGCGAGCTGGTGCCGACCCTGGCCGCGCTGGCGGCCTTTGCCGATGGCCCGATGGTGCTGCACGGCATCGGGCACATCCGCGGCCACGAGAGCGACCGCATCGCGGCCCTCGCCGCGGGTCTGAACGGGCTCGGTGGCCGGGCAGAAGAGCTATCCGATGGGCTGCGCGTCACCCCGGTGCCGCTGAGCGGCGAGCTGTGGCCCGCCCGGCACGACCACCGCATCGCCACGACGGGTGCGCTTCTGGGGCTGCGTGTTCCCGGCATCGAGATCGACGACATCGACACCACGACAAAGACCTTCCCCGAGTTCACCGAGCTGTGGGAAAGGATGCTGCACCGCGAGGAGCCGGCCCCGTGAGCTGGCTGAACGACGACGATCTCGACGAGGAGTTCGAGGAGTTCGACGAGGGCTCCATCCGCTCGCGCCCCAACCCCAAGGCGAACAGACCACGCACCAAGCGCCGCCCCGCCCACGAGGATGCCGAGATCGGTCGGGTGCTCGGTGTCGACCGCGGGCGCTACAGCGTGATGCTCGATGAAGACCGCCCGCAAGAACGCACCATCACCTGCACCCGCGCGAGGGAGCTGCGCCGCACGCCTCTGGTCACGGGCGACCTCGTGCGGGTCGTGGGCGATACGAGCGGTGCCGAGGGCTCGCTGGCCCGCATCGTAGGCATCACCGAGCGGCGCACTCTTCTGCGGCGCAGCGCCGACGACACCGACCAGGTGGAACGGGTCGTCGTGGCGAACGCCGACCAGATGCTCATCGTCGTGGCAGCCGCTGATCCCGAGCCGCGCCCGCGCCTGGTCGACCGCTATCTCGTTGCGGCACTGGATGCCGGCATCCGGCCCTTGCTGGTCGTCACCAAGACCGATCTGCGCGACCCCCGCGACTTTCTTGCGCACTTCGAAGGCATCGACCTCGAGGTGTTCACCAGCGCGCACGACGAGATGCCGCTCGAACAGATCGGTCGCGCCCTTGTCGGCCACAGCACCGTGTTCGTGGGTCACTCGGGCGTCGGCAAGTCCACGCTCGTGAACGCCCTCGTGCCCACGGCGGGGCGTGCCACAGGCCACGTCAACGAGGTCACCGGCCGCGGGCGGCATACCTCCTCATCCACCGTCTCGCTGCGATACCAAGGCGACGGCGGCACCGGCTGGGTGATCGACACCCCCGGGGTGCGCTCTTTCGGTCTCGGTCATGTCGAGCCCGACAGCATCCTGGCCGCTTTCACCGGTCTTGCCGAAATCGCCGCCGAATGCCCGCGCGGCTGCACGCATCTTCCGGATGCCGAGGATTGCCGCATGAACGAGGCGGATGCCGCGGGCGAGCTCAGCCCGGCCCTGCATGCCCGCTTGGAGTCGTTGCAGCGTTTGCTGACCACCTTCGCGGCATCCTGAGCCACACGGCGCTACAGATGCAGGGCCGATCTCCGGATGCAGGGCGACACGCCGCAGGATGACCCTGCATCCGGAGATTGACCCTGCATCCGGCGCG
>CAZHIU010000009.1:0-28316 GCA_964532555.1 uncultured Microbacterium sp.
CGCGCACGCTGCACTCGCGCGAGGTTCTCGAGCGGGTGGTCGAGGCCTTCGGCGATCAGGTGCTCGAAAGCGTCATCGGGCGCACGGTGAAGTTCCCGGATGCTTCGGTCTCGGGTGTTCCGATCACGGTCCTCGCCCCGGAGCACGCCGCCGCGCAGGCCTATCTGCGACTGGCGCGAGAGCTGATCGCGCGTGGCGCCGTTGCCTGAGCCTGCCGCGCTGGCCGAAGAGCTCGTCGAAACGCCCGAGGGCTTTCACGTCTCTTTGTCGAACTTCGACGGCCCCTTCGATCTGCTGCTCAGTCTGATCTCCAAACACGAGCTCGACATCACCGAGGTCTCGCTCAGCACGGTGACCGACGAGTTCATCTCTTATCTGGCGGGGCTTGACGCCGATGAGGAGTTGGAGCAGGCATCCGAGTTCCTTGTCGTCGCCGCGACCCTGCTCGATATGAAGGTCGCGGGGCTCTTGCCGCAGGGCGAGCTGGTGGATGCCGAATCGGTGGCGCTGCTCGAGGCCCGCGATCTGCTTTTTGCCCGCCTCTTGCAGTACCGCGCCTTCAAAGAGGTCTCGGCGTGGTTCGCCCGCTGTCTGCAGCGTGAGGATCGTCGGCATGTGCGCTCGGTGGCGCTGGAAGAGAAGCACCGCAAGGCCACACCCGAGCCGATCTGGACGCTCAGTGCCGAAGACTTCGCCGCGCTCGCGCTGCTCGCCTTCGCGCCGAAGGAGATTCCGCACCTCGGGCTCGATCACTTGCACGCGCCGCTGGTCAGCATCCGGGAGCAGGCCGCGGTCGTTGTGACGCTGCTGCGCGGTGCCGAGTCGATGTCGTTTCGCGAGCTGATCGCGGGGGTGGGGGAGCCGGGTGTGATCGTGGCGCGCTTTCTTTCGGTGCTGGAGCTCTATCGGCACGGCGCGCTGGGCTTCGAACAGATCGAGCCGCTCGGAGAGCTGACGCTGCGCTGGATCGCAGAGAACTGGTCTGAAGACACACTCGCGACCCTGGGAGCCGACTATGACCGATGAGATGAGCGAAGAGGATATCGCCCGGACGCCGTTGACCGAGCGTCTTGAGGCACTGCTGATGATTCTCGATGAACCGATCGGTCTGCTCGCGCTGGCGGCTGCGGTCGGCGCGCCCGTGCCGGCGGTGCGGCAGGCGCTCGAAACTCTGGTGGGCGATTACGAGGGCACAGGTTCCGGGCGTCGGCGCGGCTTCGAGTTGCGCGAGGTCGGCGGGGGATGGCGCTTCTATGTGCGCGAGGAGTATGACGATCTGGTCGCCGAGTATGTGGGCGGTCAAGCCCCCGCGAGGCTCTCGCAGGCGGCGTTGGAGACCCTCGCGGTCATCGCCTACAAGCAGCCCGTCACGCGCGGCCAGGTCGCCTCGATCCGCGCGGTCAACGTCGATTCGGTCGTGCGCACGCTGTTGGCGCGGGGTCTGATCACCGAGGTGTTCACGGATGCCGAGACCGGCGCGATCAACTACGGCACCACCGAGGCGCTGCTGAGCAATCTCGGCATCAACACGCTGGACGAGTTGCCGCCGATCTCACCGTTGCTCGACGATGGCGCCGAAGGCTTCGACGAGGGAATGGTGCGGTGAACACCGAGCACGAGGGTGTTCGGCTGCAGAAGGTTCTTGCCGCTGCGGGGGTGGCTTCTCGGCGGGTCATCGAGCAGTACATCGTCGAGGGTCGCATCCGGGTCAATGGCCAGGTGGTGACCGAACTCGGCAGGCGCATCGACCCCGAGTCCGATCTTGTCGACGTCGACGGTGTGGCCGTGCAACTGGATGCCGACAAGCGCTATGTGATGCTGAACAAGCCCACCGGTGTCGTCAGCACCATGCGTGACGAGCAGGGGCGCCCCGATCTGCGGGCGTTCGCGAAGGAGTGGCCAGAGCGGCTCTACAACGTCGGGCGGCTGGATGTCGAGACCAGCGGGCTGCTCGTGCTCACCAACGACGGCGAGCTCGCCCATGTGCTCGCGCACCCGAGTTTCGGGGTGACCAAGGTGTATATCGCGAAGGTGGAGGGCATCGTCACCGCGCAGACGATTGCTCGGTTGACGCGCGGTATCGAGCTTGACGACGGCGTGATCGCGGCCGACAAGGCGCGGCTGCTGGATGCCTCGAAAGGCGCGAGCATGGTCGAGCTGAGTCTGCACTCGGGCCGCAATCGCATTGTGCGGCGCATGATGGCGGCGGTCGGGCATCCGGTGGTGGAACTCGTTCGGCGTCAGTTCGGGCCGCTGCACCTGGGAACGCTCCCGGCGGGGCGGGCGCGGGAACTGACTAAAATCGAAAGAGGCGCGCTGTTGACTCTCGCGCGTAATGAAACGAGACAGCAATGACTGACACTTCCGCCGGTGCCGAGCGATTCATCGCCATCGACGGCCCGGCAGGCAGCGGCAAGTCCAGCGTCTCAAAAGAGGTGGCGCGCCGCCGCGGCTACGGCTATCTCGATACGGGCTCTGCCTATCGTGCGCTGGCCTGGTATGTGCTGGAGCGGGGCGCTGACACCGAGGATGCCGAGGCCGTTCTGGCGGCGGCGTCCGATCTCGACCTGCGTCTGAGTGTCGACCCCGATGACCGCACGGTGCGCGTGGGCGAGGTCGAGGTGACCGCCGCGATTCGCGAGCCGCGGGTCGCCGCCGCGGTGAGCGGGGTCGCCCGTGTGCCCGAGGTGCGGGCGCGGGTCAATGAGATGTTCCGTCAGATCGTGGCGTCAGCCCCCTACCCGGCGGTCGTCGTCGAGGGGCGCGATATCACGACGGTTGTGGCACCGGATGCTCCGGTGCGGATTCTTCTGACCGCGCACCCCGATGTGCGCGCGGCCCGTCGTGCCGCGGAGATCGATGGCGACACCGCCGCGGTCGCCGAGGCGATGCGCACGCGGGATGCCTCCGACAGCGCGGTGGTCGACTTTTTGAGTGCGGCACCCGGTGTCGCGGTGGTGGATTCCACCGATCTCGACTTCGCGCAGACGGTCGATGCCGTGCTCGCCGTTATCGACGAGAGGCGTGCGTGATGAGCGCTGAGGAAGAGTATCCGGATGCCGGTGGCGGGGCTGAGGGGGCCGATCAGCTCGCCGAGAAGGTGGCGGCGATCGACGAGGAGCTTGCCGAGCAGCGCGCGGCAACCCTGCGCGCGAGCCTGGGCGATTACGAACTCGACGACGAGGATGCGGCGCTTCTGGCGGGAGTGACGCTCGGCGAAGACGGGATCGAGTATCTACCGGCGCTGCCGGTCGTGGCAATCGTCGGGCGGCCCAACGTCGGCAAGTCGGCGCTCGTGAACCGTATTCTGGGGCGGCGCGAAGCGGTGGTCGAAGACACACCGGGCGTCACCCGTGACCGAGTGACCTACAAGGCCGAGTGGAACGATCGACGCTTCACGCTCGTCGACACGGGCGGGTGGGAGCCGGATGCCCGCGGCATCGACCGTTCGGTGGCAGCGCAGGCCGAGGTCGCCATCGATCTTTCGGATGTCGTGCTGTTCGTGGTGGATGCGATGGTGGGCGCGACATCGACCGACGAGCAGGTCGTAAGGATGCTGCGCAAGAGCGGCAAGCCCGTCTTTCTCGTCGCGAACAAGATCGACGATGCCCGGCAGGAGCCCGAGGCGGCGACGCTGTGGAATCTCGGGTTGGGGCAGCCGCATCCGGTCTCGGCGATTCACGGGCGCGGTGTGGCTGATCTTCTCGACGAGGTGCTGAAGGTTCTGCCCGAGGTGTCGGCCACGGCGAAGCAAGAGATCGGCGGGCCGCGCCGGGTGGCGATTCTGGGTCGGCCGAACGTGGGCAAGTCTTCGCTGCTGAACAAGGCCGCGGGTGAAGAGCGCGTGGTGGTCAACGAACTTGCTGGAACAACGCGTGACCCGGTCGATGAGGTTGTGGAACTCGGGGGCAAGCTATGGCGTCTGATCGACACCGCCGGCATCCGTCGCCGCGTGCACCTGCAGCAGGGGGCCGATTTCTATGCTTCGCTGCGCACCTCGGCGGCGTTGGAGAAGGCTGAGGTCGCGGTGGTGGTGCTCGATGTCACCGAGCCGCTGAGCGAGCAGGATGTGCGCATCATCGACCTCGTGCTCGAGTCGGGGCGGGCGCTCGTGCTCGCCTACAACAAGTGGGATCGCCTGAACGACGACGATATGGATAGTCAGGATCGGCGGCGCTATCTCGAGCGCGAGATCGAGCAGGATCTCGCGCATGTCGACTGGGCTCCGCGGGTGAACATCTCGGCGAAGACGGGGCGGCATCTCGACAAGCTCGTGCCCGCGCTGGAGACGGCCCTGGAGAACTGGGATCGCCGCATCCCGACCGGAAAATTCAACGCCTTTCTCACCGAGCTTGTCGCCGCCCACCCGCACCCCGTTCGCGGGGGCAGGCAGCCGCGCATTCTCTTCGGCACGCAGGCGGCGTCGCGCCCGCCGACGTTCGTGCTGTTCACGACCGGGTTTCTCGACCCGGGCTATCGCCGGTTCATCCAGCGGCGGCTGCGCGAGCTCTATGACTTCGAGGGCACGCCGATCGTGGTGAACATGCGGGTGCGTGAGCGGCGCAAGAGGTGACGATCGTTCCGCCCGCGCCGGGTGAGCCGCGTCGGCCCGAGGGGCCGCGTGATCCGGGGGATGCCTGGGTGGTGGCCGAATCGGGCGAGAAGTACTGGGGCCGTTTCGGGGCGGCGGGGCTTTTGGCGGTGGATGCCGCGCGCGGTATCCTGCTGCAGCACCGGGTCGGGTGGAGCCACTTCGGCGGCACCTGGGGTCTGCCGGGCGGTGCTCTGCGCGAGGGCGAGGATGCGGTGACGGGGGCTCTGCGCGAGGCGCAGGAGGAGGCGGGTGTGCCGCACGACGCCGTGCGGCCGCGGTTCACGAGCGTGCTCGACCTTGGTATCTGGTCGTATACGACGGTGGTGGCGGATGTCGTGGTGCCGTTCGAGCCGGTGATCGGTGACCCCGAGAGCGAGGCTTTGGAGTGGGTGCCGCTGGATGAGGTGGATCAACGCCCCTTGCATCCGGGCTTTGCGCGGGCGTGGCCCTCGCTGCGCGCGAAGATTGACGGGGGATGACGGGGAGAGGCCCCGTTCAGACGAACATGACGCGACGCTCGGGTCGGTCGCGGTAGCGGCGACCGAGGGGGCTCTGCCACATCACGGAACCGTCAGGTGAGAGGTGTGCTTTCCACCGGTCTTCTTCGCGCAGATCAGGATGTTTGAGCGTATGGTGCCCGCGGCACAGGTGCGTCAGGTTGTCGGTGCGCGTCGCGCCGCCCAGGGCGTGATCGTGGTTGTGGTCGATATCGCACCGTGCGACGGGCACTCGGCATCCCGGGAATCGGCAGTGTTGATCGCGGGCGCGGAGGAAGCGTTTCATGGCATCGGTGGGGGAGTAGGCGTCGGTTTCGACGATCATCCCGTCAGTATCGAGGAAGAGTCTGGTCCATCCGCCACTTCGACCGGCGATATCTCGAGCGATATCGGGGTGGAGAGTTCCGTGACCGTCGAGTTCGGCGAGTCTTTCGTCGAGATGCGCGAGGGTCGTTGCGGCGACGGTGACCTGAACGTGGGCGGTGATGCGGTCGAGCCCCGTGCCGAGCACGGCACTCGGCTCAGAGGCGAGCAGCATGTCCACGAGCAGGTCGGTGCGAATCTGATCGAAAGTGCGGGAGTCTCGGGTGTGAGCGACAACGTCGGCGAGCACCCAGTCGGGAATGTGCGAGGGAATCGTGAGATCCTCGATGTCGATGGACTCGAGCTCGCGGAGACGCTCCGTCTCATCCGCTTCTTCGGGCACATCGGCGTCGTCGACAGAGGCGGGGAACGGTGCCGGAGAGACGGCAGTCGGCATCGAGGGATTCTCGGCGCGATTGCGCACGATCTGACGGCTCATCCGGGTGAGGCGGTCATAGATCGCCACCCCGAGAACCTCGGGCAGCACGACCGTGAGCAGAGCGAGCCCGTCATCGAGCGATCGCAGGGTCACGGTGCGTTCGGCGCCCGCGCCGGCGTGGCGTTCGAGCACGCTTTGCTGGGCGAGTGCCGCCGCCACCTGCCGCGCATGAGCGCGCGTGCGAGCGGGGGTGTCTTGCTCGGCGACCACGAGCGCCGCCGCCTCGTAGAGCGAGTGAACCTCGGCCGAAACGCGACCTTCGCGCACCGCATCGGTCACGATTGCGCCCGCGCGCACAATCTCGCGCAGGTGATGAGCACTGATCGTGCCCTCGCTCAGAGCGGCGTGCACCGCCGGAAAACGGTCGGCAACGGCCGTCGCATCGTCAAAGGCGAACTCGATCGAGCCCTTTGAGAGGTGGCTTGCGGCCGAGTACTCCGCGATCATCGAACGATATATCGATTCGCGGTGCGTCGAGAAGGCGTTCGCGTCTGCGGCACACAGTCGCATCCGCTCGGCCAACAGCGTGGAGGCCCTTGCTTCCAGACGCGCGATCTCTCGCCTCGTCGCCACCCACTCATCGAGCAGCGCCTCGCGGTGCTCAAGGTCGAGGGTCGTGGGGTTGTTCATGAAACTATACTAGCACATAATTACGAAAAAACACACACAAACAAGAAATATATTAGAACTAATCTCGCCCTCGTAGTCGTTCGATTTCGCGGCGTTCGCGCTTGGTGGGCCTTCCTGCTCCGCGATCCCGCTGCGCCATGATCGCGGTCGGTTCGCGCGGCGGCGTGCGCTCTTCGTAGGCGGTCGCCGCAACAGGTGCCCCCACGCGCTTGGTGAGGGTGGAGCGCACGATCAGGATGCGGTCGAATCCGGCGATGCGCACCCGCACCTCGTCGCCGGGTTTGACGGTCTGCGCGGCCTTCACGCGGTCACCGTTCAGCCGCACATGCCCCGCCCGGCAGGCGGTGGTGGCGGCGGAGCGGGTCTTGTAGATACGGATCGCCCAGAGCCAGGCGTCGACGCGCGCGGGGGAGTCGCTCATCCGCGCTCGGGGTTGCGGGGGATGCTGGGGTCGGGCTCACGCTGCCGCAGTGCGAGGAGTGCTCCGGCGACGATGAGTCCCTGTCCGAGTGTGTAGGTGACCATCACCAGGGGGCTCGTCCAGCCGGGCAGCAGCTCGGGGCGGAAAAGTCGCACGGCCAGCACCGTGTCGCTGATCAAGAAGAAGGCGCCGCCGACGGCGATCACCGGGTGGCAGCGGGCGGCGAGGGCGGCAGTGCCGCCGAGCACGATGCCATAGATGGCGACGGCGACGAAGAGGTCTCCGAGCCAGGGAGCGAGGAAGATCAGCATCCCGAGCCACCACGCGGCGTAGATCAGTGCCCACCACGGCCAGGGCCGTTCGCGCAGTTGCCGCCAGAACAGCACGATGTAGGCGATGTGGGCGAGGCCGAAGAACAGCAGCATGAGGGGCAGTTCGTCGTCGACCGGGAAGAATGTTCCGGCGCCGTCGCCGAGCCACGAGAGCAGCAGTGCTGCGAGCAGCAGGATCGGCACTTCGCGGGGGCGCAGGCGTGTAGCGAGCAGGCTCACCGGCAGGGCGAGCAGCGGCATCAGCAGCAGTTTGGTGGGTTGCGCGAGGGGGCTGCCCATCGCGAGCACCACGACATGCACGATCGAGATGACGATATAGGGCGCGAATGCCCAGATCAGAAAGCGAGTGGATGCGAGTGGCTCGGTGCGGTTCGGCATCCCTCCATCGTAGAGAGTCGTCGTCACTCTCGCAGGGTGAGGGCGACGAGGGGGCGGCCTGGTTTGCGGAGGCCGCGCTCGGTGAACCCCGCGGCGAGAAAGGTGTCGAGCGTGCCGGAGTAGAGGCTGTTCGAGGGATGCTTGCCGGTCGAGGTGTCGACGGGGTAGGCCTCGATGATGCGTGCGCCCGAGGCGCGGGCGTAGTCGACGGCTGCGTCGAGCAGGGGTGTTGTGAGGCCTTTGCCGCGGTGTTCCTTGCGGATGATGAAACAGCTCACCGCCCAGACCGAGGCATCGTCGAAGGGCTCTTGCGTGGTTGCGGCGATGTTGCGGGTGCGGCTGAGGCGCGCTTGAGCGGTGCGGGGGCCGATGCGCACCCACCCGGCGGCTTCGCCGTCGAGGTAGGCGATGATGCCTGGCGGCGGCCCCGTGCGCACTTCGTCGTGCAGGCGGTCACGTCTGCTGTCGGCGGTGGTCGCGTTCCATTCGTTGTTGGTCAGTGTCCACCATCCGCACTGGCAGGACTTGCCGTCGCCCCCGCCGGTGAGGGCGCGCTGCACGTCATCCCAACGCTCTGCGGTGGCGATCTCGGTTGTCACGCTTTGCATGGGGGAACGCTACGCCCGGCCACCGACATCGGCAAGGGGATGCCGCGCGCGGTTCGCGGGGTGCGCGGCCGTGCGGCTAAGATGGGGGAGTTGCCCGCGCTGTGGCGCGGTCGTCCACGGGCTGTGGCGCAGTTTGGTAGCGCACTTGACTGGGGGTCAAGGGGTCGCAGGTTCAAATCCTGTCAGCCCGACCACGAAGTCCCGGAAACTCAAGGGTTTCCGGGACTTTGAAGGTTAAGGAACTTGACCAAGTCATCGCGAACGTCATCAGAAACACCGTCTCGCGGCCTTGCGCCGCGCATCTCGTCCGGCAGGAGGCCGACCGCTCCGGTCGCCGCTGATCGGGCGGAGTCGTCCCCTGTACCTGCGGGCATGGACAACGACATCACCAGTGAGAACCCGTGGGGCCTCGAGCCCTTGATGGGCCTGCCCGAGCTCGCCGCCTACCTCGGCATCCCGGTCTCGACCATCTACGACTGGCGCGTGAACGGCAAGGGACCGCGCGCCTACCGATTCGGCAAGCACCTGAAGTTCGCGGTCTCGGACGTGCGGATCTGGATCGAGCAGCAGCGCGATCCCGGACCCGAGCGCACCGACCCACTGGGGCGGTGGTGACGATGGGACGGCCACGCCTGCCGATCGGCACCTACGTCCAGATCGGCTTCCGCACTGAGGCGCGCGGACGCTTGAGTGCCCGCACCCGCTACCGGGACTGGGACGGCCGCGCCAGGCTTGTCCAGGCCACCGGGCCGAGCCGAACCGCTGCCGAACGGGCGCTGAAAAAGAAGCTCGCGGAGCGGAGCCTCTTCCAGCCCACGTCCGGGACGCTCAGCCCGGACAGTCCGTTCCCCGAGCTGGTGGACTACTGGCTGGAAGATCTCGACCTCGAGGGGCGGCTGTCGCTCACGACGCGGCAGCTCTACGAACGCAACATGCGCACGCTCGTGATGCCGGTGTTCCGCCACCTCACGCTGCGCGAGATCGGAGTAGCGCGCTGTGACCACTTCCTTAAGCAGCTCGCGAAGCGGAGCTACAACCGCGCCAAGCAGGCCCGCGTCGTCTTGCGGCTCGCCCTCGGGCTTGCCGTGCGGCATGAGATTCTGCCGCGCAATCCGATGGACCACGTTGCACGCTTGCATCGCGCGCCGCATGTACCCGATGCGCTGACACCGACCGAGGTCAATGCGATCCGCGCCGCGATCGCGTACTGGGAGGCCGGGCGGTCGATTCCCGGGCCGAAACCGGACGGGCAGCTCGGCGCGATCGTCGAGGTCATGCTTGGCACGTCCGCTCGGATCGGCGAGGTCCTTGCCCTGCGACGCTGCGATCTCGACGTGACCGGGGCGCCGCCGACGATACGGATCGCCGGCACCATCGTAAGCCGCGGTGGAGAACCGACGACGCGACAGGACCATCCGAAGACCGCGCGATCGGTGCGCACCGTCGCGATCCCGTCCTTCACCGCCGAGGCGGTGCGCAAGCGGCTCACGCGGTTGCGCGACACCTCCCCCGACGCTCTGCTCTTCCAGAGCCGCGAGGGGACGCCGCTGACGACGAACAATGTGCGCAGGCAGCTGCGTCATGTGTTGCAGCTCGCGGGCATCCGGGACGTCACCCCGCATATGTTTCGCCGTACCGTGGCAACGGCCGTGAACCAGCAGGCCGGCATCGATCTCGCCGCCGAGCTCCTCGGTCACACGGACCCGAGGATCACGATCCAGCACTACATCCGGCGCAACGAGATGGTGAACCCCGCAACCGCGGAGCTGCTCGACCGCTTCTTCGCGAAGGACTCCTGAGGCTATGGCGCAATATGTTGCGCTATGTCAGAATACTTGTCGAATAGCAAGGTATCTGACATGGCTGATCTAACTGCGACTGAGCTTGCCGACCGCCTCGGCGTGACGCGCCAGCGCGCCCTCCAGCTGCTCAGCTCGCGTGAGATCGCGGCCCGGCAGCTTGCCAACGGCACGTGGCTCGTCGACGGCGACGCAGTGGCCCGCTACGAGCTCTCCGGCCGCCGGGGAAGCGGGCGTACCCTCGACCGGGACACCGCGTGGGGCATCCTCTGGGAGCTGTCCGGCCTCGACGCAGACTGGCTCACCGAGATCACCCGCGCACGCGTGCGCCGTCGCATCCGAGAGTCCACCGCCGAAGACATCGCGAAGGCGGTCGCGAAGCGCACCGTCGTCCACCGTTACACGGCGGCGAATGCCGAACGCGGTGCGGCGGGCCTCATCGCGACCGGACGCGCCGCAGCCGCCTCGCTCGGCACGGATCTCATCGACGATCAGCGCCGGGTCTGCGGATACCTCCGTTCTGGCTCCGCCGACGAGTACGCGGCCTCGCACTTCATGGTCGCCGACATCCGTGGACAGGACGTCGTCTACGAGAACACCCTGCCGATCGACTACGACGGCGAAGCCATGCCGAAGGCGGTCGTCGCCGCCGACCTGGCGACGAGCACCGACACCCGCGAGCGGAGCGCCGGCCTCCGCGCGCTCGAGGAGCTGAGGCAGGCATGGCTGGCCGCGCGCTGACCGTCCTCATGGAGGACGACGACCAGATCCCGGCATGGCGCACCGTGATCGAGCTCGCAGAGAGCGGGATCTCCGAGCACTGGACGCTGGTCGGCGGCCTCATGGTCGCCGCCCACGCCCGGCGGCCCGGCGTGGTGATGCGACGCCCGACCGACGACGTCGACGCGCTCGTGGACTATGCCGCGAACCAGTCGAGTCTTACCGAAGCGCGGGCCGCACTGGCGAAGCTCGGCTTCGACCTCAGCGACGACGAGCAGCACGCCTATCGCTTCCTGCACCCGGACGGGCGGAAGGTCGACATCATGGTCGCCGACCACCTGCCGTCACGGATGACTCCGCGCCTCGCACGTCGTCCGGCGTTCGAGGCGCCTTCCGGTGAGCAGGCCATACGAAGACGCGACATCTACCGGCTCGAGTTCAACAGTGGCGCAGTCGTCGAGATGGGCGTTCCCGACGAGTTCGGCGCGCTCGTCGCGAAGGGGGCCGCATGGCTCGTCGACCGTCGCGACCGTGATCGCCACCTTGATGACGTCGCCGTGCTGCTCGCCTGTCTCGGCGATGCCTCCGTGCTCGACTACGCCTCCGCGAGCGCAAACGACCGGAAAAGAATCCATGCGGTCCTCGACGTCCTTGCCGACACGTCGAGCCGGTCATGGGTGGACCTCGATGAGGCAGATCGTCGACGCGGTCTGCTGAACCTGCAGATGGTCAGACAAGGGCTTGGATTCTGACGCCGTGCTGCTCGACCGGGTCCTGGCTCGGGAGGAGTGATCGAGGAGACGTGTACCTGGTCCGGGTGAATCACCCGGACCGAGTGCCGTGGTGCCGGTGATTCACCGGCACCGGGATCAGTCGGCCAGGATCGCGTACTGCGCCACGCTCGCGACCGGCAGTAGCCCGACGGCGATCGTGGCCTCCTGCAGAGCATCCGTCCTCGCGGCATGCCACGCGGTGGAGGTCAGGATGCCGACGCCGTCGCGGTAGCCGGTCCAGGCGAATCCGCGTCCGCTTGGATCAGCGACGAGCTCGAGCTGGAGCTCGTCGGCGAACTCCTGGATGCGACGTGCATCGAGTTCGGCCATCATGATCGCAGGGAACGCTGCTGCGCTCGCCGCGAGAACTTGGCCCTTCGAATCCGCCAGCGTCCAGGTGAAGACCGTCGTTTCGGGGAGATGGCCGAACCAGGCTGTAGCGGCGGCTGACGTCGTGAACCGTACTTCCGGGGGTCCGAAGTGGGGCTCGGCCGAACGGTCGGACTGTTGGACGGCATCGGTCACTATTCGGTTGCGATGGAGCGACCAGGATGCGAGGGACGGGGAGCCGTCGATCAGGTGCGCAACGAACCCGATATGGCTGCTCCGACTCCACAGAAACCGCATCGCGTGGCGTTTCCTTCGCTGGTCAGCGACCGCTTGGCGACCCGTCAGCGCGCTCGCTCGAGGGGTCTGCCGGAGATGGCGCGCACCTTGGATGCAAGAGGCGTGAGGACGAAAGAGGCCGATAGCAGAGCATGGATATTGATGGAAGCAGAAACGAGGTGCCGGGTGGTTGGAGCTCGGCGGAATCTGAGCATTGTGATGGGAGCTACGAAAGTCGGACGAGCGTTGCGGTGCGATACGGGGCGAGGCCGCGGGCGGCCAGTGCCCCTCGCCCGGCACCCGCTCTCGACAGCTTGGCCGTCGAATCGATCGACTGTCGACGTGATTTCTGTCCGGGGACAGCAAGAGGGGAGTGCGCTTACTTTCGATCGGAGCGAATCGTTTCGCCTCATAGTCAGATGGTCGATTATGGGTCTACGCGACCGAGACGCTCAGGATCTTCATGCTGACGAGTTCGCGGAAGAGCTCGATGCCCTTGTCGCCGAGCTTGTCCTTCTCGAACTCGATATATCCGACACTGCTGAAGTTCGAGGGAAGTTCTATACCCTTTTCTTTGAAGACGACGATCCTCTCCCCGTAGAGCACAGAGGCCGCACCGAGTTCGTGCGAGACATTCTCACTTGGGCGCCAGATGCTGTTACCTTCCGCGTCGAAGTACTCCTTGTCGGCAGTGAACACCAAAATTGCGGCCCCGCACTCGCGCATCGTCTCTGCGACCTTCTGAGGGATCGGTCGCGCACGATTCGGCTCCTCTACGGCAACCCTGTGAGGGATGCCGTATTCGTTGAGAATCTTGACAAGCTGCTCCATCGGGAGCTTGTTCCCGCCATGGCCAACGAAAATGGCGTTCTTGGGTGCGTGCACCGCTTCCGCCGGTGCCGTCTCGTCGGTCGACGAGGTGTCGCGCTGGTCTTTGGGCTCATCGTTGGCCTCGTCCTGTTCCATGAACGAGGAAGATTCAGAGGCCGCAGCACCGGTCGGTGCCGGGGATCCACGTAGCGGGCCTCCAATATCGACGTACTCCTTGTCCTTGATGGCCTTGAGGAAGCCGGCGTAGCGAGCGTTCTCTATAAGCAGGTCAAAGACGTCGCTCGTTCGATCGACTGGGACATCGAAGGTCGCCAACACGTTCTGTGCGATGTTCTTCGGCGGCAGAGGTGAACCGTCGTACTTCGTGTAGAACTGGTGGGCTACCGTGGGTTTGAGCGCAGCTTCTCGCAGCGCAACCTTGTCATCGTCTATCTCGGTGGGAGTGACAATACGTTTGCCGAGCGCTGTCAGGCTGATCTCAGGAGCGTTTGGTCCCCCTTCCGTCAAGCCGTAGCCAATTGCCGCACCGCACTCAGCTCGGAAAGGGCCAGACGACGGCTGGACGTTGAGCGCGGACGCGACATCGAGCGGACGCGTGGGGTGAGACGCGTAGTTGTCGGCGATCGCACGTGGCACGCGAAGCGCCTTCTCAAGAGGAATCGCCGGAATGTCGCCCTGGCTAATCCGTGATCGCTTAGCGGCTGCGGTCGCGCTGGCGTTGGTCAGGTCGGTGGTATCGGTCACGGTGACTACTATACGCCCCGTTCGCGCTATTCGCGGTATACATGTCATTCGCGGCAAGCAAGTTTCAGCCCAAGTCTTCGCGTGCTCTGCGCGGCTCTGTTCTCACTCGGCGTCACTCCAGCGATCTGCGCTCGGCCGTCGACGGTTGCGAGCCGTTATGAGATGACCCAGCCGGTGGCGCAGTGGTGGATACGTGAGTCCGGGTGGGACCGCTCTGTCAGCGGTACTTGTTGAAGCGCGGTGGGGACAAGCTGTGACGTGCGCCGGCGACCTGTCGCGCAATCAGGCGGAGGCGTGCGGCTTACTCGCTGCCAAACGCGATCGCCACTTCGGCCAGTTCGGTCGGCTGCAGCTTCTCGAACTCAAGCTGCGGCACCTTGACGTACTGCCAGGTGGTTTCCGTCAGGAACGTCGCGTTCTCGCACCAGGCGCGTGCCGCACGATCTTTGAAGGCGACGTCGATGTCCTCGCGCCCCTTGGTTTCAACGACGAAGTGAATCCCGGCCGAATCCACGGCGATGAAGTCGGGCTCGTAGTAGCGAAGGTTGGTGGCGCTGTCGGTGTATTCGATGGTGAAGCCGAAGCGCTGCGGGAGCTTGGCGAACGACGTCACATCTTCCGCATCCTGGAGGAACTTGGCGAACTTGCGCTCGAACTCGTTGTCCGCGGCGACGAGGTTGAAGACCGTCTTGCTAGCCGTGAACGTCGGGCGGGAGAACGGGAATGGCTCGGTGCTAGAAAGCGGCCGGCCGGCGTCCTCGAGCGTCGGCGTCAGCTCGTCGATGACCAGGCCGCGAAGCACCTCAGCAAAGGTCTTGATGGTCAGGTACGAAGCAACCGGGGTTGCGATCGCCCGCACCATGCTTCTCGACGATAGATCGACCGTTTCACCGAAAGCTCGGTGTTCGAGGAACGTCCGCACCTTGGGTGCGATAACGGAGAATTGCGATGGGAGCTTCACGTCCTGGGCGATCCGCTTCGCATAGTAAGAGATGACCTCCTCAGCCGTCTGGGGTTCGGGGATCGTGTACTCGCGCTCGACGAGTTTCTCGAGCGTCACGATGTCCGTGCCCTCGTAAGAGAACTTCTGAGCAGTCTTGTCGTTCTCCTTCTTCGGCAGCGTCGGGATCTTGAAGGTCATCACATCGATCGCCGCGATTTCTTCGGCCAGCGACCGCTTGCGAACCAAGATCGGACTGAGGCGGGGGACCAGGATGTCGTGGTCGTTCTTGTCCGGGTCGGGAGCGATCGTCGTAATGACGACCGGATTCTTGGGGTCGAAAGTGTCGAGGGTGATGTCCTCGTCCTGTTCGAGCTGCTCCAAGAACTTGAGGAAGCCGGGGTTGCCAAGGATATCGACTCGCTCGACATAGTCGGTAGAGCCGTCACCGAACATCCGACGCAGGCCACGGCCGATGGCCTGCTCCGGCAGGATGTTCGCCTTGGCGCTAAACGGGCGTAACCCGACGATGACGGTGACGTTCTGCACGTCCCAACCCTCACGGAGCATGAGCACTGAGACGATGGCGTTGACTGAGTTCTGATTCTCATCGACGCGCCGCGCCACCCCGCGAGCCGCATCGAGGTCTTTCTTGGACACGTCGCCGCTGCGGTCGGTGTGGATAACCAAGAGCTGTGCATCGCTGGCGTCAGTTGCGCCGAACTCGCTGGGGTACTTGGTTTGGAGGTAGTTGCCGACATCGTCGGCTTCGGCCGTGCTGTTGAGCATGACGAAAAGGACGGGCTTCTTGTCCAGCGGCTTGAGCTGTTCGCGGTATTCGCGCCAGCGCTCCACGCCTGCGGTGAGATACGCCTGGTAGCGGACGCTGGCGATGTCCGAGGGCTGGTCTTTCAACCCCGAGGTGATGCCCTTGGTCGGCCGCTTGACGATCTGGTCGATGATCGCCTGCTTGAGCGGATAGTCCGAGATCGTCCAGGTGAACAGGCCGCCACTCTGATACCTGGGCGTTGCCGAAAAGTCGAGCTGGCTCAGGATCGGCGTGGCCGATCCAATCCGCCGGATGATCCGATTCCACTCGTTGTCCTCGTCATGGACGTGGTGGGCTTCGTCGTTCAGCACCATGAGATTGGCTTCTCGATCGGCGAGGCGCTGAGCCAGATCCACCACATTCTCGATCGAGGCCCCCGGAGCCGGTCCGAGAACGTCCGTGATGGCCGGCTCTTCCTCGACCGCTGCCCGGGCGCTCGGCTGGTAAAGCTGCTGGATGTTGGTCAGGTAGAGCCCACCCTGCGAGGATGCCTTCTCCGGCTCGCCCGGCATGTAGGAGTCGAACTCCCAATAGATCTTAAGTTCGGGAGGGATGACTGGATCGAGCTTGAAGATGCGCCCATTCGAGAAATCCGCCCGCAGGCGGTCGAGGACGATCAGGTTCGGCGCGAGCAGGAGGAAGGTGCGCGCGTAGTCGTCATTCGCCTCCGCCACCGCGTTGAAATACTGCCAGGCGATGGCGAGGGACATGACCTTGGTCTTGCCTGAGCCGGTGGCCATCTTGATGGCGTAGCGGGCGAAGTCGTCGTGCTGCAGGATGTGTAGGCCAGGGGTTGTGGTGAAGCGCTCCAGTAGATCGCGGTGGCGACGCACGCCTTCGACTTCGTAGAGCCAGATCAGGGTTTCGATCGACGTCCGTTGGGCGGGGTAATAGGCGAATCGCCGGCCGCTCGGCATGCGATGCTCGCTGTCGAACCAATGGCGGAGCAGCAGCCCGGTCGTCTCTGAGACGCCCGGGCGACCAGCCGCGCGCCAGGCTTCGACACCTTTACGGATTTCGGGGACGAGCGCCGCAGTGGCTGCCATCGGCAGGGCGGCGGGCTTTCTGGCCACTAGGCACCGACCTTGACATTGACGACCTTGGTCGTGTCATTGCCAAGAATGTCGATCACTTTCACGACGACGGAGTACTCGCCGGGTTCGACATAGGTATGCGTCGCCGCCAGATCAATCGACGAGGAACTGCGAGTGCGATAGGTCTGCCACTCGTTATGGAAGGCGTCGCCCTTGTTGTCCCAGTCCACCGCCCAGTAGTCGATCCATTGCGACCAGTGACTGACGGCTGCCTGGATGTCGGCTGGCACGTCGTCAAGCGGGATGATGAAATTCTCCAGGGTGAGCGTCAGTTCGGCGCCCTTGACTTTGTCTGACACATCCAGCGCAGCCAACTCGAAGAAGCGGATGTCGCCCTGCTCGACGGCACGCTTCTCCAGTACCTCCCGAGGAATACGCACGAGGTGCAACTCGATACCCGCCTTGAGCGCGTCTTGACGCGCCACCTCGTTCAACTCGAACGCGAAGTCCCAACCGAGGACATCGACGCTCTGCACCCCCGGTGCGTTGTCGCCCGTCCCGGCAGCACGGCGGAACTCGGCCACGATCTGGCGGACGTCGCTTACCGAGACAGGAGAGTCCACTGTCCCGACATGCACCATCCGGCCGCGCTTGAGACCGTGCAGCCAGGCATAGCCGTTGATCGGCTCCGCACCATAGAGTTCGAGGATGAACGATCGGTAGGCCGCGATGCGTGCGCCAGCCGACTCTCCGAACTCGGCTTCCTGCCAGAGCTGGCGTTCGTACTTGCCGAGGTTTTGGACGTCGAACGGACGGACGTGCTCATTGCTAAGCAGCCGCTTGCGTGTCGTATGGATTGCGAACCGGCCCAGATCCGAAGTGATCCAGCGACGGCCTAGCTTCTCGGCTACTACCGCAGTCGTGCCGCTCCCCGCGAAGCAATCAAGGACGAGGTCACCCGGCTCCGTCATGGAGTTGATGATTCGCTCTAGCAAGGCATCCGGCTTCTGAGTCGGGTAGCCAACGTTCTGAGTCTTGTCGGCAGGCTGGAGCATCGAGATTCGCCAAACATCGTCTACCGTGCGATGAGTTCGCTCGTTGTAGATGACATTGCCATCCTCGTCCCGCGCGTTGACCATCCGACCGTTGACCTTTTTGCGCGCGAGCTGCATCGTGGGGGCGTTCCGCAGCTCCTCCTGATGTGCGAAGTAGTATCCGGAGTCCTTGTTCTTGGCGTAGAAAAAGATCACGTCATGCGAACGCGGGAATTGGCTGTTCCTCGTATCCGGCATCTTGTTGTAGTAGTACCAAACAATCTCATTTCGGAAGTTCTCGCGCCCAAAGACCTCATCGAGCACCACCTTGGCAAGGTGGCCGACGTGCCAGTCCAAATGGACAAGCATGTGCCCAGTGGGCTTGAGAAGGTCTCGGAGCAAAGTCACGGTGCTGTGGAACCATGCGAGATACCCATCGATACCGTTGCCCCAGGTATCGCGGTATGCCTTCTGCTCGATGAGACTCGGTTCCTTGGTGAAGTCTTCGCCATCGACCGAGATGTTGAACGAGAAGTCATCGCCGGTGAAGAACGGCGGATCAATGTAGATCAGATCGACCGACTCGGAGAACTCCTCCAGCAGTGCGGGCAGCACATACTTCTTGTCACCCCAGATGAGGCGGTTGCGCCATTCGGCAGGCTTGTCGGCCGCGAAGAGATCCCATGCCTGCTGACGTTCCAACGCGGACTCGTTGACCGTCTCGATCGTCTGAAAGGGCAATGCGACGCGCAGCGGAGCGACCCGCTTCCCCTTGTCGTCGTACTTGCCGTCCCATATCAGCTCGACCACGCCCACTCCTCTTCGTCTCCGATGACCCGCAAAGTCGTCGGGCCGTGAGGCTAGATGCAACTTCCAACGCTGAAGGCGGTGCACGGGTAGTCCAATTGTATTGGTGCCCACCGATCTGCCGACTACTTAGCGACGTTGTGTCGAGCGAACTTGACCGCTGGTGCGAGGCTGTCCGTTGGTTGTCTCGGCGGTGGAGGCGCGATGGCACGGACGTAGGCGCGAGGAAGCGCTGTTACCTTCTCAACGTCTTTGGAGGTCGCGTTCGGGGGCAAGCTGGCTTCGATGAGCTTGCGCAGCAAGAGGGGGTACTCGGCGCCGACCTCTACCGGCTCGTTTTGGCGCCACCCTCGGACGTTGAGCTGGACGAAGAGGGATCGCTGTCGCTTCTGATCGATGATGCTGAGCCCGGCCGCACGCATGATAAGGGCCTGAATTGAGATGCCGTACCTTGCCTTAAGGCGCGCCAACTGGTTGAGCGTGATTTGCGCGTGCAGCTCACTGCGCGCTGTGTTCTCGGGCAGGAGCAGCGCCCCCGCAAAGCGGTTTGCCTCGGGCTCCGGGTCGTCGGCGGTTCGATGAGAGTGCAGTACGACGTGACCTATCTCGTGTGCCAACGTAAAGCGATCACGGTCGGGTGATTTCCCCGGGAAGTACCCGACTACGGGGACGCCGAGTTGGTCGCCGTGAGAGATGCCGAAGTGCCCTTCACTGACGACTCGAACCTCGTCCTCCAGGGGATCGAGGAGGACCGGCGCGACGACGATCCCGAGCCGTTCGATCGCACGGGTCATGTTTGGGATGGCCGCGTCGGCGCTCACCCCCATCAGCTGCCGCGTGGCGGCAGCGGCCTGTTCGATGACGCTGTCTTCGAGCGTGCCTATCGTCGCTTCATTCACAAACGGGAGCGCCTTCGGCTTTAGCCCGGCGGCTCGTGACACGTCCTGAGTGATCCGTGATGTCTCGCGGAAGTATTGGGAAGCCTTACGGGTCGTCGCCGCCTTGGAGGTCTTGAGCTTCCTGAATTGCAGCGAATCGGCCTCGACCTGGGGCGCTTCGACCAGAAAGAACTCTTTCGGGAACCCGGTCGCCGTTGCGATCTGCTCGGCGTGGGCGAGGGAGAAGGGTCGCTTGCCGCTGGCGATTTCCGAGAAGTAGCTCTGGCTGAATCCCGCCGACGTTCCGAGCTCCTGGAGGCTTAGCCCCAGGAGGTCGCGCACGGCGAGAATTCGCTCAGGACGAGGCGCCGCGCCCATCGATCGCACCTCGCTGATACGTGCCTCGCTGGTCGATGATGCCGAGGTCTTCGAGGTTGTCCTCCTCGGCCGGACTGAACTTGAGGTTGTTGAGGTCCGCCTCGTCGGCGACCAGCGGCATCCGCAGGTCGACCCGCTCCGCCTGTCCCCATTTCCAGGTCGAGAGCGTGTGCACAAGATCGAGGACGACCTCGCCCGTCGTCGAGTCGATGCGCCAGATCACGAGGAAGCCGTGCTGCTGCAGGAGCGCGGCGTCGGCGCTCTGCGTCGTGACCGAAGGGTTGAGGTAGTGCCCTTGACGAGCCTGGTTGCGGCCGGCCGCCGGAACACGCTGGTCGAAGGTGCTCGCCAGAAGACGCACCGACCAAAGGTCGCGGGAGAGGTGCAGCTGCTTCTTGCGGGCGTTGTTGTCGAGCACCCAGGTGCCGATGTCGGCTGCAGCCATCAGACTGTGCGTGCAGCCCACGATGTTGTGGATGTACTGGGAGGGGTAGCTCGCTGGCGTCATCCCCAGATGCTTCATCGCCTCGTCGGTCTTGCCAATCGCGGTCGGCATTGCCTCATGAAGGGCGTAGCCGACCGGGGCGAAGACCCGAGCGACCTCCTCGGCAGCTGAAGTATCCACAGCTGCGATAATATCGCTGGTCTTGATACATTCACAAATGCGACACGCGGGTGATGCGACTGGGACTCGACTCCTGGGTAGACGAGGGTGCTTCATCCTCTGAGGTGCGCAGGTTGATCGGAACTCGAAGGTAGTCGCTATGCATCGGTCAGAAGGTCGCCACCGGGGTCTCGTCCCCCGGGGAAAATTATCCATTCTGAAGTCATCAGGATTTATTGCCGTCAATCCACGGTCTCCGGCTACACTCCAACCAGGCGAGCCGCCCGGTTCCCAGTTGGAAACAGGGAACCCGCGAGCGTCCAGGATTCCGGGAAACAACCCTCTGACCAGGGATTTCTTCAAGGGGTCGCAGGTTCAAATCCTTCGACCCAACCTGTTCGATTACATCGATCAGCCACCAACCCTGCCGAGTCAAGACCAACAATCTTCTGCTCGCGCTGAGGCCGTCCACCGGGTCGAACGCTCAACCCGCAATACCCGCCCGCGGCGGGTTGTGCATGAACTCGATCCGGATGCCGTTGTCGTCTTCGACGAATGACGCATAGTAGCGGTCGGAGAACCGCGGATACTCCTTCGGCTCGCGCACGACCACCCAACCCGCACCGACGGCGATCGCGTGCAGGCGATCGACCTCGGCGCGCGATGAAACGGCGAAAGCGAGGTGCTGCCATCCGACTCGCCCGTGGCGGTGTGGTCCTGTGCCCTTCTCGCGCGCGGGGAAGAGGATCAACTCCGACTCATCGCCCACGCTCCATGAGACCGAGCCATCGGCGTCGTATCGCGTGAATCCCAGCGCGTGCAGCACCGGATCGAATTGCGCGACCGCGCGAGGCAGGTCATCGACGGTGAGGCCAAGGTGATCAAGCAGAGCCATGCGCACATCCTAGACCGCAGCCTCTGACACGCGCGCCGAACACAACTCGATCAGCCACCCGCAGGCAGAACGGTCTTGCGCATCACCGTCTTGCTCTTGCCGATGTGGCGCTCGAAAGTGAAGCCCGCCTTCTCGAACATGGCCCGCGTGCCGTTGTGAAGAAACGACGACGACGTTCTCTTATCGGGGGCCAGCTCATTGGGAAACGACACCACCTCACCGCCGCCCGCCTGCGCGATCAGCGCGAGCGCGCCATCCAGCGCCTCCCGCGCCACACCCGAACGTCGGTGGTCGCGGTCGACGAAGAAGCAGGTGATGCGCCACGGTGCGGGCTTTGTCTCGCCCGCGTCGTACTGCTTGCGGTGATAGATGTTCGGCAACTCGATCGGGCTGCCGTACTCGCACCACGCGATCGCGTCATCGCCGTCAAAGACGAGCGCGGCGTGCGCAACGCCCTCCTCGACAAGCCGCTGCTTGAACGTCGCCCGGTCGTACTCGCTCTTGACGGTGCCGTCGGTGTCGCCGTGGAAATACGAGCAGTAGCATCCACCCCACACGCCGTTGTGCTTCTGCGCGAGCGCCAACCACGCCGGGAAGGTCTCGGGGGTGAGCGGCTTGATCACATGTGCACTCGCCATACCCACCTCCTCGCATCGGTGCTGCCAGTATGCCGCGTGTCTCGGCCTCTCGACAAGGCCGCAACAACGCCGCAACAGTCGCTCGCGCATCGCGACGACGCCGCCCCGACACCTCTTCGTCATCGCCCTTGCGTAGAATGCCCCCATGTCACGACGCGACGAGATCAAGAGCTGGCTCACCGACATGGACGGCGTGCTCGTTCACGAGAACCGCGCGATCCCGGGCGCCGCCGAACTGCTGCGGCAGTGGTCGGATGCCGGCACCGAGTTTCTGGTGCTGACGAACAACTCGATCTTCACACCCCGCGACCTCTCGGCGCGCCTGCACGCCTCGGGGCTCGAAGTGCCCGAGCACCGCATCTGGACCTCGGCACTGGCCACCGCCGAGTTCCTGCGCACGCAGATGCCGGGCGGCTCCGCATTCGTCGTCGGCGAAGCCGGGCTCACCACCGCCCTGCACGAGGCCGGGTTCATCATGACCGAGAACCACCCCGACTATGTCGTCGTCGGCGAGACGCGACACTACTCCTTCGACGCGATCACTAAAGCGATCCGACTGATCGGCAAAGGGGCGCGATTCATCGCGACCAACCCCGACCCCACCGGTCCCAGCCTCGAAGGCGTGGTGCCCGCAACCGGCGCGATCTCGGCTCTGATCACCAAGGCCACCGGCAAAGACCCCTATGTGGTCGGCAAGCCGAACCCGATGATGTTCCGTTCCGCGCTGAACCGGATCGGTGCACACTCCGAGAACACCGGCATGATCGGCGACCGCATGGACACCGACATCGTCGCCGGAATCGAGGCGGGCCTGCACACCGTGCTCGTGCTCACCGGCATCAGCGACCCCGCCGAGATCGAACGCTACCCCTTCCGCCCGAGTGAGGTGCTGAACTCGGTCGCCGAACTCGTATCGGCAGGGCATCCCGAGAAAGAAGACGCATGAAAACCGACGAGAAGACGCTCGCGCGCGTGCGCCGCATGGCATTCGCAGAGGTATACCCGCACTATGTGACAAAGGTGGTCAAGAAAGAGCGCACCGAGGGCGAACTGCGCCAGGTGATCGGCTGGCTCACCGGATACAGCGACGCCGAGATCACCCGCCATCTTGAGAACCGCACCACCCTCGACGACTTCTTCGCGGGCGCGCGCATCAACGACAACGCCACGCTCATCACCGGGGTCATCTGCGGGGTCAGAGTCGAAGACATCGAAGAGACCTTCATGCAGCAGGTGCGTTACCTCGACAAACTCGTCGACGAACTAGCCCGCGGCAAGGCGATGGAAAAGATTCTGCGAGGCTGAACGACAGCGCACAACCGCTCCCGACCCTCGCCGAGGCCCCGTGTGTCATGCTGGAGACATGGACCGAACGCTCACGCTCGACTATCCGGCGGCGATTCCGGTCGGCCACCGGGTCGAAGTCACCGAGTTCCCCTCTGCGAAAGCCGCGGGCGAGTCGTTCGCGGTCACAGACCTCGACACCGGCATCCACTATCGGCCCTCGGTCGGTGCAGGCACGGGCACCTGGCAAGGACAGGTTCTCGCCTGCACGGTGGTGTCGGGCGGAAGGCGCCCCTACACGACGCTCGTCGTCAGCGTGAGCGGCGCGAGTGCGCACCAACAGCGGCTGGCCGCAGAAGAGGCCCAGGAAGCGCTCGGTGGGGCGGATGCCGCGCTCGCGGCAGCGAGAGCCGAAGCACTCCGCTGGGGCAGCAGCCCCGGCACTCCGCCCGCGAACCCCTGATCCGCCCCGCTCACTGAAAGTCGCGCGAGCGATGCGGCAGACCCGTGCGCAGGTCTTCGAAAGCATCCGCGAGCACATTCACCACGCCCTCGGGTGAGCGTTCGAGAATGCCGCGCACAATCAGTGCGGGCGACTCGCGCGCCGTGCGACGGTGCCGCTTCCACACACCGGCAGAGCAGATGATGTTCGAAAGCCCCGACTCGTCTTCGAGGTTCAAGAAGGTGATTCCGGATGCCGTATAGGGCCTCTGCCGGTGCGTGACAAGCCCCGCGACCTCGATGCGACGCCCGGTCTCGTGCGTGCGCAACTCGGCACAGCTGAGCACCCCGCGCTGGCGCAGTGCGCCCCGAAAATGCGCAAGGGGATGATCGTCGCTGGAGATACCCGTGGCCCATAGATCGGCCGAAAGCTGCTCAAAACTGCTCTGATCGGCAAAGAGCGGCGGCTGCACGGCCACGGTCGTTCCCGGCAGAAACTGAGCGCGGTCATCGGCCGCCACCCCCGCGAGCCACAATGCCTCACGGCGTGCCAGCCCTAGACACGAGAAGGCACCCGCGGTGGCCAGGGCCTCAAGCTGGGCGGCAGTGGCATCCGTGCGCCGCACAAGATCGTGCAAATCGGCAAAAGGCCCGCGCGCCTCTCGCTCGGCCACGATGCGCTCGGCAGTGGCCTCGCCGATCCCGCGCACCGCGCCCAGACCCAACCGCACCGCGAAAGCGCCGTCGCGGCGGTGGGCGGCGGAGGCATCCGGTGCCTCGGGCTCGAAGGCGTCGGGCTCGGGCTGCGGCGTGACCAGGCACGCGTTCTCACCGGTGATCTCGCGCCGCTGGCCAAGCCCTTCAAGCCCCGGATGCACCCCCGAAGCGTGCAGATCGGGGCGGCGCACCTCGACCCCGTGCCGGCGGGCATCGGCCGTCAACGTCGCCGCCGAATAGAACCCCATCGGCTGCGCGCGCAGCAGAGCGGCAAGAAAAGCCGCAGGGTAGTGCAGCTTCAACCAAGAACTCACATAAACCAACTGCGCAAAAGCCAGCGAATGCGACTCGGCGAAACCGAAATTCGCAAAAGCCTGAATCTGCGCATAGATGCGGTCTGACGCGCCTTCGCTCAAGCCCTTCTTCGCCATCCCCTGATAGAGCGTGTCGCGGATGCTCTCGATGCGCTCAAGCCCTCGCTTCGAGCCCATCGCCCGCCGCAGCAGGTCGGCCTCATCCGCCGAGCAATCGCCGAGCGTCGTCGCCATCTGGATGAGCTGCTCCTGAAAGATGGGCACACCCAGCGTGCGCTCGAGAACCGGTTCGAGCGAGGGATGCGGGTAGCTCACCTTCTCGGCCCCGGTCTTGCGCCGAACAAAGGGATGCACCGCCCCACCCTGAATCGGCCCCGGGCGAATCAGAGCGATCTGGATCGCGAGATCGTAGAAGCACCTCGGCCGCAGACGCGGAAGCAGCCCCATCTGCGCCCGCGACTCGACCTGGAACACCCCGATCGTGTCGGCCCGGCACAGCATGTCGTAGACCCCGGCCTCCTCGCGGGGGATCGTGTGCAGCATCCAGTTCTCACCGGTCGCCGCGGCCACGAGGTCGAAGCAGTGCTGGATGGCAGAAAGCATCCCGAGCCCCAGAAGGTCGAACTTGACCAGCCCCATCCACGCCGCGTCATCCTTGTCCCACTGGATGACGGTGCGATTCTGCATGCGCCCGTGCTCGATGGGCACCACCTCACCCACGGGGCGGTCGGTGAGCACCATGCCGCCCGAATGGATGCCCAGATGCCGGGGTGCCTTGAGCAACTCGGTGGCATAGCTCAGCACCGCCGGGGGAATGCCGTTCGCACCCTCGCCTGAGGCGATGTCGCGACCCCAGCCCTCGATCTGGCGCGACCAGGCATCCTGCTGACCCACCGAGAAACCAAAGGCGCGCGCCATATCGCGCACCGCGTTCTTCGGGCGGTACTGGATGACGTTCGCCACCTGTGCCGCTCGTTCTCGCCCGTACTGCTCATAAACCCACTGGATGATCTCTTCGCGCCTGCTCGAATCGAAATCGACGTCGATATCGGGTTCTTCGTCGCGCGTGGTGGCCAGAAAGCGCTCGAAGGGAAGGTTGTAGTGGAGCACATCGACGGCGGTGATGCCGAGCAGATAGCAGACCACGCTCGCCGCGGCCGAGCCTCGCCCCTGGCACAGGATGCGCCGCTGCCGCGCCTCGGCGACAATGTCGTGCACGATCAGGAAGTACCCGGGAAAATCCTTCTGCTCGATCACGGCCAGTTCGCGTTCGATGCGCGCGCGACCCTCGCCGCTGAGCGCCGGATACTTCTCGGGCACCGCTTGCCAGACGAGCTGGCGCAGATAACTCATGGGGGTGTGCCCCTCGGGCACTTTCTGCTTCGGCAGGGCGGGGCGGGCGCGGCGCAGCGGAAAGGCCGCTGCCGCCGCGATGCGGAGCCCCGTGGTGATGGCTCCCGGGTAGCGGGCAAAGCGCGTCGCCATCTCGGCCCCCGAGCGCAGATGCGCACCGCCGTGCGCGGGAAGCCAGCCGTCGAGCTCATCCATGCTGCGCCGCGCGCGCACGGCGGCAATCGCCTCGGCCAGGGGCGCACGCTCGGGGGTGGCGTAATGCACATTGTTGCTCGCCACCACGGGCAGGTGCCGTTCGCGGGCCAGCTCTGCCAGGGCATCGTTGTCGCGGGTATCACGGGGGTTGCCGTGATCGAAGAGCTCGACGGCGATGTGGTCGGCACCGAAAAGGTCGACGAGAGTGCGCAGGGGAGTGGCGGCATCCCCGCGCGCGAGCCCCTGGCGCACCGCGCCCTTGCGGCATCCCGTGAGAATCGTCCAGTGGCCACCGGCGCTGCCGGCAAGATCGTCGAGATCGTAGAGCGGGCGCCCCTTCTCGCCCCCGCGCAGATGCGCGCGCGTGAGGGCACCCGAGAGGCGGTGGTAGCCTTCCTCGCCGTGGGCGATGACGAGCAGATGTTCGCCCGGGGGGTCGGGATGCCCGCCGCCACTCGAGTATTTCGGCGGCAACCCCAGCGAGAGCTCGGCCCCGTAGATCGTCTGCAGAGACAGCGTTTCGGCGTATTCGGCGAAGTGGGCAGCACCATAGAAGCCATCGTGATCGGTGAGCGCGAGCGCGGTGAGCCCCAGGCGTTCGGCCTCGGCGGCGAGGCTCGCGGGAGAGCACGCGCCATCCAGAAAAGAGAAAGAGGAGTGCGCGTGCAACTCGGCATAGGGTTCGGCCTCGGCGGGGCGTTCGATCTTCGGCGGTTCGCTCGGCGCGCGCTCGCGGCTGCGCGGCGCAGCCTCTGTCATCTGACCGCTCAGCGTCTGCTCGAACTCAGCCCACGAGAGCGGCGGGTTGTGCCATCCCATTTCTCACCGCCCTTCTGTCTTGTCGCATCCGCTCAGCGGTAGACGCCCTCGGCGTGCCACTGCCCCCGCTCGCAGAGCACCACCCAGGCGCGCTGCCCTTCGTCGAGCAGTTGCAGGCGGTAGGCGCGGCGCGCGCGTTCGGCATCCCACGATCTCTCTCGCACGGGCCAGGGGCCGGCCCACGCCACCACGGGGGTCTCGTCGACGAGAGCGGGGGATGCCGACAACGCCCCCCGCGCGTCGATCTCGATAGCCGCACCGTCGTGCCCCCGCACGGCCACGGGGCGCGGGGGCACAAACACTTCGTTCGGATGCGGCGGCGGCAGATGCCCCGGCCAGGGTTGCGTCACCGTTCGCTCTGTGAGCGGGCGATCACCCCAGGGCGTGAGAAGCTGCCGCTCTGCCAGAAAGCGCCCCCCGCCCACTGCGGCGGTCGTCACCGCGCGATGCCCGAGCAGCGTCTGCACGCGCGAAACCCCGTGGTGCAGCCGCTCTTCGCTGCCCTGCCCGAAAAGCCCCGGTTGGTGGTGGGCTGCGGAATCTATTGTGGTCGGGGTGATGCGCACCTCGGTGATGCCCGCAGAGATACGGTTCTCGTCGACCGACTGGGCAAGGTCGCTTTCGAGTTGCCAGCGCACGCGGTCGACGATGTCGGCGGCCTCGAAGCAACTCGGATGCATCCAGTTGCGGGTCGTGATCTGACCTCTGTCGTCGGTCAGGTCGATGCGCACCTCGGTGCAGACGGCGGATGCACGCGCGACCGCTTCGATCACGGCATCCGCCGTCTGCCGAACCGCGAAAGCGATCTGATCCGCCTGGGCGAGAGGGGTGTCGAAGAGGATCTCGCGCACCATCTCAGCGGCGGGCGCTTGGGGGGCAATCGGGCGGGAGTCGGCTCCGGCGGCAAGGGCGCGCAGACGCACCCCCTGCTCGCCGAGTCGAGCGCGCACATCGCTTTCGGCAAGCTGGGCGAACTCGGCCATCGTGCGCACCCCGAGTCGTTCCAGCAGCGAAGTGAGCGTCTCATCGCCCAGAAGCTGCACGGGCAGGGGAGCGAGAAAGGCGGCGGACTGCCCCGCATCGACGACGCGGCAGGGGTCAGCATGCTTTGCCGCCTGCTCGGCGGTGAAAAGCCCATCGGCCACCCCCGCACGAGCCTCGGGATGCCCCTGCGCGGCGAGCACGCCGAGCAGGTGCTCTGCTACCTGCCGCTCACCCCCGTAGTAGCGCGCCGGCCCCCGCGCGCGAAAAGCCGCCAACCCCGCCCGCAACTGCTGCACCCCGGGAACCTCGGCCTCGAGCGCCCGCAGCACGGGCAGAAAAGCCCGGTCGTCACGGTGCGCATCGGCGGGCAAAAACCGCAGACCTGCGCACAGCGACTGCGCGAGCCGTCGCCGTTGCCCCCGGCGCACGCCCTGGGA
>CAZHIU010000009.1:28416-32304 GCA_964532555.1 uncultured Microbacterium sp.
TGCGTGCCGCCCCCGCGCCGAGATGCCGCCACCGTCACGATCCGCTCTTCGAGCAGTCCCCACCCTTTGTGCAGTCCTTGCCACTCGGGGTTCTCCAGCCGGATCGTCGCCTGGCTCTCGGCCCACGGCGCGGTGACAAGCAGGGTGCAGCCCCGGTCACGCAGGCGCGCGTTCAGCCGCGCGACATCCGCATCGCGCGCTTGACCCTGGGGGCGCACCGCGACCAGCGGCACCACCTCGCTCAGCACCGAGGTGACAGTGAGCCACCGCTGACCCGGATGCGGCACGAAGAGCACGCGGTCAAGATCAACACCGAAAGCCGCCAGCGCCTCGACGCCGAGCGTGGGCATGCCGACCACCGCGCACCAACTGCCTTTTTGCGAGGGGGGCGCTAAGAGTGCCGCGAGAAGGCTCGGGGAGGGCTCCACGCAATAGGCGGCACCCACGCGCAGCCCGGCATCGGGCAGCAGCTCTGCCAGGGCCGGGTCAAGCGGCAGCAGGGGCGCCTCGGCACGGCGTCGCTGCATCCGGCTGATCTCACCGCGCAGGCGCAGCAGCTCGCCCAGGCGGGCATCGTCACGGGCACCCGCGGTGCCGGCGTGATCGGTAGCCAGGGCAAGAGACATGCTCACCATTCTCGAAGATATTTTCTAATAAAACAATAACTCTCTGAAAACTACTTCGTACATTCGACATTGCGCTCACTGTGCCTCGCCTGCTTGTCCACAGGGCGTGAGCGGCGGATGCCGCATCCGCCGTAGCCTTCGTGACATGAACCTGCACGCCACACTCGTGCTCACCGCGCACCTGGTGCTGCTGGGCGTGGGTGTGTGGCTTGTCGTGATCGACGCGCGTGAGCATCGCCTGCCCAACCGCATCGTGCTGCCGACGCTTGCCGTCACGCTCCTGCTCGTGGGGGTCGAGGCCGTGCTGCTGCAGGATGCCGCGCGTCTCATGCGTTCGCTGCTCGGGATGCTGCTGCTCGGCGGCTTCTATCTGCTGCTGCATCTGGGCAGCCGGGGTGGAGTCGGCGGGGGAGACGTGAAGCTCGCAGCCCTGCTCGGAGCGGTGCTCGCCTGGCATGGTTGGGATGCGCTCGCGGTGGGGGCGGCATCCGCCTTCGTCTTCGCCTCGCTCTATGCGATCACGCTCATGCTGCTGCGCCGCGCCACCAGAAAAACCCGCATCGCCTTCGGCCCGTGGATGATTCTGGGCACGGTTTTCGCGATAGCCCTCAGAGGGGTGTTCGGCTAAGGTGAGGGCATGGCACTAGCACGTCTTCACGGGGGTCCGCTCGACGGACAGATTCTGCCTCTCGACAACATCGAGCAAGACAGCCTGATCGTTCCCTACGGCATGACACAGGTCATCTACCGCAAGGTCGGTGAGCCTATCAACACCGGCCCGCACGACGGCCCGACCGAGGTCTCCTACCGCTTTTTCGAGGCGAGCGACGACATCGTTCCCAGTGACGACTGAGCCCCACCGCGCGGTCGAGGTCGAGCGCACATACGACGTGGATGCCGCCGCGTCTTTGCCCGATTTCTCGAGTCTTGCTTCTTGCGGGCCGGCCGAAGTGCGCGTGCTCGATGCCCACTATTTCGACACGATGGATCTCGCGCTGGCGCGGGCGGATATGGCCCTGCGCCGCCGCACCGGAGGGCCGGATGCCGGGTGGCATGTGAAAGGGCCGCGTCGGGGTGATGCGCGGGTCGAGCTGCACTGGCCGCTGGGGGAGGAGGGTGCGCTGACCGCTGTGCCGCCCGCCGTGGTCGAGGCTCTGGCCGCATGGGGGCCGCCGCCCTTCACCCCGCTCGCCCGCATCCGCAACACTCGGCACGCCTATGAGCTGTCTGGCCCGGCGGGGGTGCTCGCCGAGTTCGTCGACGATCATGTTCAGGCACGGGATGCGCGCACGGGCGTGGAGCGATCATGGCGCGAGTGGGAGGTCGAACTCGGGCCTGCGGCGCCTGTGTCGGATGCAGATCGCGTGGTGTTCTTCGCGGCCGTCGAGCGCGCGATCTTCGCCACGGGCGCGCGCCCCGCGGCATCCGCCTCGAAGCTCGCCCGCGCGCTCGGGCACTGATTCGCTGCGGTCTCGCTCGCGGTCGCCTCGGTGCAGATCGCGCTTCATAGCACCCTAGTTTCCGATTCCAGGGTGTCGATGAGATGAATCCGAGACTTTCGCACGGGAAACTAGAAGCATGTCTCCACGCACTCGTTCCCTGGTCGCCGTCGTCTGTGCTCTGGCACTGTCCGTTTCTCTTTCGGGATGCGACGACGCGCCCCCGGCATCCACGAGCCCTTCTTCGCCGACGCCCACGCAATCCGCTTCTGGCCCGACAGAGCCCGATTGGGTGACCTTCACCAACCCGGTGGGAGCGATCACACAGGCTCAAGCGAACTCGGGGTGGAACGGTCGCGACCTCGTCGAAGGGCCGCCCTTTGACATTCGCGGTTTTGACTTTAGGTGCTATCACTTCGACCCGAGTGTCTTCGGCAACTGGGTGTTCCAGGGATGGCTGAAGGTCGCTGCCGACAGCAGCTACACCTGGCATGACGAGCCGGCCGGCACGGTGTCTCCCAGCGGCATCGGCGCGCAGTTGCTCTTCACCGGCGTGTGGGACATCCCGGGCAACGCCTACATCGCGATTCCCGACTCAGACGGTGACCCGAGATTGATCATGGCGCTCGCGGCCGGTGACCAGATCGTGCACTGGTACTGCTCCTAGCCCCCTGTCGCGCGACACACTCGTCTCGGGCTACCTCGCCCTGACGCTCCTCTGGTTTTTGGCCCGACACAGCCATCGTGGTTGTCTGAGACCGTTTGGGTTTGTTTGGGTTTGCTCTGACGGCGTGTGAAGGCGCTATAGGCGCTTCTAGCCTTGTCGTGTAGTCCGTTAGCTCAGGCTGTTCCGCAGCCTGGCGACCCTCCGACAGGAACAAGTTCACCACTATGGCCGCACGCACCCCAAAGAAACCCCAGGCGAGCGAAGAACAGTCCGCAGAGCAGAGCATCGAGACTTCTGACCCCGTGCAGACGCCAGAAGATCCGCCCATCGAGCCGGTTGAATCTGACCCGAGCGAATCCGATCCAGCTTCGGGTCGACGACTTCCTCGCAAGCCACTTGTCGTCTCGCTCGTCGTGGCCGTAACGGCTCTTCTCCTGGGCGTCGGTGGATGGCTCGTCTACAGCAATGTGCAGGCAGCCATCGAACTGGGTGAGGCCCGTGACGCTTACGAGACTTCGGTCGCTGAGCTGGTGGCGGCGCAGGCTGAGGCGAAGACCGCCGAGGATGAACTTTCGGCACTTTTCGCGACGCTCACCAGCGACGTTGAAACCGCCGAACAGCTTGTGGAACTTCTCGGCGAAGACAGCGAGACGGTGCTCGCTGCTGCCGAGACGACTCGTGAGGCTCGCACGCTTCTTGACGAGTTCGAGGCGTTGACTTCCCCCGCAAAGACTGCGGGAAAGCTTTCGGAGAATCCTACGGTTGAGGAATATGACGCGCTTCGTGTGAAGCTCGATGAGCTTCTAGCGACCGTTAAGACCTACACGAAGGCTGTGAACGAGCGGATTGCTGAAGCGCGCGCATCCCGCACTGAACTGACAGCGACATGGCGGGCACAGACTGATGCGGTGCCCGATATCGTGGAGGCCACGCTGGCCGCCAACGAGAACGCTTCGCAAGAGGCCAAGGATGCTGTGACCGCTGCGGGTGACGAGCTTGTCATCGTCACGAACCCTCTTGATGCTGAGGTCGTTGAACTGTGGAGGGCGCTTCATCTGACTTCCTTGACCCTCGCCAGCGAAGAGCAGGCATATCAGGATCAGAAGGCTGCTGAGGAGGAGGCCGCTCGCCAGCGTGCTCGGGGTAACTCGGGTGG
>CAZHIU010000009.1:32404-48918 GCA_964532555.1 uncultured Microbacterium sp.
AGTCAGCTATTCGGCCGCCTCTGTCAACTGACAGCATCCCAAGCAAGCTCATAGGAGGGCTGGTAGAGCATGATGTCGCCCATCCCGGGCACTTTCAACTGGGTGCCGCGGCCGAAGCTCCACTCGGTCACATCCGCGAAGATCGCCCCACGCTCCGCGAGCTCGGCCATTGTGGCATCGAGGTCATCACAGACGAACGAGAGCTCATGACGCTGCTCATAGGGTTCGTCACTGCCCGGCCAGGTGCGCGGATGCACACCGCCCTCGCTCGGCCCGGTAGAGAAGATCAACCAGCCCGGCGAGGTCTCGATGAAGGGCCACCCGAGCACATCCCGAAAATAGGCGCGCGTAGCAGGCGGATCATCGCTGTAGACAAGGGTATGGATACCGGTGATCATGCCGCCATGGTAGCGACCGGATCTGAGAATGCGTTGATGGGGTCGACAATGGCCCTGCCGTCAAGGAACGCCGGGGAACCTGGCCGGTGTCAGGGTTACGGCGTACACTGGGGCCATGTCCATGAATGTTGCTGAGGTGGAGCGGGCACTGTTGTCGCTGGATCGACGCGACCGCGCCGAGGTGCTGCATCGCGGCATTCAGAGCCTTGATTCGGATGCGGCAGTGGAGGTGGATCAGGCAGAGGTTGATGCTGCCTGGCATTCGGAACTGCGCCGCCGCATTGGAGATATCGAGAGCGGGAAAGTCGAGTTGCTCGACGCGGATGAGGTACACGCACAGATTCGCGCGAAGCTCGACGCGATACGCGAGTGACACTGACGCACCGCATCCATCCCGAAGCTGCCGCCGAGTTGTCAGAAGCGGCTGAGTGGTATGAGACCGAGCGCACGAACCTCGGTGGCGACTTCCTCTCGGAGGTTAGAGCGACTGAACAGCGCTTGCTTGATTGGCCGGAAGCTGCTCCGATATTTCCTGGCTGGGATGAACTGCCAGTGGTTCGAAGCGCCAGCGTGCGCGTGTTCCCATTCCGCGTGATCTACTACCTCACCGACACCAGCGTGGTGATCCTCGCTTACGCACACAATCGACGCACACCGAAGTATTGGCAACACCGCCTCGACGGATAGGCGGCGCAGCGCGGCGCCATCGCTGGCGAGGTCTTGCGCGAGGGCATCCTCTACCATGGCGAGCTCAGAGAAGGTGATGCTCGTTCAAGGAGACCGATGTCAAGATGAAGGCCTGGCAAAGAATTGAGCCTACGACACGCACGAAAGTCGGATGGCGCACGGTTGTCACCAAGACGTTTCTGATGAGCAATGGCGAGAAGACGAGCTTTGACACCTTCGGTAACGAGGGTCAAGAGTTTGTCGCGGTACTTGCCCTGACCCACGACAACAAGGTCATCATCGCTCGACAGTCTCGCGTCGGCCCCGAGAAGGTGATGGAAGAGTTGCCAGGGGGTTTCGTTGACAGCGGAGAAGATCTAGAAGCTGCCGCGCGGCGGGAGTTCCTGGAAGAGACCGGATACGCAGTCGGCGACATCGAGTACTTAGGCACGTACCCGAAAGACGGCTATATGAATGCGGTATGGCATGTCTTCTACGCCACTGGTTGCGTACCCGCGACGCAGCAAGAGCTTGAACGAGAAGAACACATCGAGCTTGATCTCATATCAATCCCTCGCCTCATCGAGAATGCGAAGTCTGGAAACATGACCGATGCCGTCGCGGTGCTCATGGCACTGGACAAGCTACAGAATCGTCGGTGACACCATTCGGCATCGAATGGCCGTCGCGGCGATGACTCAGGCGACTCAGAAGTTGATCATGTGGCCGGCCAGGCCGTGGAAGCCCTCTTGCAGAGCCTCTGACAGCGTCGGATGCGTGTGCACGTTGCGTGCCAACTCCACCGCGGTGAGATCCCACTTCTGCGCCAGGGTGAGTTCGGGCAGCAACTCCGAGACATCCGGTCCGATCATGTGTGCGCCGAGAAGTTCGAGGCTGTCGGCATCCGCGATGAGTTTGACGAAACCAACCGGCTCGCCAAGGCCGTGCGCCTTGCCATTGGCCATGAAAGGGAAGGTGGCAACGGTGATCTCATGCCCCTCGTCTTTCGCCTGTTCCTCGGTGAGACCGAAGGATGCCACCTGCGGCGAGCAGAACGTCGCCCGCGGCATCATCCGGTAATCGCCCAGTGTCATTGTCTCGACACCGGCGATGGTCTCAGCGGCGACGATCGCCTGCGCCTCTGCCACATGCGCGAGTTGCAACTTCGCGGTCACATCGCCGATCGCATAGATGCCGGGAACATTCGTGCGCATGTATTCGTCGATGTTGATCGCGCCGCGTTCGGTGAGGTTCACACCCGTGTTCTTGAGGCCATAGCCTTCGACATTCGGTGCGAAACCGACCGACATCAGCACCTTTCCGGCGACGATGGTCGAGCGGTTGCCCTCGGTGTCGGTATAGGTCACGGTGACCGAAGTGCCGTTGTCGGTGATCGTCTCGACCTTGGTCGAGGTGAGGATGTCGATGCCGTAGCCCTTGTACTGCTTCGCGATCTCCTTCGACACATCCTTGTCTTCGTTCGGCAGCGCACGATCGAGAAACTCGATGATCGTGACTTTCACGCCATAGTTGCTCAGCACATAGGCGAACTCCATGCCGATGGCGCCCGCGCCCACGATCACGATCGAAATGGGCAGCTCACGCGAGAGAATCTGCTCCTCATAGGTGACCACGTTCTCGCTGAGCGTGACACCCGGCAGCAACCGTACGGTGGATCCCGTCGCGATGATGATGTTGTCGAAAGTGACCTCTTCGCTCGAACCATCGCTCTTGGCGACCATGATCGCCTTCGGGCCGGTGAGGGTGCCGCGCCCCTCGTACTCGGTGACCTTGTTCTTCTTCATCAGAAAGTGGATGCCTTTGACGCGCCCCTCTGCGACCTCGCGGGATCGGTCAAAAGCCTTGCCGTAGTCGAGCGTGAACTTGCCCGAGATGCCGAAGAACTCGGCCTTGTGATTCAGCGTGTGTGCGATCTCGGCGTTCTTCAGCAGCGCCTTCGAGGGGATGCAGCCGACATTGAGGCACACCCCACCCCAGTACTTCTCTTCGATGATCGCGGTGGAAAGCCCCAGTTGTGCACTGCGAACCGCGGCGACATATCCACCGGGGCCCGCGCCGAGGATGACGACGTCGTAGTGTGGCATGTCCTCAAGCCTAGCCCTCGTCAGCCGCCCCGGATCGACGCTTAACCAAGAACAGCACGGCAAGCAGCAGTCCTATCGCGCCGACACCGATGATGCCTGCGACGACGCCGAGCGGCAGACCTCCCACGGGGGCTTCGTGCTCCGGGATGCTCGGTTCGGGAGAGGGCGTGACGCTCGGCGTGACCGGGGGAGCAAGCAGAGTGCTTGTGCGCACCGTGAAAGAAAACTCTCCCGAGATCGGATGCCCGTCGCTGGACACCACGCGCCACACCACCCGGTATTCGCCCGCCGGGGCCTCGGCGACAAGCGGCACCGTCACCTCGGCACCGTCGATGACCGGCTCACTCGTGTGCGCGGGCGAGCCATCCGGGCCGGTGACCTCAACGATCGTCGCGCCGGGTTCGGCGATGAGCTGCGCGCTGAAGCTCAGCGTGAGGTGCCCTGGCAGCGACTCGACGGACTCGTCGGCAGCGGGCGAACTCGATATCAGAACATCGTGTGCGAACGCGGCGCCGGGGGTGACCATCGCGGCAGCGGTGAGCACCGTGACAGCGATCGCGAAGAGGGCGCCGGAGCGCCGGGGAGAGGGGGATGCACGCACCTTTCCAGCTTAGGCATCATCGGCGAAGGCGAAGGCCCATTGCGAATCGGCACTCCCGAGGGGTCCGCGCATCCGTTACTCTAGAACCTCACAAGGAGGCAACGGTGAGCGACGACGAGCGACACAGCGACGAAGCGATCCACCGCGAGGGCGGGATCGAGCACGACTCGACGCAGACGTTCGGACACGACTCCGATCTCTCCTTTATTCCCTTCGGCTTCGATCTCACCGAGGTCGAGCAGGCCGCTATCGCGGCACTGCCTTCTGGCTCGGCTCTTCTGCTCGTTCGCACCGGCGCGCTCGCGGGCGCTCGGTACCTGCTCGACCACGACGTGACCACCGTGGGGCGGCATCCCGAAGCCGACATCTTCTTCGACGACGTGACCGTGTCGCGCCGTCACGCCGAGATCACCCGCAGTGGCACGAGCTTCGAGATCGTCGACCAGCGCTCGCTCAACGGCATCTACCTCAACGGCGAACGCGCCGATCGGGGTGTGCTCGCCAACGGCTCTGAGCTGCGGATCGGCAAGTTCCGCCTGAACTTCTTTTCTTCGCCTCTCGACCTGCCCCCGGCAGGCCGCTGATGGCGGCGGTTCCCGCTCCGCGGCGTACGGCGCCGACGGGCCTACTGAGCATAGGTCAAGTGCTGGCGCGACTGTCGCCAGAGTTCCCCGAACTCGCCGCGAGCAAGTTGCGTTTTCTCGAAGAGAAGGGGATCGTTCATCCCTCGCGCACCGAGTCGGGCTACCGCAAGTTCTCGCCGGTGGATGTGGAGCGCTTGCGCACCGCGCTGACCCTGCAACGCGACCACTACCTGCCGTGGCGCGTCATCCGCGATCATCTCGATCAGCCGGATGCGGGGCTGGTGTCGGCATCCCTGTCGATCCCGCCGTCGATCGTTCCCGCCCCCCGCCGCTACTCGCGCAAAGATCTGCTCGCCGCCGCGGGTGCCGCACCGCAGATCTTGAACGATGCGATCAGCACCGGGATTATCGTCGCGGCCGAGAGCTATCCCGAAGCAACCGTCACGCTGCTGCGCGGCCTTGTGGCGCTCGATCGCCATGGCATCGAGCCACGGCACCTGCGCGCGATGCGCCAGGGAGCCGAGCGCGAGGTCGCGCTCATCGAATCGTCGCTCGCACCGCTCCTGCGTCGTAACGACGCCCTGTCGCGCGAGAGGGCGGCCGAGTTGGGCGCGGAACTGGCGCGCCAGGTCGACGAGGTGCGCGCGGTCTTCGTCAAAGAGGCGCTCGCGAAACTTCTCGACTAGACGGCCTTCGCGACACGCCTGGCGACGATTGTCGGATGTCGTTGCCGAGCCCGGCGTCCTGCTCTAGCGTAGGGGGAGAGCATTCCAGGAGGGGTGGGCAATGGACGAGGTCGGCTACCGCGGTGCCGTTGCCGCGCGCGCAGCGGGTATCACCTACCGCCAACTCGACTACTGGGCGCGCACGGGGCTCGTCGAACCGACCGTGCGAGAGGCGAGCGGTTCCGGCTCGCAACGACTCTATGGCTTCCGCGACATCCTCGTGCTCAAGCTGGTCAAAGAGCTTCTCAACACCGGCATCTCCTTGCCGCAGATTCGCACGGCTGTCGCGCAGCTTCGCGCCGCCGGCATCCATGACATCGCCGGAACGACCCTGATGAGCGACGGCGCATCGGTGTACCTGTGCACCTCGAACGACGAGGTCATCGACTTGCTGAGTCGTGGCCAGGGCGTTTTCGGTATCGCGGTCGGCAAGGTTCTGCGCGAGGTCGAATCCTCGCTGGTCAACTTCGAGGCGACAGTGCCCGAGCCCATGGACGAACTCGCCGCGCGTCGCGCTGCACGCTCGGCCTAAGCACCGCGGTCAAGCGCTGCGGCGAGACATCGCGACTCTCAGACCGCCGTTGCCTTGCCCGCTCAGGCGGCGCCGCCCCGCCCGGCGCGAATGACGCGCTCGAGCAGTTCGTCGAAGTCGGCGGCCAACTCCTGCGCCGATTCGCCCGGCCAGACGTGCAGCGGCTTGGCCGCACCCTGCGCCTGCTGCAGGGAGGTGCGCTCGGGAAGCTGCGGGCTCAACACCAGGGGGCCGAACATGTCGCGCAGCTCGGTGATGCGGAACTGGTGCTCGATCGACTGCGGGCGCACGCGGTTGACCACGATGCCCAAAGGCTGAAGACGCGGCGAGAGGCCGCGGCGCAGATCTTCGATCGCCCGCAGCGCGCGGTCGGCAGCGGCTACCGAGAACAGACCCGGTTCGGTCACCACGATCACGCGGTCACTGGCCGCCCACGCGGTGCGTGTGAGGGCGTTGAGCGAAGGGGCGCAGTCGATGAGCACGAGGTCGTAGTCGGATTCGACGGTCGCGAGTGCTTCTTCGAGCTTCCAGATGTCTTTCACGCTCGGATGCGGGCCATCGAAATTGATCGCCGAGGGGCTGCCGATCATCACATCGATCGTGCCCGGGTGCACCTTGGTCCAGCCGCTCGAGGTGATCGCCTGGCGAACGATCTTCTCTTTCGGGCTTTCGAGAACATCGGCGATGTTGAGGCGTCCGGCGACCTGGAGATCCATCCCGGTCGAGACATCGGACTGCGGGTCGATATCGACGACGAGCGTTCGGATTCCGCGGGCAAACGCCGCCGAAGCCAAGCCCAAAGTCACTGTCGTCTTGCCGACGCCACCCTTGAGGGAGCTGATACTGAGTACGTGCACGGAGACCACGTTACCGTCGAATAGGCTGAGAGGACTGTGAAAGCCGCGCACGAGGACGCGATGGGCTCTCCCGGCACAGTCGACACGAGGTGTGAATGTTCGAGAAGATCCTGGTCGCCAATCGCGGCGAGATCGCCATCCGAGCCTTCCGTGCCGCCGTGGAACTGGGGTCTCGCACCGTTGCCGTCTTTCCCTGGGAAGACCGCGGTTCCGTGCACCGACTGAAGGCCGACGAGGCCTACGAGATCGGTGAGCGCGGGCATCCGGTGCGCGCCTATCTCGATGTCGATGAGATCGTGCGCATCGCCGTCGAGTGCGGCGCGGATGCGATCTACCCCGGCTACGGTTTTCTCTCGGAGAACCCTGAGCTTGCGAAGAAGGCCGCCGCCGCGGGAATCGTCTTCATCGGCCCACCGGCGAGCGTGCTCGACATGGCAGGCAACAAGGTCGAGGCCAAGCGGCACGCTCTTGCCGCCGGGGTTCCGGTGCTGCGTTCGACCGAGGCCTCCGACGATGTCGAGGCCCTTCTCGCGCAGGCCGAGCAGATCGGTTTTCCGCTCTTCGCCAAAGCCGTCGCCGGTGGCGGTGGGCGCGGGATGCGGCGCGTCGAGACCCGCGAAGAGCTTGCCCCCGCCCTCGCCGAAGCGATGCGCGAGGCGGGCAGCGCCTTCGGTGACGCCCGCATGTTTCTGGAGCAGGCGGTCATCCGCCCCCGCCACATCGAGGTGCAGATTCTCGCCGACAAGAAGGGCGAGACGGTTCACCTCTTCGAGCGCGACTGCTCGGTGCAGCGACGCCACCAGAAGGTGGTCGAGATCGCACCCGCGCCGAACCTCGACGATTCCGTGCGTCAGCAACTGCATGCGCACGCCGTCGCCTTCGCGCGTTCCATCGGCTATGAGAATGCCGGAACGGTGGAGTTTCTGCTGGAAACAGCGGGGGAGCGCGCGGGCGAGATCGTCTTCATCGAGATGAACCCGCGTATCCAGGTCGAGCACACCGTCACCGAGGAGGTGACCGAGGTCGATCTCGTGCAGACGCAGATGCGGATCGCTGCGGGACAGAGCCTCGCCGAGATGGGGCTCTCCCAGCAGAACATCCAGCTTCGCGGGGCCGCGCTGCAGTGCCGCATCACCACCGAAGACCCCGCGCAGGGTTTTCGCCCCGACACCGGCACCATCACCACCTACCGCTCTCCGGGGGGTGCGGGCATCCGTCTCGACGGCGGAACCATGCACCAGGGGGCCGAGATCAGCCCCTACTTCGATTCGATGTTGTGCAAGCTCACCTGTCGCGGGCGTGATTTTCCGGCGGCGGTGGCGCGGGCGCGGCGCGCGCTGGCCGAGTTCCGTATTCGCGGGGTGGCGACCAACATCCCCTTCTTGCAGGCACTGCTCGACGACGAGGTGTTCATCGCGGGGGATGTCAGTACCTCTTTCATCGACGAGCGCCCGGCGCTCTTGCGAGGACGCGAGTCGAAGGATCGCGGCACGAAACTACTGCGCTGGCTCGTCGAGACCACGGTGAACCAGCCGAACGGTCAACGCCCCCTCGACATCAACCCCGAGGTGAAGCTTCCCGCGCTGGGCGAGAGCGGGACGGTTGCCCCCGGCTCCCGGCAGCGCCTGCAGGAACTCGGGCCCGAAGGCTTTGCCGCCGCACTGCGAGCGCAGACCGCGCTCGCAGTGACCGATACGACCTTCCGCGATGCCCACCAGTCGCTTCTGGCGACGCGCGTGCGCACGCGCGATCTGGTCGCGGCCGCACCCGCGGTCGCACGGTTGACCCCCGAACTGCTCTCGGTCGAAGCCTGGGGTGGGGCAAGCTATGACGTCGCGCTGCGCTTTCTCGGCGAAGACCCCTGGGAACGACTCGACAGACTGCGTGAGGCGCTGCCGAACATCGCCATCCAGATGCTTCTGCGCGGGCGCAACACGGTCGGGTATACCCCCTACCCGAGCAAAGTCACCGACGCCTTCGTGCACGAGGCGGCCGCCAGCGGTGTCGACATCTTCCGCGTCTTCGACGCCCTCAACGATGTTTCTCAGATGCGACCCGCCATCGACGCGGTGCGCGCCACCGGCACCTCTGTCGCCGAGGTCGCCCTCTGCTACACCGGCGACCTGCTGAATCCCGCAGAGACGCTGTACACGCTCGACTACTACCTGCGCCTCGCCGAGCAGATCGTCGAGGCGGGAGCGCACATCCTGGCCATCAAAGACATGGCGGGGCTTCTTCGCCCGGCAGCAGCCGCGAAGCTCGTCAGCGCCCTGCGCGAGAGATTCGATCTGCCCGTGCACCTGCACACGCACGACACCCCGGGCGGCCAGTTGGCGACGCTGCTGGCGGCCAGCGCCGCCGGTGTCGACGCGGTGGATGCCGCATCCGCCCCCCTCGCCGGCACGACCAGCCAGCCCTCGCTCTCGGCGCTGGTTGCCGCCATGCTGCACACCGAACGCGACACCGGGTTGAGCCTTGCCGCCGTGTCGAGCATGGAGCCCTATTGGGAGGCCGTTCGCGTGCTCTACAAACCTTTCGAGTCGGGGCTTCCAGGGCCGACGGGGCGCGTATATCACCACGAGATTCCCGGGGGGCAGCTGTCGAACCTGCGTCAGCAGGCCAAGGCGCTGGGCCTTGCCGACGACTTCGAATTGATCGAGGACATGTACGCGGCTGCCGATGCCATTCTCGGGCGCGTGCCGAAGGTCACCCCCTCCTCGAAGGTCGTCGGCGATCTTGCCCTGCACCTCGCCGCGGTGCGCGCCGATCCCGCCGAGTTCGAGGCGAATCCCGAGAGATTCGATGTGCCCGACTCGGTCGTGGGCTTCATGGCCGGAGAGCTCGGCGATCTGCCCGGAGGGTGGCCCGAGCCCTTCCGTTCGAAGGTGCTCGCCGGGCGTGAGGTGCGCGGCTCGCTCACCGAGCTCAGCGCCGAGGATGAGAGAGCGCTCGATGGCGAGAGCGACATGCGCCGTCAGGCTCTCAACCGCCTGCTCTTTCCGGTGCCGAGCAAGATCTTCTCCGAGCAGCGCGAGGCCTATGGCGACCTCTCGGTGCTGGAGACCGGGGACTATCTCTACGGTCTCGCACCCGGCGAGGAGCATGTCGTCGAGATCGCGCGCGGTGTGCGTCTCTACCTCGGCCTTGTCGCCATCGGTGAGGCTGATGAGAAGGGCACGCGCGCGGTGATGACCACGCTCAACGGGCACCTGCGCCCGCTCAGCGTGCGCGATCACTCGATCTCGACCGACACCCGCGAAGCCGAGAAAGCGGATGCCACGGTGCCCGGCCACATCGCCGCACCCTTCATGGGTGTGGTGACCATGAAGACCGAGGTGGGCGCCATCGTGCGCGCGGGCGAGCCCATCGCCTCCATCGAGGCGATGAAGATGGAGGCGGCGATCACGGCGACGATCGACGGAGTGGTAGAAAGGCTCGCCATCACCGCAAGCCAGCAGGTCGAAGCAGGCGACCTCTTGGCGGTCGTGCGCGCTTCGAACTAGTCTGGTGCAGCAAGAGTTTCAGATGAATGAGGAAATCCATGAGCGGTAAAAAGACCGGCAGTCGCAGTGGCGACCACCCCACGGGAGTTCTCGACGAAGGATCATCCGTCGACACGACAGGGGTGGGCATCATCGACAGCAAAACTTCCAAGGTCAAGATTGTTCTGCCGGCGACGGTCGATGAGAGCGACGACGACGTTGTGGATGACCCGGCAGCGAGCCGCACGCCCACAAAGGCGACAAGGGCCAAGAAGCCAGCCGCGAAGAAGGCAACGCCCGCGAAGGCCACCCCGACGAAACCCGTGCTGATCACACACGCAGCGGCCAAGCCCGCGGTGCGCGCGACGAAGGCTTCCCCTCGTACGACACCCGCTCCCGTCGACGAACCGGTGCGTGCCGCCAAGCGACTCGAAGAGCTCAGCCCTTCGGCGGCAGAGTCTGCAGACGCACTGACCGCGGAGCGGCTGATCGACTCGACCAACCGCCGCGCCGCCCCGCCCGAAGACGGGTGGCGTCGCTGGGTCTATGTAGCCTCCGCCAAGTTCATCAACCTCGGTGACAGCAAGCTCGTGCGCGAGCGCAAGCAACTCACGGCGAGGATCGCCGCGCCCCTTCCCGGGGGAGTGCGGTTCGTCGCGGTGCTCTCGCGCAAGGGCGGTGTCGGCAAGACCACGGTGACGACATTGCTCGGTATGGCGATGGCAGAAGCGCGCGACGACCGCGTTGTCGCGGTGGATGCCAACCCTGACCGGGGCACGCTTGCCGACCGGATCACGCAATCCACGAACAAATCGGTGCGCGATCTCGCGAAGCTGCAGGGCAATGTCAACGGCTACCAGGACATCTCCTCGATCGTCGCGCGCGACATCACCCGTCTCGATGTCATCGCCTCCAACTCCGACCCGGCCTTCGCCGAAGCCTTCAGCGGTGAGGACTACCTCACGGTGGCGGATGTCGCAGGGCACTTCTACTCGATGGTGCTCACCGACACCGGCACCGGCATCGTGCACTCGGCGATGACCCAGACGCTGGCGAAGGCTCACCAGGTGGTCATCGTCGCCGGACTGAGCGTCGATGAGGCCAGACTGGCATCCGAGACCCTGACCTGGCTTGCCGCCAACGGTCATGAAGAGCTCGCTCAAGACGCGATCGTCGTGCTGAATCAAGCCATACCCGGCAGAACGGCGGTGCGGCAAAGCGAACTTGAAAGGCACTTCGCCTCGCGTGTGCGCCACGTGATCAAGATGCCCTATGACCTGCACATCGCCGCGGGCGGCCCGATCACCTTCTCCTCGCTCGACCCCGAGACGCGTTTGTCCGCACGCAACCTTGCCGCTCTGGTCGTGGAGAGCATGCGGCAACGCTCTGCCTGATGGCGGTTCGTGAGATCCGCCTTTTCGGCGACCCGGTATTGCGCGCGATCTGCGCGCCGATCGAAGAGATCGACGAGGGGATCCGTGCGCTTGTGCACGACCTTCTCGACACGGTGGCGCTCCCCGGCCGGGCGGGCGTCGCCGCCTCGCAGATCGGCGTGGCCGTGCGCGCGTTCAGCTACAACATCGACGGCGACATCGGCTATGTGCTCAACCCTCGGCTCATCGAAGTGCGAGGGGAGGCGGTGCCCACGGGGGAGGGATGCCTTTCGGTGCCGGGGCTCTGGCATGACGCGCTGCGGCACCCCTGGGCGCGTGTCGAGGGCATCGATCTCGAGGGGAATCCTGTCGTTCTCGAAGGCGAGGGGCTGCTCGCCCAGGCGCTCCAGCATGAGACCGACCACCTCGACGGCATGGTGTTTCTCTCGCGCCTCGCGCCAGAGACGCGGCGCGAGGCGATGCGCGAGGTTCGCGAGAGCGAGTGGTTCTAGCATCCTCGACAGCAGAAACAAAGAAGGGACCTCCTCGCGGAGAGCCCCTTCTTTGTATTCGCGATGTCAGCCGATGGGCGTGTTGCTGGTCGTCACCGGCTCGTCGTAGATCGCGTTGATCTCATCGGCGAAGTCATCGAGGATGACGTTGCGCTTGATCGACATCTTCGGCGTGAGGTGACCGCTGGCCTCTGTCCATTCGCTGTCGAGGATCGTGAACTTGCGGATCGACTCCGCACGCGACACCGTCTTGTTGGCCCGGTCGATGGCGCTTTGCACCTCGGCGTGCACGGCCTCGTTCTTCGCGGCATCCGCGAGCGACATATCGGCGGGCAGGCCGTTGTTGGCCAGCCACGTCGGCAGCATCTCGATGTCGAGTGTGACCAGCGCCGAGATGAAGGGGCGCTTGTCTCCCACGACCACGATCTGGCCGACGATGGGGTTGGCGCGCACCGGGTCTTCGAGGGCTGCGGGGGCGACGTTCTTGCCACCGGCGGTCACGATGATCTCTTTCTTGCGGCCCGTGACGGTGAGGAAGCCGTCGGCATCGAGCACACCCAGGTCACCGGTCTTGAACCACTCGCCGTTGAAGCTGGCCGCGGTGGCCTCGGGGTTGCGCCAGTACTCCTTGAACACGTTGATGCCGCGCAACTCGATCTCGCCGTCTTCGGCGATGCGGATGCCGGTGCCAGGCAGTGCCGGGCCGACGGTGCCGATCTTCGACTTGTCTGCCAGGTTCACGGTTGCCGGTGCCGTCGTCTCGGTCAGGCCGTAGCCTTCCAGGATGACGATGCCGAGGCTGTGGAAGAAATGCCCGAGGCGAGGCCCCAGAGGCGCCGAGCCCGAGACGGCGTAGCTGACATTGCCACCCATCGCCGCGCGCAGCTTGGCGAAGACGAGTTTGTCGAAGAGGGCGAATTTGATCTTGAGCCCGAGCGGAATCTTCTTGCCCGCCTCTTCGAGCTGCGAGTGCTCGATCGCAGCGGCAGCGGCGGCGCGGAAGATCTTGCCCTTGCCGCCCGCCTCGGCCTTCTGCTCTGCCGAGTTGTACACCTTCTCGAAGACGCGAGGCACAGCGAGCAGGAAGGTCGGCTTGAAGGAGCCCAGCGCCGGAAGCAACTGCTTCGTGTCGGGCTGGTGACCGGTGCGCACACCGGCATGAACGTCAAGGATCGAGATGAATCGCGCGAAGACGTGAGCGGTGGTGATGAACAGCACGGTGGAGGCACCCGGCGTCGTGACCACGACATCCAGGGCCTTGGCCGAGTTGCGCACCAGCTCGACGAAGTTGCTGTGCGTCAGCACGCAGCCCTTGGGCCTTCCGGTGGAGCCGGAGGTGTAGATCAGGGTGGCGATGTCCGAGCCGACAGCGAGGTTGCGACGGCGCTCGATCTCGCTGTCGCTGATGTCCTTGCCCTTCTTGACCAGGGTGGCGAGAGCACCCTCGTGCATCTGCCAGATGTCGCGAACCAGCGGGAGCTTCTTGCGCACCTCCTTGATCCGCCCGAAGTGCTCCGCCGATTCGGCGATGAGAGCGATGGCGCCCGAGTCCTCCATGATCCACTGGATCTGAGCGGGGGAGCTGGTCTCGTAGATCGGCACCATCACGGCACCCGCGTAGAACAGCGCGAAGTCGACCAGCGTCCAGTCGTAGGTGGTGCGGGCGATGAAACCGACCTTCTCGCCGGGCTGGATGCCGGCGGCGGCGAAGCCCTTGGCGAGCGCGATGACTTCGCTCTGGAACTGGCTCGCGGAGATGTCGCGCCAGCCTTCGCCCTCGGGCACAGAGAACAGCGCGAGGTTCGGGGTCTTCTCGACGCGCTTGACGAGAAGGTCTGTGATGTTCGCCTCGGGATCGGCGGGAACGATCGCAGGGATGTCAAATTGGGCCACGGTAACTCCTTCGGCACCGGATCGGGTACGGCTACGTCCCGAGTCTAGGGCACGATGTCGCTCGTGGCGAAGGAGGGCTAGAATCGCCAGAGTGTTCTACTGGCTGATGAAGTATGTCGTGATCGGCCCCGTGGTCAAGGCGATTTTCCGCCCCTGGATCGTGGGTCGTGGACTTGTGCCGCGCGAGGGTGCGGCGATCCTCGCCAGCAATCACCTCTCTTTCGTGGACTCGATCTTTCTGCCGCTCATGATCGACCGGCCGGTGTCGTTTCTGGCCAAGAGCGACTACTTCACCGGGCGCGGGATCAAAGGCTGGGCCACGCGCATCTTCTTCAAAGCGACCGGGCAGTTGCCTATCGACCGCTCGGGGGGCAAGGCCTCGGAAGCATCCCTGAACACCGGTCTGCAAGTGCTCGGTCGCGGTGACCTCCTCGGCATCTACCCCGAAGGCACACGCAGCCCCGACGGCAAGCTCTACCGCGGTCGCACCGGCATCGCCCGGATGGCGATGGAAGCGAAGGTGCCGGTCATCCCGGTGGTCATGGTCGATACCGACACGATGATGCCGATCGGCTCCCGGCTTCCGCGCATCCGACGCGTCGGCGTCGTGATCGGCGAGCCGCTGGACTTCTCGCGCTACGAGGGTATGGAAAACGATCGCTACATCCTGCGCTCGGTCACCGACGAGATCATGGTGGCGCTGCACCGTCTGGGGGAGCAGGAGTACGAGGATGTCTACGCCTCGACGGTGAAAGACCGCTTGCCCGCCCGCTGAGGCCGGGTCTGCGTCGGGAGCGCCCCGGCTAGGATTGACTCATGCTGTACAGGGCGGGAGAGATCGACGCGTGGCGTTCGCTCCCGATCACGCAACAGCCGCACTGGCCGGATGCCGGGCGGGTCGCCGAGGTCTCGGCGCAACTCGCCGCCCTGCCCCCCCTGGTGTTCGCGGGAGAGATCGATACCCTTCGTGAGCGGCTCGCGGATGTCGCATCCGGCAAGGCCTTTCTGCTGCACGGCGGCGACTGCGCCGAAACCTTCGCGGGGGCGACCGCCGACAACATTCGCAACCGCATCAAGACGGTGCTGCAAATGGCCGTCGTGCTGACCCATGGCGCATCGACGCCCGTGGTGAAGATGGGGCGCATGGCGGGGCAGTTCGCCAAACCGCGTTCGAGCGACACCGAGACGCGTGGCGGCGTCACCCTTCCGGCGTATCGAGGCGATGTCGTCAACGGTTACGATTTCACTCTCGCCTCGCGCACGCCCGACCCCGGTCGGCTTCTGCAGGGCTACCATATGGCGGCATCCACCCTGCACCTCATTCGCGCGTTCATGCGGGGCGGCTTCGCCGATCTGCGTGAAGTGCACTCGTGGAATGCCGGCTTCGCGCACAATCCCGCGAACCAACGCTACGAGAGGATGGCTGCGGACATCGATCGCGCCATCACCTTTCTGGAGGCGGCGGGAGCGGACTTCGAACAGCTCCGCCAGGTGGAGTTCTTCACCGGCCACGAGGGCCTGCTGATGGACTACGAGGGTCCGATGACGCGGGTCGATGCGGGCACGGGCCTGCTCTACAACACCTCCGCGCACTTCCTCTGGATCGGGGAGCGCACACGCGACATCGACGGCGCGCATGTGGAGTACTTCTCTCGCATCCGCAACCCCATCGGGGTCAAGCTCGGGCCTTCGGCGACGCCCGAGACGGTGATCGCGCTCATCGACAAGCTCGACCCCGAGCGGGAACCCGGGCGTCTCACCTTCATCACGCGGATGGGGGCGGGGGCGATCGCGGATGCCCTGCCGCCGCTTCTGGATGCCGTGCACTCCTCGGATGCGACGCCGCTCTGGGTGTGCGATCCCATGCACGGCAACGGGATCACCACGCCCACCGGCTACAAGACTCGTCGCTTCGAGGATGTGATCGCCGAGGTGCGCGGCTTCTTCGAGGCGCACCGCTCGGTGGGCACCTACCCCGGCGGCATCCATGTCGAACTCACCGGCGATGACGTCACCGAGTGCCTGGGGGGATCCGAGCAGATCGACGAGGCGGGCCTGGCCACCCGCTATGAGTCGTTGTGCGATCCGCGCCTGAATCACATGCAGTCGCTGGAACTGGCCTTCCTCGTGGCCGAGGAGCTCGAGCGGCGCTAGCCCTAGCCGATCGCGATGAGGCGGATCTCGGTGCCGCGGATGTGTGAGCTGCCGATCGCGGGATCGGTGCGATCGACCCGGAAGAAGCTCCAGGTGAACTCCGGGGCGACGGTCACCACACGAAAGCCCAGATCGGTGAGCTGTTCATAGGCCTCGCGGATCGTCTTTCCCCGCACATTGGGGATCTTGATCGGCTCGGGGCCGAGCGAAACGATCAGCGTCACCGCGTCGCCCGGGCGCCACGCCCCGCTCGGCTCGCGGTCGGCGATGCCGATGACCAGGTCCTTGGCGACGTCTTCGTCGTAGCGCTCCCTCGGCTCGGGAGAGACCACCAGGCGCCGCTCCTCGAGGGTGCTCGTGGCCTCGGCCACCGTCGCCCCGCGCACATCCGGCATCGGCCCCAGTGAGACGCGCAACTCGGCGGTGGAGCCCTGCAGCACCTCGCAGCCGTCGTTGCAGTTGACCGGATCGGCGATGCCCGCCACGGTGATGAGCACCCGGACGACCTGCCCCTCAGCGAGGTCGGAGAAGACCTCCAGCGGTTCGGGGGTGATCTCGATGTGGTTCTCTCCCAGACGCTGCTGCACCTCGCTCCAGGGGCGATCGCGCAACGCGGGAAGCGTCACGCTGCG
>CAZHIU010000010.1:0-45768 GCA_964532555.1 uncultured Microbacterium sp.
CCCGGATCACCTATGCCGAGGCGATGGCACGCTACGGCTCCGACAAGCCGGAGCTGCGCTTCGGGCTTGAGTTGTGCGAGGTCACCGACTACTTCCGCGAGACGCCGTTTCGCGTGTTCCAGGCCGACTATGTGGGCGCCGTCGTCATGCCAGGCGGGGCCGAGCAGCCGCGCAAGGTGCTTGATGCCTGGCAGGAGTGGGCAAAGCAGCGCGGGGCGAAAGGCCTTGCCTATGTGCTGTTCAACGAGGACGGCACCCTTGGCGGCCCCGTGGCGAAGAACCTCTCCGATGCCGAGCAGGCCGGCCTCGCCGCGCGCGTGGGTGCGCAGCCGGGCGACTGCGCCTTCTTCGCCGCGGGCTCAGTCAAGGACTCCCGCGCACTGCTGGGTGCGGCACGCGTCGAGATCGGACGACGCCTGGGTCTTATGGACCCCGAGGTGTTCGCTTTCACCTGGGTTGTCGACGCACCGATGTTCGAACCGGCGTCGGATGCGGTGGCATCCGGTGACGTCGCCGTGGGCTCCGGCGCGTGGACGGCGGTGCATCACGCCTTCACGGGGCCGAAACCCGAGTTCGAGGCGAGCTTCGACAGCGACCCGGCATCCGCTCTCGCCTACGCCTATGACATCGTGTGCAATGGCTCCGAGTTGGGGGGCGGCTCCATCCGCATCCACCGCGAGGAGGTGCAGAAGCGGGTCTTCGAGGTCATGGGGATCGGCGAAGAAGAGGCGCAGGAGAAGTTCGGCTTCTTGCTCGACGCCTTCGCTTTCGGCGCTCCGCCGCACGGCGGCATCGCCATCGGCATGGATCGCGTGCTGCAGCACCTGAGCGGCGCGGAGTCGATTCGCGAAGTCATCGCCTTCCCGAAGACGGGCGCGGGCTTTGACCCGCTCACCGCGGCACCGGCTCCCATCACACCCGAACAGCGCGCCGAGGCCGGCGTCGACTTCGTCGCCGACGACGCAGACTGAGCGGCGTCATCCCCACAGCGGCAGGATGTTCTCGATCCAGACATCCACCGCGAGCTTGGCGATCAGCGCGAAGACGACGACGAGAAAGACCACGCGGATGAATCGCGAGCCGCGCGCGATCGCCATGCGCGAGCCAAGATAGCTACCGGCCACGTTCATCGCGGCCAGCAGCAGCCCCAAACCCCACAGCACCGCGCCGTGCGGAACGAACAGCATGAGCGCACCGGCGTTGGTCGCGAAGTTCACGATCTTCGCCTTGGCGCTCGCGTGCAGAAAGTCGTACCCCAGGATGCCGACGAGTGCCATGACGAGAAAGGTGCCCGTGCCGGGGCCGAGCACGCCGTCGTAGAAACCGATGACGCCGCCGATGAGCGCGGCTGTCACATGGTGCCTTCGCCTCGAAAAGCGCAGTCTCATCGTGTGCCCGAGCTGTGGCTTCAGAAGGGTCACGACCGCGACGGCGAGCAGCACAACCACGATGATCGGCTTGAACATCGCTGCGGGCAGCACCGTGGCGACCGCAGCGCCGCCGAAAGCGCCCGCGAGCGCCACCATCGCCATCGGGATCGCCGTGCGAAGGTCGGGTTTCACGCGACGCTGATAGGTGACGGCGCTGACTGCCGTGCCGAAGATCGACCCGAGCTTGTTCGTGGCCAGAGCCTGCACGGGGGTGATGCCGGGGATGAGCAGCAGCGCGGGCAACTGCAGCAGTCCGCCGCCGCCGACAACCGAATCCATCCATCCCGCAGCGAAGGCCGCGAGCAGAATCAGAAGCAGGATCGTGCCACTCAGTTGCGCAAGACCGAGCGCTTCGCCGATATCCACGGGTTCAGCTCAGATGAGGGCGGGGGCGGATGCGCATGGCTCCATCCTCGCGCATCCGGCGATGCGCACTCGCCTGGATCGGCGACGAACGCTAACGTGATTCTCGAAGGATCGCGCGGTTCTTCGAAGCGTCGAGAGTGGAGGACCCCATGGCAGGCAAGTTCGAACTGTACACCGACAAGAAGGGCGAGTACCGTTTTCGCCTCAAGGCCGGCAACGGTGAAGTGATCGCCGTCAGCGAGGGCTACACCACCAAGGCCAGTGCCCTCAACGGCATCGAGTCGGTGCGCAAGAACGCCGCCGACGGCAAGGTCGTCGAAGTCTGAGCTCAGGCTCACCGTCGTCGCCGGTGGTTCTACGGTGCGAGAAGCCGCTCGCGTAGGGCCACCGGCGACACGCGCCAATGCGCGTGCACCTCGCCATCAATGAGCACGACGGGAATCTTCTCCCACCACAGATCAAAGAGCGCCGGGTCATCGGCGATGGATGCTTCGCTCACCTCGACGCGATCGGCCACCTCGTCGGGAAGCTCGGCGAGCACCTGATCGATGATCTCTCTTGCGACATCGCAGAGGTGGCATTCGGGCTTGCCGACGATGGTGATGGTGGTCACGTCATCCTCCGGGTTCGGGTACCGCGAGAAACACGAAACGCCCGTCCGAAGACAGGCGCCAGGTGTGGACCGCTTACTTCTTGTTGCGGCGCTGATGGCGAGTCTTGCGAAGCAACTTGCGGTGCTTCTTCTTCGCCATGCGCTTGCGGCGCTTCTTGATGACTGAACCCACGAAAACCTCATTACGTCAAAGGTGGATGCCCGAACCGAGCGGACACCCCGGAAGTGGCAGAAAAATGCCTCGGAACAGCTTAGCAAACCCGCAGAAGGCGGGCGTTCAGCTTGCCTCGGCGATGGACTCGATGATCGGACGATGCAGTGCCGCGGTGACCGCTGACTCGGGCACGCGGTAGCTGCGCCCGAAGCGAATCGCGGGCAGCTCACCGGCGTGCACAAGGCGGTACACCGTCATCTTGGACACGCGCATGATCTCGGCAACCTCTGCCACAGTGAGAAAGCGCACATCAGGCACTCCGGACATTCCCGTCCCCTTTCTGATCACCACACTCTAGGGCAGGGATGCGACTCGTGTAAACCCTTGTGACTGATGTGAAATCTGTCACACGCTGCGGCGTGACCGGGCGCGGCGCGGCGCTCAGCCCTCGTGAGGTGGCTTTGCGGGCTTCTCGCCGCCGCCCGCCTCGATAGCCGCGATGTGCGCGGCCACGCCGTCGAGGGCGCGTGCGAGGCCGAAGGCGAAGGGATCGCCGTCAGCGAGGAACACCCCGGCATCGATGGCGGCGCGAAGCGCGGGGAAGGCGTCGGCGGTGATGAGTTCGCGGAAGAGCGCGTCTTCTTGCACGGTGATCTGCTCGGTGCTGAGCCCCCTCTCACGTGCCGCACGGTCGTAGCCGGCGAAGACGATCCCGGCCCATCGCGCCAGTCCCGTCACCATGAGGATGACCGAGAGGCTCTCGTCGTGACTCAAGGGTGTGTCGGCGAGCGCCCGCAGACCCGAATCCATCCATGCGGCGCTCTTGGGTGTGACCGGTGCGCCGCTGATCGGAACGTCCAGCGCCCAGGGGTGGCGCAGGTAGCTGTGCAACTGCTCGGCGTGGAGCTTCTCGAGCTGTTCTCGCCAGCCCCCTTCGCTCGTCTCGGCCGAGGGCATGCCCGTGGCAGCCTCTTGCATGAGCAGGATCAAATCGTCTTTGGCCGTGATGTAGCGGTACAACGACATCGGCGTGTAGCCGAGCTTGGCCGCCACCGCAGCCATCGAGACTGCGGCGAGTCCCTCGGCGTCGGCGATCTCGATAGCGGCGTCGACGATCTTCTCAACAGACATCTCGCGCTTGGGACCGCGTTGGGGCTCCGCCGCGACGCCCCAGGCGAGTGCGATGCTGCGCGGCAGTTCTGCTTCGCTGTGCTCGGCCATGTCTTCAGTCTAGAACTGTCTATGTCATAAACTGTATGTTACTATCATAAACAGTTTCCACTGTACGCAGATTGAGAGAAGGGGCAGCCATGACCGGTCCCGCCATCGAGGTGCGGGGCCTGCGCAAGAGCTTCGAATCGAACATCGTGCTCGACGATCTCGACCTCACCGTGGCCGCAGGCGAGATCTTCGCCCTGCTCGGCCCGAACGGCGCCGGCAAGACCACCGCGATCAACATCCTCACAACCCTCCTGGCACCGGATGCCGGCACCGCCCACGTGCTCGGCTTCGATGTGCGCACGCAGGCCCGTGAGATCACGCGCCGCATCAGCCTCACCGGCCAATCAGCCGCTGTCGATGACGCGTTGACGGCGACCGAGAACCTCGTCATGTTCGCACGACTCGCCGGGCTCGGCCGCGCGGGCGCATGGGCTCGTGCCGCCGAGCTCATCGAGCAATCCGGGCTGAGCGATGCGGCGAGCCGCCTGGTGCGCAGCTATTCCGGCGGCATGCGCCGACGTCTCGACCTGGCGCTGAGCTTCGTGGTGACCCCACAGGTGCTCTTCCTCGATGAACCGACAACGGGACTGGACACCCGAAGCCGCCGCGAGCTGTGGGAGACCATCCGCTCGCTTGCGAAGAACGGCACAACGGTGCTGCTCACCACCCAGTATCTCGACGAGGCCGATCAGCTCGCCGACCGGATCGCCGTGCTGCACGAGGGCCGCATCGCCGCCCTCGGATCGGCTGCCGAGCTGAAGGCGCGCATCGGCGGCGAAACCGTCGAGGTGCACGACACGCAGGGCGAACTCATCAGCACCGTTCCCACCGACGGCACGGTCGCGGGTCTGCGCCGGGCGCTCGACACTCTCGATGAGCTCGGGGCAGAAGGCTCGGTGGCCCTGCGCCGACCGAGCCTCGACGAGGTGTTCCTCACGCTCACCTCCCCCGACGCCGCGCACAGAACGAAGGAGAACGCATGAACGCCATGGCCACAATCACCCCATCGACGGGCGCGGGAATCGTGCGACCCCGACTGAGCGGCATGACCGCAGAGGGCGTGTTTCTCGGTCGCAGCCTGCGCCACTCCCTACGCGACGGCGAGTCGCTGCTCATGGCCATCATGCTGCCGGTCATGCTCATGCTGCTGTTCACCTGGGTGTTCGGCGGGGCATTGGATACGGGCGGTGGCTACGTCGACTATGTGGTTCCCGGCATCATCCTGATCTGCGCCGGTTTCGGTGCCTCATCGACGGCGGTGTATGTGGCCAACGACATGCGCACGGGCATCATCGACCGCTTCCGCACAATGCCCCTGCGGGCGAGCGCTGTGCTCACCGGGCACGTCGTGGCGAGCCTGCTGCGCAACCTTCTGGCAACGGCCGTCGTTGTCGGCGTGGGCGTGCTCGTCGGCTTTCGCCCGACGGCGAACCTCGCCGAATGGATCGTCGCTGCCGCACTCATCGCGCTGTACATCCTGGCGATCACCTATCTCTTCGCGGCGATCGGCCTCGCCGCCGGGTCACCCGAAGCGGCGAACGGATACGGCTTCATCCTGCTGTTCCTGCCGTATCTGTCCAGCGCCTTCGTTCCGGTCGAGACGATGCCCTCGTGGTTGCAGCCGTTCGCCGGATACCAGCCGATCACCCCAATCGTCGACACCATCCGGGGGCTGCTCACCGGCACGCCGCTGGGCACGGAACCCGCGTGGGCGGTGCTGTGGTGCCTGGTGATCCTGGGCATCGCCGTCGTCTGGGGAACGTGGCTGTTTCGCCGCAAGGCCGCGCGTCGCTGACCCCTCAGACACCGCGCTGGGTCAGAGAGCGCCCTGGGCGATACCCGCGACGAGGTGATCCCGAACTCGCGGATCTGCCTTAGGCACCCAGCCGCTTGAGGGCGGTCTGCACCGCGTGCTTCGCCGTCGCCGCCGCGCGCCCTGCGGCTTCTGCGGCGTGCGCCGCACCCTCGGGCAAGGGCGTGGGCGGGTATGTAACGTCGGGGGCGTCGTCGCCGAAAGCGTCGGGCAGGAAGGGCACGAGCCAGTCATCCACCTTCTCCAGCGGGCCGACCGCCAGACGGTAGAAGCGCCGTTGACCATCCTCGCGCACGGTGACGAGTTCGGCATCCCGCAGCACCTTCAGGTGTTTGGACACCGTGGGCTGACTGATGCCGAGTTCCTCGACGAGTTCACTCACGCTGGTGCCGCCATCTGCGTCGTCGGTGCTCTTGAGCAGGATCTGCAGGATGTCGCGTCGGGTGCCGTCTGCGATCACGTCGAAGATGTCGGTCATGCCAACAGGTTAGTCGTCCTTGCTGAGGAGCACCATGACGAGCGCTCGACTGTGCATCCGCCTGCGGCGTTGCTCGCACACGGTTGCGCCGGGTCGCGTCGGCTCCCGCGTGCGGACCTCGCAATGACCTGAAAGGCCATTCACATTTTGCGCGCAGACGATTAGAGTCGATCTCAGAGGCGGCAACAGGCCACGCCCCCGACCCAAGGACGCATCATGGCAGCTTCAGCGACACGGCTCTTCGACGGCATTACGGCGCGGGCGATCGGCACCCCACGCATTCGCGTAAATGTTCTGGAGCGCACCGGCGACGACGCCGCAACCCCGCCCGAGCGCACCATCGTTCTCGTGCACGGCAACGTCTCCTCCGCACTGTTCTGGCAGGAGACGATGCAGGCACTCCCCGCAGATGTGCGCGTGATCGCCATCGATCTGCGCGGCTTCGGCGACAGCGAAACAGCACCGGTGGATGCGAGCCGCGGCGTGCGCGACTACAGCGACGACATCGCCGCGACCCTCGAGGCGATGGGCATCGCCTCGGCGCACATGGTCGGTTGGTCGATGGGCGGAGGCATCGTCATGCAATACGCGCTGGATCACCCGGTGCAGAGCCTCACCCTGCAGGCGCCCGTTTCGCCCTACGGCTTCGGGGGCACGCTGCGTGACGGCTCACGTCTGACCGCCGACGACGCCGGATGCGGCGGAGGCGGGGGCAACCCCGACTTCATCGCGCGCTTGCGTGCGGGCGACATGAGCGATGAGTCGCCGACTTCACCGCGCAGCGTCTTTCGCAGCGCCTACGTCGCCGCCGGATACGAGAGCGCCCACGAAGACACCTGGATCGCCTCGATGCTCACCACCTCGACCGAGCCCGGCAACTACCCCGGCGACGGCACGGCGAGCGAGAACTGGCCCGGTTTCGGCGCGGGCGACATCGGCGTGCTGAACACCATGGCACCGAAGCACTTCAACGTCTCAGGCATCGTGGATCTGGCGCACAAGCCCGACATCCTCTGGATTCACGGCACCGCCGATGCGATCGTGGCCGATGCCTCGTTCTTCGACATCAACCACCTGGGCGCCATCGGCGCGATCCCGGGATGGCCCGGGGCCGAGGTTGCGCCGGCACAAGAGATGGTCTCGCAGACCCGCGACGTTCTGGCCGCCTACGAAGCGGCGGGCGGTAACGTCACCGAGCTCGAACTCGAAGGAGTCGGACACTCCCCGCACCTGGAGGCACCGGAACAGTTCCGGGCGGCGCTGCTGAAGGTGATCGGCCACAAGGGCTAGCGGGCGAGCGCCCGTACGCGAGCGGTTTTTGCTCAGCCCGCCGCGAGCTCGCGAGAGCGGGCGAGAGCGGCATCCGTCGCCTCAGCGAAGAGCTGGTCGAGCTTGGCCGCCTGCAGAACCGTGATCGCCCGCTCGGTCGAGCCCCTGGGGCTGGTCACCTGACGGCGTAGCTCGGCGGGGTCTTCGTGCGTGGCATCCAGCAGAGCCGCCGCGCCAATGAAGGTCTGCTCGGCCAAGAGCCGCGCCTGTTCGGGGCTGAAGCCCTTGCCCATCGCCGCACGCGTGAACTCCTCAATGAGCAGATAGACGTAGGCCGGGCCTGACCCCGAGATCGTGCTCAGGGCGTTGATCTGCTCTTCATCGAGCTCGACAACCGTGCCCACCGTCTCGAAAAGCTGCCGCACAAGGGCTCGGTCGGCGACACTCGCCGAGGCCGCCGCCGCCATACCGGTCACCGCCTTGCCGACGATGGCGGGGGTGTTCGGCATGGTGCGCACCAGGCTGACATCCTCGCCCAGTGCCGCGCTCATGTGCGCGAGGGTGACGCCCCCCGCCAGGCTCACGACAATGGCATCCTTGCGCAGCACCGGGGCGATCTCGGTCAAGAGTTCGGCCACCATCATCGGCTTCACCCCGATGAGGACGATGCGGGCGCGGCTCGCGGCATCCCGGTTCGCCTCCGGCTGCTCGGCCAGCGAGACGCTCTCGACGCCCGCGATGGCCGCAAGTTCTTGTGCCTTCTCCGGCGAGCGATTGCTTGCGACGATGCTCTCGACCGGGATGCCCGAGGCCACGACGCCACGCAGAATGGCGCCACCCATCGCACCGGCACCAAGAAAGGCAAGAGAAGGAAGCGATGTCGTCATGCCCTCAGCCTAGAAGGTGAGCGCCCAGGCCCGCCTGCGCAGGCTCAAAAGCGCGCTCTAGACTCGAAGGCATGAGCGCATCCAGTGGCAGCAGGGCGATCATCGCCGCTTTTCTGGCGAACATGGGCATCGCGGTGGCGAAGTTCGCCGCCTGGATCTTCTCGGGCTCGGCATCCATGCTCGCCGAAGCGATCCACTCGGTCGCCGACTCGGGCAACCAGTTGCTGCTTCTGCTGGGCGGCAAGAAGGCTCGGCGCGCGGCAGATCGCGAACATCCCTTCGGCTACGGCCGTGAACGCTATGTCTATGCCTTCGTCGTCGCGATCATCCTCTTCTCGCTCGGTGGCCTCTTCTCGGTCTACGAGGGCATCAGCAAGTTGCGCGATCCGCACGAGGTCAGCAACTACTGGATCCCGCTGACCGTGCTCGCGATCGCGATCGTCTTGGAGTCGTTCTCGCTGCGCACTGCCGTTCAAGAGAGCAACAAAGTGCGCGAACCCGGCCAGTCGTGGGTCGCGTTCGTGCGGCGCTCGAAGTCACCGGAACTGCCCGTCGTGCTGCTCGAAGACATCGCGGCGCTGCTGGGTCTGCTGCTGGCGCTGTTCGGCGTCGGGCTCACCGCGCTGACGCACGATCCGCTGTGGGATGCCATCGGCACCCTGCTCATCGGCCTGCTGCTGATCCTCGTCGCGATCACGCTGGGGATCGAGACGAAGAGCCTGCTCGTCGGCGAGGGCGCGGACGAGGCCGACCACGCCCGCATCGTGCGCGCGATCGAATCAGGCAGCGAGGTCGAGAAGCTCATTCACATGAAGACGCTCTACCTCGGCCCCGACGAGATGCTGGTCGCGGCGAAGGTCGCCCTGTCGTCTGACAAGCTGGTGCGCGATGCCGCCCGTGACATCGACGAGATCGAGATGCGCATTCGCGCGGCAGTGCCGACGGCACGCGTGATCTATATCGAACCCGACATCTATCGGCCCTCGCTGGACCCTTCGCCGCCGACGGATGTCTTCGTGTTGAAGTCCGCGGACTGAACGCTTTGGGCAGAGTGTGTTGCGGCGCTGCGGCGCTCAGCGGCGCTTCTCGAAGAAGTCGCGCAGCAGAGCAGTTGCAGCATCGGCCTGAACGCCACTGACGACCTCGGCACGATGAGGAAGCCGCCGGTCGCGCAGCAGATCGTACATCGACCCGGCGGCACCGGCCTTCTCATCCCATGCGCCGAAGACGACCCGCCCGATGCGTGCCTGCAGAATCGCACCGGCACACATGAGGCACGGTTCGAGCGTGACGACGAGGGTGCAGCCCTCGAGGTTCCACGCGCTGAGGGATGCCGCCGCATCCCGCAGCGCAACGATCTCGGCGTGCGCGGTGGGGTCATGAAGCTGCTCGCGCAGGTTTTGGCCCTCACCGACGACGACGCCCGTGCTATCCAACACCACTGCCCCCACCGGAACGTCACCCCTGGCCCCCGCCTCCGCGGCGAGCGCCAGAGCGCGCGCCATCGCCTCGGTATCGCTGAAAGCCATCGCGCCTCCTACCGCTGTGTCGCTTCACACTAGCCCTCCCCGCAGGCTTTTCCGCGACCCGGCGGCACACTAGCCTGGAAACATGCGCCTGCACGTCGCGGATCACCCGCTCATCACCCACAAGCTCACCGTGCTGCGTGACAAGCGCACACCGTCGCCCGTGTTCCGCCAGCTCACCGAAGAACTCGTGACTCTGCTCGCCTATGAGGCGACACGCAATGTGCGGGTGACGCCGGTAGACATCGAAACGCCCGTCACGAAGACCACCGGGGTCAAGATCAGCGAACCGCGACCGATCGTCGTTCCGATCCTGCGGGCCGGTCTCGGGATGCTCGAAGGCCTGGTGAAGCTGCTCCCCACCGCCGAGGTCGGATTTCTCGGAATGGTGCGCGACGAAGAGACCTTCGAGCCGACCACCTACGCCGAGCGCCTGCCCGCCGATCTCAGCGACCGCCAGTGTTTCGTGATCGACCCGATGCTCGCCACGGGTGGATCACTCGGTGCCGCTATCGAGTTCCTCTTCGCGCGAGGTGCCCAGGATGTCACGGCGATCTGCCTGCTCGGCGCACCCGAGGGCGTTGCCGCGATCGAAGCGCTGCTCGGCGACCGCGATGTGACCCTGGTGCTCGGTGCGCTCGACGAGCGCCTCAACGAGCACAAGTACATCGTTCCCGGCCTTGGGGATGCCGGTGACCGCCTCTACGGCACGGTCTGAGCCTCGCGTCGATCCGGCAGCGGCTCAGCTATCGCCGCGCCACCAGTCATCCATCGGCGTGACCGGCAGGCGTCGTTTGTGCTCGGTCGAGCGATACTTCGTCTCGATACGGTCGGCCACCGCGGCCACGACCTCGCGCCCCTCTAGATAGTCGTCGATCTGCTCATAGCGCAGGCCCAGCTCGTCTTCGTCGCTGCGCCCGGGCTGACCGTCGAGAAGATCAGCCGTCGGCACCTTGTGCGCGATGTGCGCGGGCGCGCCGAGCGTCTCGAGCAGCATCCGGCCCTGGCGTTTGCTCAGCCCGGAAAGCGGCAGGATGTCGGCGGCCCCATCCCCGAACTTGGTGAAGAAGCCGGTGACCGCCTCGGCCGCGTGATCGGTGCCGATGACGAGCATGCGATGGTGGCCCGCAAGCGCGTATTGCGTGACCATGCGCACGCGCGCCTTGATGTTGCCACGGGTGAAGTCGCTGAGCTGTTCGCCGGATGCGGCCTCGACATCTTTCTCGATGCCGTCTACCCCGTGCTCGATGTTGACCTCGATCGCCTCGTCGGGGTCGATGAAAGCGAGCGCCGCCTCGGCATCGGCGGCATCGTGCTGCACACGGTAGGGCAGGCGCACCGCCAAAAAACTCGCATCGGCTCCTTGTGCGCGCACTCTCTCGACCGCGAGCTGCGCCAGACGCCCGGCGAGGGTGGAATCCTGCCCCCCCGAGATGCCGAGCACGAAGCCCGCCGCGCCGGTGGCGAGCAGGTAGTCCGCAAGAAAGGCGACCCGCCGCTCGACCTCGGCCACAGGGTCGATGTCAGGGTTCACGCCGAGCGAGGTGGCGATCTCTTTCTGCAGGGCTGATGGTGAGAACGGCACAGTCGACATGGCATCCTCCTAGGTCTCACTCCCAGTATCGCGCCTCGGCGCGGCTATGCCTCGCCGTCGCCCTCTTCGTCACCCTCGGCATCCACGAGCGCGAGCGCCTCGGCATCCGCGTCGCTTTCGGCGTCGATGAAGGCGATCTCGGGCAGCAAGTCACCCAGGATCGTTTCTCTGCCTCCACCGATCTCGAGCGACTCGACCCCCTGCAGCCGTCTCTCGACGGCGCGTGTGCGACGACCCGCCTCGCTGACGGTGTTCTGCGCGGTTTGAAGCTGCTTGCCCAGCTTGTCCCACACATCGCCATACTTGCGGAACTCGGTCTTGGCGGCGCTGAGCACCGTCCACACCTCGCTCGAACGTTTCTCGATGGCCAGGGTGCGAAAACCCATCTGCAGGCTCGTGAGCATCGCCATCAGCGTCGTCGGCCCCACTACCGTCACGCGGTGCTCGTTCTGCAAACGGCTGACGAGCCCCGGGCGCCGAATGACCTCGGCGAAGAGCCCCTCGGTCGGCAGGTACATGATGCCGAAATCGGTCGTGTGGGGCGGATCGACGTATTTCGACGAGATGAGTTTCGCCTGCGCGACGATGGCACGCTCGACCTCTTTGCCCGCCACCTCCGTGGCGGCGATGTCACCCAACTCCTGCGCGGCGATCAGGCGCTCGTAGTCTTCTTGAGGAAACTTCGAGTCGATCGGCAGCCACACCGGCTTCTCGCCGTCGCCCTGGCCGGGAAGCTTCACCGCGAACTCCACACGGTCGTTCGACCCCGGGCGCACGGCGACGTTCTCGGCGTATTGATCCGCGGTGAGCAAGTCTTCGAGCTGACGGGCCAACTGCACCTCGCCCCAGCCGCCGCGCGCCTTCACATTGGTGAGAACGCGCTTGAGACCGCCGACATCCGATGCCAGAGCCTGCATCTCGCCGAGCCCCTTCTGCACCTGCTCGAGTCGATCGCTGACGAGGGTGAACGACTCACCGAGCCGCTTCTCCAGGGTGCCCTGCAACTTCTCATCGACCGTCTGGCGCATCTTCTCGAGCTTGTCCTCGTTGCCCATGCGCAGCTTCTCAAGCTCTTCGCTCAGAGTCCTGCGCAAGGCAAGCTGGTGGTCGGCCCCCGCCTCGGTGAGCAACTGGATGCGCTGCGCGTTCTCTTCGAGCCCCGTCTTCAGGGTGCTCTGCAGCTTCTCATCGACAGCGAGTCGCATCTGTTCGAGCTTGGTCTCGTTCTCGCCCCGCAGCACATCGAAGCGCTGCTCAAGGGTGCTGCGCAGTTCTTGCAGGCGGGTGTCGGTCTGCTGCGCGGCACCCGTGAGCGTCTGCACCAACTCGACGCGCTGGCCCTGCAGCTCTCGCCGCACCTCGCTCGAAGAACCCGATGAGCCGCCCGCACGCAGCCGCACGAGCATCACGATCAGCACAACGACGAGCATCAGCAGGTTGACGGCGAGAAGAATCAGCACCGCGATATCCATAGCTCTCCCCGTTTCGATGGGTCGTACGATCAGACCCTATCGGCAGGTGACGACATCGCGGGCGAGAAAGCGCCGCTCAGCGCTCGTGCAGCAGATCGGCGTGTTCGGGATGCTGCGCAAACCACTCCGCCGCATACCAGCACACCGGGCTCACCTTGCGGTCGCCCCGCTCTACGAGCTGCGCGACCGCGCCCTCGACCACACGCGCAGCCTGGCCCTGCCCACGAAACGTCGGAATGGTGAAGACGCGAGTCATCGCGAGCACCTTCCCGTCGTCGCGGTAGTCGATGACGCTCACCAGCTCGCCGTTGCGGGTCAGCTCGTAGCGCGAAGCATCCTTCGCGTCGGTCACCACATAGTCATCGGTGGATTCGCTCACCCCTTTAGGGTACGTCGGATTGCCGCACCCGGGGGTGAGATCGTCGAGGGCATGGCGATCCATTTTGACATCCGGATGTCGCGCGAGAAATAATCAGGGCATGACCAGCTACACGCGCCCTATGTCCGCCCGGGAGGCGAACAGGAGTGCCGGCATGATGATGGCCGGCTGCGTGGGCATGTGTTGTCGAATGTGTCGCTGAGCGTTCCGCCGCTGCATTCGGCTCGATCCGCGTCAGGCGTGATCTGAGCCTCGAGCACCCCTCTCGGTGCTCGATCACCGACCGTTCTGGTCATCTCGCAAGGCATCCGCGCCGTATCGGCCCCTTCTTCGGCCGCATCGGCGCCTCCGTGAAAGACACCATCATCATGTCGAACATTGCTCTTCTTGAACGACCCACCACCCTTCACCCGCACCTTTCTGCCGACGATCGGCCCGCACCCCGTTCGCCGCGCGGCTTTGCCCTCTATGTCGGAATCGACGAGGTCAAAGCGGCCGCGGCCGGTGTCAGCCTGCCCCTGCTCGTGGACGCGCTGCGACGCACCCTGGCAGAGCTGGCCCCCGACGCCGAAACGCACGCGACCGCCGCGCTCGCGCCATCGGATGCCGGAGGCCGCGACCTCGACGTCGTGCGCCTCGCCCTGCACGAGCCGGGCGCTACGGCCCGGCGTCAGGCCGAGCCACTCACCCCCGCCCCGCCCGAGAGCGTCGTGCTCGACTTCTCGCGCAAACGCGTTCTGATCGGCGGGCAGTCGATCGGTGTCACCTTCACCGAGATCGAGCTGCTGCACTACCTCGTCACTCACGAGGGGCGCACGGTAGAGCGTGCGGAACTCATCGCCGCGCTCTGGGGCAAGGATGCAGATGGCATCCCTGCCGAACGCACGATCGACGTGCACGTGCGGCGTCTGCGCGCGAAACTCGGCTCCTTCGAAGACATCGTGCGCACGGTGCGCGGAGCAGGCTACCGATTTGATCGCCACGCAGATGTCGAGACCGTCTGGGCGGAGACCGAGACCGCGCCGGGGGAGTGATGAGTGATCGGCGCGGCGACTGTCGCTCACCCCGCGTAAGGTGTTGCCATGTCGATCGCGCCGGATGCCACCGCACCCCGCGAAACGCGCTACCGCCCCGGGCACCCGCTCGATCTGGGCGCGACGCTCGGCATACTGCCGCGCGGGCCGTGGGATCCCAGCGCGCTGCATGACGGCGGGGTGTTCTGGATGGCGCTTCGCACCTCGCACGGCGTCGCAACGCTCGCGCTTCGCACTTCGGGCGAAGAGGTGCTGGCGACAGCCTGGGGGCCGGGCGCCGATGAGGCGCTCGCGGCGGTTCCCGATCTGTGCGGAGCCCGCGACAGCACCGAGGGCTTCGACGCCTCACGGCACGCGGTCGTTGCAGAACTTCACCGCCGGATGCCGGGACTGCGTCTGGCGCGCACGAACCAGGTCTTCGACGCGCTGGCCTCGGCGGTGCTCGAGCAGAAAGTGACCTCGCTCGCGGCCTTTCGCGCCTGGGCGCGTCTGGTGAGAAGGTTCGGGGAGCCCGTGCCCGGTCCTGCCCCGCGCGCGATGTTCGCGGCTCCCGCACCGGGGCGCTGGGCCGGCATCCCCTCGTGGGAGTGGCATGCCGCGGGCGTCGAGCCGCCGCAGTCGCGCACCCTCGTTGCCGCCGCCGCGCGCGGCGAGAGCATCGAGCGCGCCGTGCTCGCCGATGGTGCCGACGCCGACCGTGTGCTGACCAGTCTTGCCGGCATCGGCCCGTGGACCTCGGCCGAGACACGTGCGCGGGCACTGGGCGATCCCGATGCCGTGAGCCTCGGCGACTATCACCTTCCGCACGAAGTGGGGTTCGCCCTCACGGGGGCGCGTACCGATGACGAAGGGATGCTGGAACTGCTTTCCCCCTGGCCCGGCCATCGCCAGCGCGTGTTGCGCCTGCTCGCTGCCGGTGGCATGCGCGAGCCGCGCCGGGGCGCACGCCTCGCCCCGGCCGATCATCGTGGGCATTGAGCGGCGCGGCGGCACCGGGGGTTCAGCGAGGAAGCACGCCTCGAACGATCACAAAGAGATAACGAGAGAGCACTTGCCTCTGTTATCGTTTCGTTATAGTGTGAGGTCACGAGGAACATTGCTGTGGTGTTCATCGCATGTGATTGCAACGCTCTTGGTTGAAGGGACGCGGGCCGGTCGGAACTCTCCGACCGGCCCATCCTCGTTTCTGGCGGCGATTGTCAGCCCTCAGGCGGCGCTCCCCCTTAAGCCGTGCGTCTGCGCAGCGTGAGGGATGCGAGCACCAGCGCTCCGAGCGCGAAGGCCACGACGATCAGCAGAGGGCGCCACACATCCCACCCGCTCGCACCCGCGGTGACGGCGTTGATCGTGTCGATCGCGTAGCTCAGCGGCAACCAATCGCTGATCACCTCCAGCACGCGCGGCATCTGATCCCGCGGCATGAACAGCCCGCCGAGGATGATCTGCGGGAACACCAGCACGGGCATGAACTGAACCGCCTGGAACTCCGTGCGTGCGAAGGCGCTCGCGAGCAGCCCCAACGCTGTGCCGAGCAGAGCGTCGACGACCGCGACGAGGCCGAGCTGCCAGACCTCGCCTTCGACCGTGAGCCCGCAGACCCACACGGCGAAGCTCACCGTGATCAGCGCCTGCACGACCGCGATGAGCCCGAAGGCGAGCGCGTAGCCGCCGATGAAGTCCGCCTTGCCCAGCGGCGTCGTCATGAGACGCTCCAGCGTTCCCGAGCGGCGTTCGCGCAGGGTCGTGATCGAGGTGATGAGGAACATCACGATGAAGGGGAACAGCGCCAGGATCGGTCCGCCGAACTGGTCGAACACACCCTTTTGTTCGCTGAACAGCCAGGCGAACAGACCCACCAGCAGGCTCGGCGCGAGGAGCATGAGCGCCACCGAGCGGTGGTCGTGGCTGAGTTGACGCAGAACCCTGCCCGCGGTGGCGACCGTGCGGCTCATCACGCCACCTCCCTCTGGCTGCGAGCATCGCGCTCGATGAGGGCGAGGAATGCGGCATCCGGATCCTGCGTTCCGGTGTCGGCGAACAGCCTCTCGGGTGTCGTATCGGCGATGATCCGCCCCGCGCGCATGAGCAGCAGCCGGTCGCAGCGCAGCGCCTCGTCCATGACGTGGCTCGACACGATGAGGCTCGCGCCGGCGTCGGCGAGGCTGCGGAACACCTCCCACAGCTCGGCGCGCAGCACCGGGTCCAGTCCCACCGTCGGCTCGTCGAGCACGATCAGCTCGGGTGAGCCGAGCATGGCCACCGCGAGGGAGACGCGGCTTTCCTGCCCGCCGCTGAGCGAGGCGACGGTCTGCTTCGCCTGCGGGGCAAGCCCCACCTGCTCGATCACCCGGTCGACATCGGCACGGGGCGCGTCGATCAACCGGGCGAAGTACTCAAGATTCTGCCGCACGGTGAGGTCGGCGTAGACCGATGCCGCCTGCGTGTCATAGGCCACCCTCTGGCGCAGCGGCGCCGAGCCCGCGGGCGTGCCCAGAACGGTCACGGTGCCGCCCGCCACTTTCTGCACGCCGACAATCGAGCGCATGAGCGTGGTCTTGCCGCATCCGCTCGGCCCGAGAAGCCCCGTGATCTGTCCGCGGGGGATGTCGACATCAAGACCCGCGAAGACCTCCGTCCGCCCACGTCTGACCCGCAGATCGCGCACCGTGACGGCATCCGAACTCGTGATATTCATCATGCGATGAATTATTCACCCAGGATGCCCGCGCGTCAAGAGCTCGTCCATTCCCCCGTGAGATAGCGCTGGATGTTCGGCCCGACGCTGCGCACCAGCTCATCGACAGGGGCCGCGACGAGAGCCGGGAAGCGCAGGATGTAGCGACTGATGATGAGACCGGCGATCTGGGATGCCGCAAGGCTGGCCCGCAACTCTGCGTCGGGAGTCCCCAGTGCCTCAGCAATGCGGCCGAGCAGCTCTCGGGTCAAAAATCCCGCCAAAAGCGGCGTCGTCATCTTCTTGCCGATCGCCGCGCGCAGCAGCAGCACGCCACGCTTTTGCACCTCTGGCCGATCCCACGCGTCGATGATGAAGCGCACGATCCGCTCCCCCAGATCGTCATGGGAGCCTTCCAACATCGTCGCCACGGCGACATCCGGGCGGATCGGGGTTCCGATCATCTCGCCGAAAAGATCGGCCTTGGAACCGAAGTAATGGTGCACGAGGGCCGGATCGACCGCCGCTCTAGCCGCTATCGCCCGGATCGTCGCGCCGTCGTAGCCGTGTTCGGCGAACTCTTCGACGGCCGCGGCGACGATCCTCTCGCGCGCATCGGTGGCGCCACCTCGGGGCCGACCACGCTTGCGTCGTGCCAGTGCGCGCTCCTCTGCCATGCCCACAGCCTACGGTGGCTCAGGCTTCTGGGTTCGTGGCTTTCCCGTCGAGCCACAGGGTGTCAGAGGCGTCGGCGTGCACACCGCCCGAATCCACATGTTTCGCGCTGATCTGTGCGCCCTTCGTGATCACGTGCACGAGCGCCATCGCGTGACCGCGCCCCAGACCGTAGTCTTCGGCGAGCCAGGCGATGATCTCGCCCGCCTTGGTGCCCACGCCGAAGCCCTTCTCGCCCGCTTTCTCGATGAACTGCCGCGGCGTGAGCCCGGTCTTGTCTTCGATGTTGTCGAGATATGCCTGAAACGACATGAGTTCCCTTCGTGAGCGAGGCCTCAGCACTCGATGACGTTGACCGCCAGGCCGCCTTCGCTCGTCTCCTTGTATTTCGTCGACATGTCAAGGCCGGTCTGACGCATCGTCTCGACCACGGCATCCAACGACACATAATGCGAACCATCGCCACGCATCGCAAGGCGCGCGGCGGTGACAGCCGTTGACGCCGCGATCGCATTGCGCTCGATGCACGGAATCTGCACGAGCCCGCCAATCGGATCGCAGGTGAGGCCGAGGTGGTGCTCCATTGCGATCTCGGCCGCGTTCTCAATCTGCCGGTTGGTGCCGCCCATGACGGCCGTGAGCCCACCCGCCGCCATCGCACAGGCCGAGCCGACCTCGGCCTGGCATCCGCCCTCGGCGCCCGAGATTGAGGCGTTCGCCTTGAAGAGCGAGCCGAGCGCGGTGGCGGTGAGCAGAAAGCGTCGGATGCCGCGGCGCCGGTTCTCCTCGGTGATCTGCTCGGGACTCATCTCTCCCGCAGCCGCAATCGGCTCCGGCGCCGCCGGATCGAAACCCAGCAGGGCGCTGCCCACAAGTTCCCCATAGGGTGTCACGGCATTGCCGACACCGAGCCCCGAGTCAGCGAGAAAGCGCCACCAATACATCGCCACTGCGGGAAGGATCCCCGCGGCTCCGTTCGTGGGAGCGGTGACAACCCGCCCTCCCGCGGCGTTCTCTTCGTTCACGGCGAGCGCGAAAGCACCCAGCCACTCGCCGGGCAGCTCGCGCCCGCGATCGGCCTCGTCGTGCTCGAGCTGGGCGCGAATCCCGGCAGCGCGTCGCTTCACTTTGAGCATGCCGGGCAGGGTTCCATCGGTCTCGAGCCCGGTGTCGATACAGGTGGCCATGGCATCCCAGATCGCATCGAGGCGAGCCGCGACCTCCGCGGGCGAACGCACAGCCTCTTCATTGCGGCGCGCGAGCTCGGCGATGCTCAGACCGTGCTCGTCGCAGAGGGCGAGAAGGCCAGCGGCATCCCGATAGGCATAGGGAAAGCTCTCGCTCGCGAGGCGCTGCTCTTCGCCGTCGCGACGGATGAAACCACCGCCGATGGAGTAGTAGATCTCTTCGCGCACGATCTCGCCCGCGGCGTCGCGCACGGTGAGCATCATCGCGTTGGGGTGGCCGGGCAACCGGGTGCGCGGCTCGAAGGCGATGTCGTCGGGGGAGAAGGCGATCGCGTGCTCGCCCGCGAGGATGAGGGTGGTCTCGGGCTCAAGGCTCGTCCATGCACCACGCACGTCATCGGGGTCGCAGCTTTCCGGGAGCAGACCACGCAGGCCCGCCACGATCGCATCCGGTGTGCCATGGCCGAGTCCGGTGGCTCCGAGCGATCCGTACAGCACGCAACGCAGCGCGGCGACGCGTGATAACTCGCCCGCCGCACGCACGCGGGTGATGAAGTCCACTGCCGCGCGCATCGGCCCGACGGTGTGCGAACTAGAGGGGCCGACCCCGATAGAGAAGAGGTCGAACGCCGAGACGTATGCAGTCACCCCCCTAGGCTACGCTGTCGCCGAGCGCGGTGGGAGGAGACGATGAAATGAGAAACCCCGCCGGTTGTCACGATGAGGGCCATTGGCGCGCCTCGAGGGATTCGAACCCCCGACCTTCTGATCCGTAGTCAGATGCTCTATCCAGCTGAGCTAGAGGCGCATGGCCCGCGAGTGTCGACGACTGCGACGCGGGCCAGCGTCAAGAATACATCACGGGCATGGGCAACGCGAAACCGCTCGGCTGCCGTCGCCACGCTCACGCCCGCTCAGCGTCGACGGGATGCTGTCGCGAGGGCCGCCAGATCGATGTCTTTCACCGCGCGCATGCGCTCCTCGCGCTTGGCCTCATACTGCGGATCCTGCTCGGCGCGCATGCCCTCGACCCGCAGACGCCGCTCGAGGTTGCCGCGCACCTCTTCCCAGGCGGCCCGGCGCGCTTCACCGACGAGTTCGAGCAGGGCTTCGGCATCCTCGGACATCGCGCGCAGATGCTCGGCAAGGCCCGCAGACTGCTTCTGGCGACGACGCAGATTGCGCACATCGCGATCACGGTAGTCGTGCGTGCCCACCGAATCGGAGAAGCGCCCCCGAGCTCTTCTGCGCAGTCCCTCCAGGTGCGTGGCTACCGCCTCGGCCTCGGTCGCAAGGTCGCCGAGAGCCGAGCGCGCCTGGGTCGTATAGCGCTCGACGTCGAACACTCCTCCTTCGGCGATGGTGTCAACCAGAATGCGGTTCTTCACAATCTGACGTGCCGCGGCCGTCGCAATGGCCACACCCTCGTCGACGGCATCCTTCGTGCGTCCCACCGTAACCTCCTCACTTTCGAGGGTACCTTCCTGACGCTGATCAGCTTTCGGACAGAATGGGGATGCAGGCCGCATCCCCGATTCGCAAGGAGAGACGATGGTCGAACTCGCCGTCACCGGACACACCGTGGTGATCACCGGAGCCGCCAGCGGCATGGGAGCCGCCCTCGCGCACAAACTCGCCGCACGCGGTGCGCACCTCGCGCTCGTCGATCACGACGGCGCCGCCCTCGCGGCCCGCATCGAGACGCTCCCCGACACCACGGTGAGTGCGCACATCGTCGACCTGCGCGATGACGCCGCCGTCTTCGCCGCGGCCGAAGAGATCATGGCCGCGCACCGCTCGATTCGCGCACTTGTCACCTGTGCGGGTTCCTCGATGCTCGGCACCCTCGATCAGCTCACCATGGAAGAGATGCGCTGGCTGATCGATGTGAACCTCTGGGGAACGGTATCGATCACCAAAGCCTTGCTCCCCGCGTTGCGTCAGGAGGGCGGCGCGCACATCACCCATATGGCAAGCGTCTATGCGCTGGCGGCCCCCGGCGGGCGCATCCCCTATGCGATGAGCAAGTTCGCCGTGCGCGGCTTCTCAGAGGCACTGCGCCACGAACTCGAGAACACCAACGTCACGGTCGGCGCGGTATACCCGGCCGGTGTGCGCACAGGCATCATTCTGCATGGCCGCTATGCCGCAGCCATCGACCCCGCGGTCGCGGCGCGTGCCGCGGCTGCGCAGGCGGCGATGTACCGTACCGAGCCGGATGACGCTGCCGAGCAGATCCTCCGCGCCACGCTGCGTCGCCGCGCCCGCACGATGATCGGTCGGGATGCCACACTCATCGACCTCCTGGTTCGCCTTGCCCCCGTGCGTCACTGGAACGCGATGCGCGGTCGCCTGCGCGAAGCGACCGACACCACGACGCCGGTGCACTAAGCCCAGAGATTCCGGGATTCACAGCAGCCTCGGGATGTGCAGCCGGAGCGGAGGGGTGCATACCCCAGGCGCCGGAACGCGTGTGCTCGGGCGCAGGGATGCGCGCCCGAGGGCGCCTTGGGGTCGTCCCCGCCTTGCGGGGACTAGCCCACCCCTAGCCCTCGGGTGCGCATCCCTGCGCCCGCCCCCGGCAACGCAACCAAACACGCACCCCTCGGAGCCCGTCCCCGATGGCTCTCGAACGTCAGCCGGCCGTCGGCGCCGCGCTGCGGAATCGCCGCAGCCGCAGACTGTTTCCCACCACGAACACGCTCGAGAACGCCATCGCGGCCCCGGCGAGCATGGGGTTCAGCAGCCCCAGCGCCGCCAGCGGAATCGCGGCGACGTTGTATGCGAAAGCCCAGAAGAGGTTGCCCTTGATCGTGCCGAGTGTGCGACGTGACAGCCTGATGGCGTCCACCGCCCCCCAGAGATCGCCGCGCACGAGGGTCAGATCGGATGCCTGGATTGCGGCATCCGTGCCCGTTCCCATCGCGATGCCGAGGTTCGATTGCGCGAGGGCTGCCGCATCGTTCACACCGTCGCCCACCATCGCCACCACGAGCCCGGAGTCTTGAAGACGCGTGATCTCGGCGACTTTGCCCTCGGGCAGCACGCCCGCGAGCACGTGCTCGATCCCGACTTCTTCTGCCACGCGGTGCGCAGCCGTGGCGTTGTCGCCGGTGAGCAACATGGGTGTCATCCCGAGTGCGCGAAGCGCCACGAGCGCCTCGGCGCTCTCGGGCTTGATGCGGTCGGTGACCACGAGCACACCGCGTACCGCGCCGTCCCAGGCGACGACGACCGCGGTGCGCGCCTCGTTCTCGGCTGCCGCATAGGCCTCGGCGAGCGCGGCCGGCATCTGCAATGACCAGTCCGCCATGAGCGAGGGTCGCCCGGCGAGAACGCCATGCCCCTCGACGATGCCCGAGACACCGCGGCCGACGACGTTCTCGAAACTCTCCACCGTCGGCAATGCCCCGAACTCTTCGCGCGCCGCGCGCACGATCGCCTTGGCGATGGGGTGCTCCGAGCCGTCTTCGATGGCGCCGGTGATCCTGAGCACCTCTTCGCGAGTGACGCCCTCAGCGGGGATGACCTCGGTGAGGGTCATCCGGCCCGTGGTGACGGTACCGGTCTTGTCGAGCACGATCGTGTCGACCAGGCGCGTCGATTCCAGAACCTCCGGACCTTTGATCAGGATGCCCAACTGCGCACCGCGCCCGGTGCCGACGAGCAGCGCGGTGGGGGTTGCCAGACCCAGCGCACAGGGGCAGGCGATGATCAGAACGGCAACGGCGGCGGTGAAGGCGGCCGCGGCGCCCCCGCCGATCGCCAGCCAGACAAGGAGCGTGACAATGGCGATCACGAAGACAATGGGCACGAATACGCCTGAGATGCGGTCGGCGAGGCGTTGCGCGGCGGCCTTGCCCGACTGCGCCTCTTCGACAAGGCGCGCCATCTGTGAAAGCTGGGTGTCGGCACCCACACGTGTGGCGACGACGACGATGCGCCCTGCGACGTTCACCGTGGCTCCCGCGACGGTGTCGCCGACGGCGACATCCACCGGCACAGATTCTCCGGTCAGCATCGATGCATCGACCGCCGAGGTGCCGTGCTCGATGATGCCGTCGGTGGCGATCTTCTCACCTGGACGAACGACGAAGCGGTCGCCGACCAAAAGGTGGGTGATGGGGATGCGAACCTCGACGCCATCGCGCAGCACCGCCGCATCCTTCGCCCCCAACTCTCCGAGCGCTCGCAAGGCGTCGCCCGCGCGACGCTTGGAACGCTTCTCGAGAAAGCGGCCGGCGAGGATGAACATGGTCACACCGGCGGCGACTTCGAGGTAGATGTTGCCGAGGCCGTCACCGCGTTCGATGGTGAAGCGGAAGCCATGGGTCATATGCGGGTGACCCGCGGTTCCGAAGAACAGCGCGTACAGCGACCACAGATAGGCGGCTGAGACGCCGACCGAGATGAGGGTGTCCATCGTCGCCGTGAGATGCCGCGCGTTGATCACCGCCGCACGGTGGAAGGGGAAAGCCGCCCAGGTGACAACCGGCGTCGTGAGCGCGAGGCACACCCACTGCCAGGAGGAGAACTGCAAGGCCGGCACCATCGACAGCAGGATCACGGGAACGGCGAGCGCGATGGAGACGATGAGACGCAGGCGCAGCATCCGGAACTCGGTGTCGTCAGGGGATGCCTCGGGGTCAGGGAGCGCGGCGGTGTATCCCGTGCGCTCGACCTCGGCGATGACCGCCGCGAGTTCGATGTCAGGACCGGCGAGCACATGCGCCTTCTCGGTCGCGTAGTTCACCGAGGCACGCACACCGTCGAGGCGGTTGAGCTTGGTCTCGATGCGCGAGGCGCAAGAGGCGCAGGTCATGCCGCCGATCTCAAGGTCGTATGCGGTGTCGCTCATCGTTGTGCTGCCCTTGCCCCTCGCACGATGGTGCCGCCGGATGCCGCGCTCAGGCGCGGGTGGCGGCGTAACCGGCCTCGTCAACGGCGGCGAGCACGTCGACGTCCGACAACTCTGCCGCCGAGGTGATGACGAGAGCGCCATCGGTGGCGCTGACCGTGATGTCCATGACGCCATCGATCTTGGTGACCTCGGCGCGAACGGAGGCCTCGCAGTGGCCGCAGCTCATGCCGGTGACGGTATACGTGGTGGTGATCATCGTTGCCCCTTCGCGAATACCCCCCTGGGGTATGCAAGGGACAACGTTACCGCGTTCCGGGCTATTCCCGCAAGGCCAGCCGTCGCAGATGACGGATCATCATCCAGAGCAGCGCCCCAAGGATCAACGCACCCAGAATCGCGAACAGCCAGGTCGGAGTGAACTCCGAGCTCTCGCCCGGTTCAGGCGCGGCCTGGTCCGGATCCGTAGAACCGCCGCCCGGCTTCTCGGTTCCGCCGTCGCCGGGATCCTCCGGTGGCGTCACGGGTGTCTCACCGTCAGGATCCTGCTCGCTGTCGGGGTCATCCTCAGCGCCCGGCGGCTCACCGCTCCCCGACGAGCCCCCGCTCGCTCCACCGCTCCCCGAGGAACCTCCGCCGCTCGGCGGCACGACGACCTCGGTCGTTCTGACCCGCATCTCACCGCCAGGCCCGGTGAGGATCGCTCGGAGCTGATAGCTTCCGGGTGAGGTATAGCTCCACCCCGCGCTGAAGGATCCATCGGCGATCACGAAGGCGCTGAAGTCGCCGTCGCCCCACTCGATCACGCCATAGGCGACCCATTCATCGGGGTCCGCATAGGTTCCGGCCACCTGCACGGTGAGCGTGCCAGAGACGACCGTTGCTGATAGCGATGTCCAGTTCGCAGGCGTCTTCGGCACCTCGACCCAGACCGCTTCCGGTATCTCGCCGCCGACGTCGTTGACGAGTGTCGCGGTGATCTCGTAGTCGTCTGACGATGTATAGCTATGGCTGAGCGTGAACCTGAAGTAGCCGAAGTCGAGCTCTTCGGCGACGAATGGCTCCACCACTCCGTCGCCCCAGTCGATGAACCGATCCACGACGTAGCGTCCTTCGTCGAGGAAGATGCCCGACACAGTCACGGTCTTGGTGGCGGCGACCACCTCGTCGACCTGCAAGCCCAGGCCGATCCCCTCCCAGGTGACGCTGTATGGCACGAGCACCGGGTCACTGACAAGCCGGAGGGGACGGGTCTGCGGACTGACGCTGCGCACCCGCACCGTGAGGTTTTTGCCCTGATCGGCGGCCTGAACGACATAGTCACGGCCGTGGTTCGGCCAGTCGTAGTCGGGGTCATCGTATTGCAGGGGGTAGCCCAGCCAATCAGAGTCGTGGATGGGAATGCCATCCCGCAACCACTGGAAGTAGTAGCCCAGGGGGAAGGTGTAATCCGGCTGCCAGAGTCCGAGTTCGGCGGTGAGCTGCTGGCCGACCGAGGGAATGCCCCGAATGACCGGCGGATTCCCGGTCACCTGGGGCAGCAGCGCGTCTTGTTGCACGAAGGTCAGCGGGATCCCCACCGCGATTGTGCGGAAGGTCGGCGGGCCGACGTTGCGATCCGCGCCGCTGCCGCCCACGAGGTCAAAGGGGAAGAACGCGATCGTGTAATACCCCGCGTCGGTGTAGACATGATCCGGCACGAGGTAGTCTGCGAAAGAGCCGGTGTTCTCCGGAAACGCGAGTTCCACGCCGCCCGCGTCGGTGCAGCTATCGGAGTCGTCGGGGCTTGTCGTCACATCCGGGCTCTGGCTGGTCGGCTCGGTGGGGTGGGATTCATAGTCCCAGACGACACACACTCCAACCCCGTCTGAGGGGTTCTGATCGTAGCCGAGCACCCAGGCGCCCATTGACCACGGCCCGTCAGCGTCGTCCGGGTCGAAATGCGACACGATGGGTTCCACGAGCACGACGGGTGCGAAGTTCACCGTGGCGATCGGCTCCCACGTCACCGTGCCCAGCACCTCCACGTCCGCGAAGAAGGTGAAGGTCGGTGAGAAGGTGCCTCGGTAGCCATAGTGGTGGCTCAAGGTGAACCGCCCCTCGATGTCCACCGGCAGCGGCATGGCATGCTCCTCGGTCGCCGTGCCGTCCTGCCAGTCGACCACGAGCTTCGTCGACTGGAGCCACGGATCAACGATCACGCCCGAAACAGTGGCCAGGTTATTGTCGCTGAGCTCGGTGTCGCGATCCGCAATTGAGGGAGCACCCGGTTCGATGGTGAAGTACTGCGTGGCGACCGCCGAGCGGCCACCGCTCCTATCGACGGCAACGACCGTCACCGCTGCTCCCGCAATCGGCGCTTCGAAGACGTGCTCGATCGTGCACCAGACGCCCTCGCCCATGCAGTCGTGCGCGGGGAAAGACGCGCGCAGATTCGGCAGCTCATCGAAGGTGTCGTCGACCCATGCGATCTCATAGCTGAGTCGTTCGGGGATTCCACCCGTGCGGGAGATCGCGAGAGTGATCGTGTCGCCGACCGCGCCGACCACCTGCCCGGTATCGCTGTTCAAGCTCGACGCACTCGACCCCCAGCGCGTCTCGAGCACCGGTGTCGTCGGATCCTGATTTGCGATCTCGAGAGTGAACCGCGTCGCGTCGTCATCTGTCGTGCCACAGCCGAAGATTCCGGGCACGAACTGCGTTCCCGAGGTCACCACGCGCCGCGGATTGTCGTTGCATGTGCCGTCAGTGAAGGTGCGCGCAGCGAGGCGATAGGACCCTGCGAGCTGCACGGAGTCTGGGTCACGGTTGAAGCAGGTGTAACCGAGGTCGCTGTCGGCGTCTTTCATCCAGCCGACGCGATTCTCGCCCTGCCAATACTCTTCCGCGTCGGCGAAGAAGCTGTTCGTCGTGAGCTGGCGAATGTTGTAGTGGTAGATGCCGTCGCTCCAGCCCGTTGTGAGGCACACCGATCCGGTCGTCGCATACTCGTCCCATGGCCCCTCGACCATGGTCGACGGCGCGGTGCTGCCATCCCAGTTGTCGGGATGAACCGTCACGAGCAGACCGTTCTGCTCCTGACCGACCCAGCCGGGCGGAACCGGCACGTGCACATTCTGCACCCAGGGCTCCGAGATTTCGCCGAGATGGGTGTGCACCCGCAGCGTCACCGCATAGTCGCCCGGAACCGCAAAGCGATGCTCGAACCTGCCGATGCCGCCGGGGCCAGCGAAGTCCGGAATCTGCTCGGTCTCAATGACCGCCACAAGCCCGCCACTGCGAGTGATCTCCCATTCGAAGCGATACGTCGTGTCGTAAGAAGCGATCGCGCGCACCGAGGTCGTCAGCAGCGTGCCGATGTTCTCGGTTCCGGTGTCCGAGATTTCGATGTGATCGGTCACGACCATTGGCGCCCCGAGAAACTCGATCTTCGCGATCACCATCTGGTCGAACTCGTCCGACACTCGCGCCCAGAAGAAGGGGGAGATCACGCATCCGGGCGTTAGCGAGCAGCTTGGAAGGCCGGGCGCGTGGCCGCGGAGGTCAAGTAATCGGAAATAGTTCGGTGTGACGCCTAGAGACTTCAGATCCCCCGCCGGAGCGGTGTAGACGAGCTCCCGGCTGAACCAATTCGGGCCGCTTGTGGGTGTGATCACCCAGGTTCCGTCGGTCCGCAGCCGCGCCGTCACCCTCGCGTCATCGGGGCCGACCCGCAGAGGCAGTTCCTGGGTGATCCGCGTCCAGTCACCGACGGTGACCTTGAACCAGCGGGTCTCGCCGGAGGACGCGGGGGCAGCCAAGGGCGAGGTCCAGTTCACCCCGGCCAGAAAGAAGGCGAGGGTAGAGAAACCCAGGTGCAGGCTGTCGAGGAACATCCAGGAGGGATAGGTGATCGGGCTCCACGGACCCTGCTTGCCGCTCGGGATCAAAATGCGGAACCTGAAGTTGTTGTGGGTGAGGTCCTCCAGGGTGTTCTTCACGGTGGCGTCGTAGATGGCACCGAGCTCTTTGCCGAGCACCACGATCGCATCCCGGATGATCGATTCGAGGCGAACCGTGAGCACTTCGGGCTGTTCGCGATCGAGTGAGAAGACCCCCGTCGAGGTGCCGAGTGAGGCGACGGCGTCGAGCAGTGCCTCTCGATTGCCGAAGAGCAGATCCGCACCAAGCCGATCGAAGTCCGCGAGCTGTTGGCGCACCGCTCGGAGCCCGGCGTGAATGTTCTGCCGAGTCGCGGCGTTGCCGAGATTCAGCGTGCCGGCACCGACCGCGAGCGACACGCCCCACTCCAGAAGCTCGTCGCGCGTCGGCGGGGCGATCAGCGTTCTATCCTCGTCGTTCCACAGCGCGACCATATGGGTGGATTGCTGAGGAGGGCAGGGATCGAAGGTGAACCCGGGAGGAGCGCTGTAGCCGCAGGGGTCGTTGAGGGCGACCTGGATGTTCCATGCTTCCAGTTCTGCCCGGGCTTTCAGAGCGATCGGATTGATGAGCCTCTCGGCAAACACCCGGGACTGGAACCATCCCCAGTTGGCGTCGCCGGTTTCGCCGACCGTCGGCCAGGCGTCAAGCAGGCCGATCCAGGTGGCGGCGGCGACATCTGCGCGGTGATGGACCAGGGCAAATCGGCGATTCTCGGGGGTATATTCCCAGCCCCACACCTCCTCCAGCAATCGCTGGACCGACTCTTCCTGAGCCGCGCAGAACGCTCTCGGTGCGGGTTCGGCGCCCGCGGGTGCGACGATGACGTCGTACTCGGGATGCGCGGGATCACAGACATCGCCGGAGGCAGAGGCCGATGCGATCGGGATGCCGGGCACCACCGCCGGAACCACCGTGAGCAGGCTGCCAAGCAGCACCCCCGCGGTCGCAGCGGCGATCAAGCGCCGCAGCCGCACGCCTGTCGGTCGTTGCATCGCATCCCCTTCGCGAACATACCTACACGGATGTATGTAACGGCCCTACAGTACACGATCGCGCCGCGCAGGTCACGCATTCGTGCACGACACTCAATGCGAGAGTCGTGCCCACCGTCGACGAGAAAGCACCCGGGTGCCGAGTGCCGCCACCCCGAGAAGAATGAGCAGCGCCGCGAAAGCAAGGGCAGGTGAGTTGCTGACGCCTGTCGCGGCAATCTGAGCGGGGCCGAACAATCCCACCGGGTCGGTGATCTGGAGATCAGCGGCACCGTCCACATCGAGCGGGCCGCCGTCGGTGATGGGGTAGGACAGGATCGCCACTACGCCCGCCGGCACCTCCACTGTTTCTAGCGTCGCATCCGGAATCTCCCGAAACACACCCGTCGTCGGGTGGTACTTGTAGGGCGTGAGCCCCGCGCCGTCGATGCCGTGGAAGAACCATGACACCGTCGTGGTGAATCCCGAATGGGCACAGCCAACGATGTGGAAACCGACGAGCGTGGCATGCGCGATCTGTTGGCCATCCGGAGAGCTGCTGATCGGCAAAAGCGAGGTGCCGCTGATCTCACAGACCGATACCGGGTCGGTCTGCAGATATATCTTGACCCCGGCCGTGTCATAGACCTTCACCACCCAGGGCTGGATGTAGTCGGTCACGCCGTCGAGGTTGCCGTCCTCCCAGGGGGGAGCGGCCCACGTCACCGACGACAAGGCGCCCGCGCGTGTCGCATGCTCGACGAGCAGCTCCACCGTTGCCTCCTCTTGCGGGTTCAGACCCGACACGGTGATCTCGTCTCCGTTGAGCACGACCGCTCCGTGACCGCTCGGTGAGAGCAGAACCGGCGTATAGCTCACCTCGTCATCCCAGTTGGCGATGACGACGGTGAAGCCGTCGTTCGTCCACGCGGGCGTGGCGAACACGGCGGGCACGCCCGCGTCGAGCGCGGTGCCGCTGCGCGAAGCGCTTGCATCCCGATAGCCCGCCTTCTGTGCGGTCACGGTTGCGGTGCCGAGGCTCGCGGCTGCGAGCTCGGAGACGGTGACGAGATCATCCTCGCGGGAGACGGCCGCCGACCCCGGATCGACATCGAGGAGGTAGTCGCTCTCTTCGTCGTAGTTGGTGATGGTGAACTGGAATCCCTCGGCTATTCGCGTGGCTGCGCTGAGCGTGGGAGCAGTTCCGGTCGAAAGAGCCTGACCCGTAAGCTGTGCCGACTCGTCGGTGTAGCCGTAACGGTGAGCGGTGATCTCGACCGTGGCCGACTCTCCGTCTTCAAGCCCCGAGACGGTGACAAGTACGCCCGAGCGCACGATGCCCACGGTGGCGGGATTCGTCGTGCCGTCGGTGGAGAGCACATCAAGGCTGTAGCTGATCCCCAGCCCGCCGAGGTGACTGGTGATGGCGAAGGAGTACCCGCCGTCGAGCCTGGTGACCGGGCCGAAAGTCGGCGTCGTGCCCGCCTGCATATCAACGATGGTGATCCCCCAGATCAGGGTGCCAGGCAGATCGACCGGCTCGTCGTTGTCGTCCAGTATCCCCACCTCGAACTCGTAGTAGCCCGTGGTGTCGGGGGTGCCTGCGAGTCGGATGTTCAGACCGCCGAACTCCGAATCGTCCCAGATGTCCACCAGATCGAGCCCCGGGGGCAGCTCTCCCGAGATGAGGGTGGACTTCATCGGGTCCGCGATCGACTTGCTCACGGTCCACAGCCCCCAACTGCGCTCCACCCCCACGACCCCGTTCGGGCTGAGCACGAAGTTGGGCTCGGCATTCGCTGCGTGCGGCACGGCCGCGAGGCCGAAGACGACAAGCAGGGCGACGAAGAAGGCGGCAAGGCGGCGGCGCATAGGAAGGTCTCTCTATGGTCGTCCCGATGGGAACCGTTGTGATCAAGATACATTCGTGATCGTATCTAATCTGACCGCGCTACGACAAACGCGCGACGGGCACCGTTCCGCTCGGAAGGCTAGGGCCGCAGCAGACGCGCGATCGCATCCAAAAGGCCTGTCGGCGGCGTGCCGTACATGTGGCCGTGAATACTCAGGCCTTCGACAAAGGCAAACAGCGTCGCGCTGAGTTCGGCCGGATCGCGGTCGGTGCGAGCCAGACCCCGCTCCTGCAGGATCGCCAGGAAGTTGCCGAGTTCTTCGAGCCAGTCGTCGTACAGCACCCGCAGGCGTGTGACGAGCATTGGATCCTGCCGCGCCCGCTGCCAGAACTCAACGACGAGCAGCAGCCACTCGCCCGAGGCATCTTCCACCTCGCCGAAGTGCCCGAAGATCGCCGCCAGCATCTCCTCGATGGACGAGAATCCCGGATGCCGTGCGATCTCCCACCACGGCCCCCTGACCTCTGAGCGAGCCTGGAGCACATCGAGGAAGAAGTCGTCTTTGCTGCCGAAGTGGAAGTAATAGGCACCGCGGGTCAATGCGCTGTCGCGCACGATATCCTCGATCGTCGTGGCGGCGTAGCCCTTCAGGGGGAATCGCTCGACGCCGAGTCTGAGCAGTTCTCCGCGCGTCTCCGCTCGACGCTGCTCGTGCTTGCTCGGCCTGCCGCCCGTCATACCCCTACGCTACCCCGCCGCAACGACCACGCGGACGCCCACGAGGGGCGCCCCCATCCTGGGAGGTGTTCGAGAAACCGAACCATCCGCCGTTCGGGAGCAGTTCCGCACCCTCGGAAAAATGAAGAAGAACCCCTGATGATCAGGGGTTCTTCGTGGCGGTGACGGTGGGATTTGAACCCCATGTTCGCAGTCTCCTACTGGCTCCCCTTCACTCTAGTTGGCCGTGATTCCGCGGGATTCGCTTGTGGTCGAGTTCTCGTTCGATCTCGTTGGTGCTGGTTGGGTTCGACACCGTTGTGGGCAAAATGTGGGCACCGCAGGTGAGCGCCCCCAGGGATTTCACTGGCTCGAACGAGCACAACTCGCCGGACCAGAGTAGAGATCTGACTGAGAGACCTGCCTCCTCTTTCAGGACAAAGCCATCATCGTCTGCAGACGAATTGTCACGATCCCGGCAAACCCATCTGGCAGTCAGTCGTCCAAGCAGATGCATACACGGAAAACTCCTGTCGAACAGGGACTCTTCTGGCGCCACGCTGAAGGAAGGTTGGAATAAGCAAGCGTGAGGGTGCTTCGCGCTACACGATGTCACAACTTAGAACAGCGTGGGCTGACTCAGAGATCTTGGTTTCGACTTGGGCGACGATTGCTTCCGGCTCGTCTTGGGTAGCTTCGGGAGGGGCACGCGGTGCTCGTAGAGGGTCGTTGCCAGCGCCATCGTCTCGCGAATCGACGGGGCGTAGACGTACAGGAAGTCACCGCGCGTGTAGTCGACACGAAGCCCGCACCCCGACTCACGGACCAGCGGTTGAAGTAGCAAGGCACGAGGCTTGTCGCCCGCAAAGAGCACGACAGGGTTCGGGGACCAGGAGTGATCGCCTTGGTGGCTCCGGCAGCTTGCTGCGGGATAGAAGCCCGCATTCGAGAGTGCGTAAGTCAAGCCGGCGACGCCGAGTTCGAGGCTCGCGAGGCCGCCCCACTCCGTGCCGAGATCGGCAGCGAACTCTGGAGCCTCGGATTCATCCAAGGACGGCGAGTAGCACTCGATCTGACGAGCCAGCTTCTCGAACTCCTCCGGCGTGGAGGCGTGAGCATCGACGTACTCTGCGGCGACCCGCTCGTCCTCAATCACGTCGGCGGTGAGGCGCGTCGTCGCCCTAACGATTGGCCAGACGCCCCGAAAGTCACCGAAGCCCTCTTCGTCAATATCGCGCGGCTTCGGTACCCAGTAGTCGTCGCCTGCGGGGATTGAGACCTCGATCTCGACCTGGGCTCGCGGAAACATACATCTAGCATGGCCGTACCTGTGGACATTCTTGGGTGCGACAAGCCGTGACCGAGATGTCGGACAGGCAGGTGCTGCCTCAGCCGACGCCGATTGGCACAACGTTCGTCGCGACGCCGACGCTGGCGGTCATCACTTCACGGATGTGACGAACGCTGTCCTTGGGGTCTTCGTGTTCCCACAGCTCCACGACTTCCCAGCCCTCAGCGCGCCAGAGCCGATACGACTCGGCGTCGCGCTCCTGGTTTTGCTTGATTTTATCGGCCCACCACTTCGTGCTCGATTTGGTCGCGCGTGAGTGTTTTTCGCAGCCGTGGAGGAAGCAGCCGCTCACCAACACGACAACGCCCGCGCTCTCGATCACGATTTCCTTGTTGGGCCGTGCCGTTTCCTCGTCGCGGGCCTTGAGGGTGAAGGGGATGTTCTGCGCTTTGAGCATGTCCTGGATGCCGCGCTCGGCAGCGGTGTCCTGATAGGCGTCTCGCTTCATGCGAGCCTTCGCCAGTTCGTCGGTAGCGGTGGGGCCGGTCATGGCCTTGCTGGGCTGGATCGGCTGTGGGCGTGGGTGATGCTTGGCCGCTCGCGCGCCCCATACCTGTGCCGCCAGTTCGTGAGCCAGGACCGAGGCGAGAAGCGGAGGCACCGCGTTGCCGATCTGACGGCAACGCGAGACGACGGAGCCGACGAACTGGTAGCTGTCGGAGAAGGTCTGGAGGCGTGCGCCTTCTCGCACCGACAGCGAGCGGTGCTCGGTCGGGTGCGTGAAGCAGCCAGTCGTGACGTTGTTGAACTGCGTCGTCACGGTGTAAGAGGGCAGGTTCCAGTCCAGGCGGCCCAGGAGGTTGGTGCTGTCCGTCCGGCGCATACCTCGGTAGCGATCCGGCAGCAGGTGCGGCGGGATGTCACGCCAAGTTCCGCCGCTCGGGACGTGGCTGATGAGCTTGGTCGTGTCCGGCGAGAGGTGCTGAACCTCGTGGTCGCGGACCTTGCGGCTCTTTCCGCGCATGCGTTGCGCGAACGGCGATGCCTTGTCCTTGTGTACAGCGTAGCCACCCGAGACGGCTCCGACTGCCGTGCCGATCTCGGGCAGGTCACCGATGGCGTCCTGAAGCGTGATGTGCGGGAGTAGACCCTTCTCCTGGCGTCGCTTCTCCCACAGCTCGAGGGAGTCGCGTCGCCAGCCGCCCATATGGGTCGGGTCGGGGAACGTGAACTCCTGGCCGTTCAGGATGCCAACGATGAACAGACGTCGACGACGTTGCGGAACCCCCCAGTCGGCGGCGAGGAGGATCTCCTTTCTGACGGTGTAGCCGAGGTCGGTGAAGCGCTTCAGAATCTTGTCTCCGAAGGCGCCCTCTTTCCAGTAGACCATTCCAGGGACGTTCTCCATGAGAAACGCCTTGGGCTTCAGGTGCTCCACGACCTTAAGCATGTGCTCCCACAGGTCGTTGCGCTCGTCGCCCTCGGCTACCCAGCCGGTGCGACGTCCTGCCGTGCTGAACGACTGGCAACTTGGGCCGCCGAGCACGACGTCCACGCGCCCCCCGGCGAGCTTCTTGATCTGCGCCGGAGTGAAGTCCTTGATCGAGGCGCACGCGACCTCGGTCTCGGGGTGGTTTAGCCGATAGGTCGCGCAGGAGTCCTCATCGAAGTCGAGCGCGAACGGAATCTCGTAGCCCGCGTCGCGGAACCCCTGGCTCAGACCCCCGGCGCCGGAAAACAAGTCGATGGCCCGAAGCGGGTACTTCGCGCGGCGACCCGTGCGGGCGGAGAGAGCAGAGCCTACCTCATCGATGGGCTTGGCGGGGTGAGGCGAGGGGTGGGTCACGCTTCCAGAATACGGCGACCTCCGACATTCGTCGAGTAGGCGGATCGGCTCGTCGAAAGGGAGACGACCTCGAAGTCGGGGGTGATCGCTAGGGTGGCTTCGCGCCCTGGAAGGAGCCCTCCGAGCTCCCATGCCCGCCGTAGCTCACCCAGCCAATCCCGTCCATTCTCAGGTGCGACCGCCAGGCTCATGTGGATGTTCCAGCCTGCTTCGCGCCACTCCCGCGCAGCGCGGACGTATCCAATCAGACGGCGGAGCGTCGCCTCGTCCCCAGGGTGCTCGGTCGCCTTGGCGTCGCCGATTCCGAGTATCCGAGCGTTGGGCGATGCGAGCAGAACGTCGGGACGGAGCCACCACTGGAGGTAAGCGGGACTGGTCAGGCCTGCGAGCCGGAAGACCGTTGCGAGGTCTTCTCGACGGGCCTCGTGGACCACGCTCGGCGCGCTCACGAGCCGCCGCCGAGCGCTTCGAGGCTTGCCACCAGTTCGCTGAGCATCAGCTCCCTGGTCATCGTGTCGGGAGTCGGGTCGCCCAGCAGATCGGCCTGCATCGCGGCCTTCATGTGGAGCCGCTCGTACTCAGGCCACTCGATGGTCCCGTCGCAGAGCAGCGCCACATACTCGACATCGCGCACCTGCCCTCGACGATGCGTGCGGTCCAGCGACTGGAGGTAGTGCGCCGCCTGGTTCGACATCGACTCGTAGACCGAGATCGAGGCCGCGTGAAGTGTGATGCCCGCCCCCGCCGCCGCAGGGTTTCCGAGGAACACGCGTGTGCTTGGGTCGTTCTGAAACGAAGCGACCGCCGCGCGGCGCTCTGCGACGTCGCCAATCGAGCCATCGACGCGGACGAGGCCGTAGTGCGCGTACCGCTGGGCCAGCCGGTCGAGAGTCGAGCGGTAGAACGACCATAGCACGACCTTCTCCCCCGCGCCGATCCACTGAGCTAACAGGGCATCGAGTGCGAGCAGCTTGGCTGGTACTTCCTGTATCGACGTGTCGATCGCCGAAGGGTCAGAGCAGATGCGAAGCAAGGCGGCACGACGGGTGAAGTATGACGTGTAGTCGGCGCGGAACTGCGCGTCGGCGACCTGTTGAAGTTCACCCGCCAAGGTGCCAGCAATGCTGATGTAGAGCGCACGCTGCGCTGGCTCCATCTCGACCCTCAACTCCGTGAAAGTGCGCCCAGGCAGGTCGGGAAGAACGACGGACTTCAGGTTGCGCGAAAAGACCACGTCCTGCTGAATCACGTCACGAATCTGCTCACGCTGCTCATCGGGATCACGCGAAAGCTGGAGTCCTCCGAACGCCCTCCCGAGGTCGACCAACGACACCTGGGCAATCACGTCCGAGGCGTCGTTAGGGGCCGGAGTACCACAGAGAACGAAGGCGCGGACGCACCACTCACGGACGCGGGCCAGCGCCTGGGTCCGCCCCGCGTCGGGGTTCTTGACGGTGAAGGACTCGTCGGCAGCGATGACCACCCGCGACCGCTCACACAGAAGGCGGAGGTTGTCGGGAACCGCGAGCAGCGTCTCGTAGTTACAGACGTAAACATCGGCCCTGCTCTCAAGCGCCTGCGCCTTGTCCGCTCGGCTGCCGTCGAGCACCGCGACCTTGTAGCCGTTCTCGGTGAAACGCTCGATCTCGACCTTCCACTCTCCGACCATCGACTTCGGGGCGACGACTAGCAGCACATCGGCTTCGTTCCGCTCGACCAGCAGGTCGAACGCCGCCACGACCGAGATGGTCTTGCCGGTGCCCTGCTCATCGAAGATGCAGGCGCCGGTCGACTCGGCGATGGTCATGAGCGCCACGTTGCGGAGCTGATGATCATCGAGGAGCGGCAGCAGCCGACACTCCTCGATGAGCGGGCGCAGCTCGCCAGCGCTGAGGGTCAGGATGCGGTGGGCTTCCTCGATGTCCCACCGACCATTCGAGCGTGCGCGATTGTCGATGAACTGGACGACGTCGCGCTCCCATTCGATCGCGGGCTGCCGGTTCTGGATCAGCCAGGTCGCCTGCGGAATGGTGACACGTACCGCACCGTCGACCAGCCGGACCCCCTCGGCGGAGGGCAGAGCTGCTCGCACCTCGGCGGCGAGCGTATGAATGCTGGTGCTGCGCGGGACGAGTTCCACCCCTCTCCGCGCGCTGGCGCGACTGGTCGCGATGGTCACTCCTGCTCACCGGTCCCTTCATCACGAGTCGAGAGTACGCCGTCGACTGCACCGGTCGCCGCGATGAGCGTCCCGCGTAGCTTGGTGAGCAGTTCGGTGTCCAGCGTCGACCACGAGTTGGCTGGGGTGTCGCCTAGTCTCTTGATGATGCCGAGGGCGTACTGATCGAGCGCGATGGCCTTGGCCGCTCGGAGGCGCTCACGCGCGCCGTTGATGGCGTCGGTGATGAGCTCCTTCGCCTCCGCGCGCTGTAGCTCGCGGATCTGGTGTGCCCGCACGAGCTGGCGGTACGCCTCGTCGTCGTTCGCCACCTGATACATGGCGCGCACCTGAGCACCGCTGTCGAAGGTCTTATCGAACATGAGGTCGTAGACGATGCCACGCAGGTCGGGGTCCTGCTCGAATCGTTCGGTGACCTTCGATCCGGTCGGGCCAGCGTCCAACTCGTAAAAATACTGGAACGCGGTGTTGGTGCGGTAGTGGACGTCCGCCACTGGCTTGCCGGATTCGACGTGGTAGTCGGTGAAGTCCTCTGCCCACTGGACCATGCGGAGGTAACGGGTGACCTCCTGCGCCTTGATCGCGAACTTCTTCGCCACGTCTGCGCGGATAACGCGCTCCTTCGAGGTGGTCGGCAGTGCGCCGAGCATCTCCAGGCGGGAACGGAACTCCTCCGCGACGAGCTTCGCCTTGACATACTCTGGCCACTCCTCCTTGTAGTCCTCCTCAAAGTTCAGCGAGAGGACGACGGCGTCGAGCTGATCATCGGTGGTATCGGGAAAGGTCTGCCACACCCTGATCCAGCGTGCGCGCTCGACTTCTTCGGCGGAGAACTCCCCGCTCTCCACGACGTAGCGGGAGGCCGCGATGCGGCGGTTGCCGTCATGCGGCACCCCATCGTGTGTGATAATCGGCGGACGCTCGACGCCCTTGCGGGCGATGCTCCCAGCCAAAGGCCTCAAATTGAACGGATCGACTGTGCCGGACTGGAGCTTCACGGTGCCCTGGAGGATGCCGAGCAGTTCCTGGCGGTCGGGCTGACGGTGGAAGCGAGCCTGGAAGTCAGCGACGTGAAGGATGACGCGCTGGTTCTCGTCCCACGGGTTGAGGGTCAGGACATCGACATAGCCCTCCTTCATCGGGACGACGACGCCGTTGAACTGCGGGACCGGGGTGACGTCGCGCACCCGCAGTCCGTGCTTCTCGACCAGTACGACCTTCGGGGCTTCCTGCTCCGGCTTCGGTCGCGGCGTGGCTGCCGCGACCTCGGCGGCCTCCCGCTGGATCGCCGCCTGCGCCTCCGTGCGCTGCTGCTCGGTGAGGTTCTGTGCATCGAGATCCGCCAGGACGGTCAGGACGCGCTCGTAGAGGTGCTGCGCGCTCGCTTCATCGAGCGGCACCTTCGCGGCCTCCCTGACCTCGGCCTCGATTTCGGGCCCGTAGCCGGACGCGACGCCGATCGCGCGATCGAGGATCGCACGGATAGCGGCCTCGACTTCGGGGGTCATGGTGATGGTGGTCATCAGAGTGCTCCTTCGTTCAGGACTCATCGAAGTTGAAGTGTTCGCGGAGGCGCTTGAGACCGCGCGCCTTCCACATGGACGCGGTCGCGGCGCTGACCTCGATGCCGAGGATCGCGCTCGCCTCCTGCGCGAGGTCGTCGGCGGTCATCCAGTCGTAGTCGTCGGCGAACGTGTGGTCGAGGACGAGGTTGGTGACGACCCGGATGTTGTCGTTCCAATTCGCGGTGATCGCCTTGAGGCCAGCGAGCAAGTCCCGACCGACCTGCTCATCGAGACGACCAGGGGTGTCTTCGTCGGAAAGGTCGGCCTCCGGCTCCCACTCGTGCTCGTCGTCTTCGAGCTTGGCGTCGAGTGAATCGATGGCACCGCCGAGCCGCTTGAGCTTCGTCAGCTCCTTCTTGATGTAGTTGGTGGCGACCTTCTGGATGTAGGTGAGGACGTGCGGGATGTCGTTGCGCTCGATCTGTTGGAGCACGCGGGCAATGGCCTCGAGGACCGCGTCCTCGGCCAGGTGGGACTGAGCGTGGAACTGCGACTCCAGGGTGCGAACGATGCCGTCGAGACGCTGATCAACCAGCATCGCCTTGATCTCAGCCTCGACGCGGCGCCGTCGCACCGTCTCCTCAGTCTCATCGCTCACAAGGAATAGAGTCTCAGAATCGTGTCGGCATATCACTCCGCCTGAATCTTCTCGGTCGGAAGTGAGCAGGGTAGCCTCGTGAGCATGAGTGGCACGTCCGGTTCTTGGGCGACGACTCCAGCGACGGCGAAGTCCATGCGATCGAATCGGAGTCGCGACACATCCCTGGAGTTGCGAGTTCGTCGTGCTCTTCACAGCGTTGGGATGCGCTACCGCATCGACTACGCACCTCTCACGAGCCTGCGATCCCGAGCCGACATCGTCTTCACCAAGAAGCGCGTCGCGATCTATCTCGACGGCTGCTTCTGGCACGGATGCCCTGAACATGGCAGCTCACCCTCAGCGCATGCGGACTACTGGCTCCCGAAGTTGGAGCGGAACCGGACACGAGACCTGGCTGTGAAGCAAGCGCTGGAGAAAGCCGACTGGACAGTGCTCCGGTTCTGGGAACACGAGTCCATAGACTCGATCGTCGCGACCATCGTGCAGGCAGCGGAGCAGCCTGCGTGAGCACAACGATCAGCCGACTTACACCCATACTGCGGTTTCCTTGGTAACAGGCGAAACCGCACCCGGAGCGGCGGAGTGCTCTACAGGGATTCCGGGCACAGCAGTGTCAATCGGTTGAGCCTGGATCGCACGAACAACCTCCACATGCCGCAAGCAGAGCGCGTTCACAGACTATCTTCGTCGCAGCTAACCCGTCACCTCTCAGTTGTGCTTATTCGCGTTACAGGAGGCGCACGCGGGGACCACATTCACTCCAACGTGAAGCTTGACACGGGACACATTCCCAAAAGACTCAATCATCGTCGAACTCAAGTTCGTTACTGAGACGACTTCTACGCCAGACGCCAAACGGCGCGAGGGTCATGTGCCGACTTCCCCACCCAGAGGATGAGCCCCTCCTCCTGAAGTGCGCGCAGACGCGCCATCGCAGTGGGGCGACTCATACCTAGTTGCTCTGCGATCTCACCAGTACCAAGGTCAGCAGAGGCGGCGCGTAGAAGGTCGAGAACATCTTGGCTTCGGCTTGGAAGCCGCGCGGCGACCACTGGATCGAGGCGCTGAATGGCTGCGAGGGTCAGACGCACACTTGACTGTGTCTGCCGATACACGGGATCGGTGAGCCCGACTCTCCTCATCTCGTCAAAGATCCGCCGGATGCCCTCGCCGAGTTCCTGTCCGATACGGAGGTCTGCGCACACGCGTGCGATGCGCGGATTGCGGGCGAAGCGACCGATCTCCAGGGGACGCCGGGGATCGGCAAGTCCAGGAAACTTCCCCGGGCTCTCGATCTCCACGCGGTCAGGAAAGATCTCGCATCTGATGTGATCTCCACCAAGGCTGTATGACCGGTGGATGACCGCGTTGACCACGCCCTCCAGCCAGGCATCGCGTGGCACGATCGGTTCGTCTTCGAAAAGCCCCGATGTGCGCAGCGCGCGGCGCTTGGGGATCAGCTCCTCAATGGTGCGAGCGGCGCGTTCGATTGCATGCGGTATAGCCCCTTCGATGCGAATGTCGTGTTCCGCGTCGACTGAGAGGCGTGATCCGCTACCTCTGTCAACCGAGAGGTAGCGGATCACGCGGATGTGAGCCTGTGGAAAGAGATCCTGAGGTTGCTTTCCGAACAGAAGGTATCCCGCGTTCGTTACCTGCCCGTCCCGTGTGAGCAGACTTCGTGCTTGAAGAAGCTGTGTGTGAGTACCGGATGCTCCAGTGGCCTTGCGGAACTGACGGAGCAACTCGGTATCAAGATCGTCGATCTTGACACCTGTTGCGGGGTGTCCGTCATACTGACCTTGTCCGCGATCGAATGCGAGTTCCTGGCGCTGCTCATGCCCTAACCTGCGTGATTCATCACCAATGCGTAGATAGCATTCCCCACCCTTAGTCTCGTGAACGCTCTCGCCGGGGTCGACTCGAATGATCACCAGACTGTCGGGCTCACCGTGCGAGTTCACGCATCCAACCTGATCAACGCGGCAACGAACGGGCGGCATCGTGTGATCGATAGCGATCTGTCTGTAGTCATTCAGCTTGTGTGCATAGGCCTTGGTCCCTTCCACAGAGCCGCTACTGAGCCCCACGACGATGACACCGCCCTCTGCGTTAGCGAATGCAACAAGCACAGGGGCGAGACTCTTGGGCTCCGCTCGCACAGACTTGCGATCGAACCACTGATCTTCGCGGATCTCAACAAGGCGGGAACCAACCTCCGCGATCGGCGCGGCCAGCGCTTGATCCACTTCCTTCGCACTCACAACTCTCAGAGTAACTTTCAAGTAGGCCGTAGCTCCTGCACTGACCTCGGCTTGTCCCGCGAGATTCCGACCAAGTCACCGACAGTACCTCCTTTACAGCACCTTTCAAGTAGGCCGTGCACGACCGGATTCAGGATGCATGGTCAACGATCACTCCCGGGCTCTCGCGACTACGGTCGGAACGGCTCGCCCAAAAGAACGCTGCAGTTCGGCGTGACACCAGGGCGTGTGCCAGTAAGGCCAGATGCAACTAGCACCGGTTAGCCGTACACCTTGGGAGGAACCACGCAGATGGGCAGTATTCATACTTACGCGACGGGAAGAGGTGCACGCTATCTCGTCCGGTATCGCAAGCCGGATAGGAGTCAGGCGGCGAGGCGAGGCTTCGAGAGCAAACGTGAAGCCCAGCGGTTCCTTACGCACGTGCAGGCCGCACTCATCACCGGGACATACATCGACCCAATCTACGCCAGGGCGACCGTGTCGGATCTGGGCACGGGATGGCTAGAGGGACAGAAAGCCGTGCTGAAGCCATCGTCGATGCACTCGCTGGAGTCCGCATGGCGTGTGCATGTGCGACCAGCGTGGGGAGAGCGGACAGTTGGCGAGATCCGTCACAGCGAGGTTCGGGACTGGGTCACGGAGCTGTCGACGAATCTCAGAGCGACGTCGGTCATCCGCGCGCATGGCGTCCTCGCTGGGATTCTCGAGGTCGCGGTAAGAGATCGTCGCATCCCCGACAACCCGGCACGCGGCATCCGGCTACCCAAGAAGCGTCCCATGCCGCGCGCCTATCTCACTCACGGCGATGTGCTCGAACTTGCGCAGCGCTCGCTGTACCCAGAGCTCGTCTACCTTCTCGCGTACACAGGGCTGCGCTGGGGGGAAGCCACCGCATTGCGCGTTCGCGACCTCCAGCCAGAGCGGCGCAGGCTCACGGTGCGCGAAAATGCGGTGGCCGTGAATGGAGCCATCCACGTTGGCTCCCCGAAGGCCAATCGCATCCGGTCAGTCCCGTATCCGGCGTTCATGGACCCCATGCTTCGCGCTAGTACCGCGGGGAAACCCATCGATGCGCTGATGTTCGGCGATGGGATCAACCACATGCGACTCCCCAACTCCCAGTCAGGATGGTTCGCCAACGCCATCCGTCGCACCTGCAATGACATCGATACCTTCCCAGTCGTCACCCCACATGCGCTTCGTCACACCGCGGCCAGCCTCGCGATCAGTGCTGGCGCGAACGTCAAGGCAGTGCAGCGAATGCTCGGACACGCCTCTGCCGCCATGACACTCGACACCTATGCAGACCTCTTCGACGATGACCTCACCGGGGGTGTCACAAGCCATGCACGAAGCACGCGCACGGTCACTGGAGAGACGCACACGCATCTAATACCCAGGCCGGCGGCCGCTAATCAAGCCGTAGTCAAGTTCGCAACACGACCCCGCTGCGTTCTCAATCTGTTCCCACGGTCACCGGAGCAGAACTCGCGTGAAAACGGGTGTGTCCGGGGCAATTTCTGCCCCAGACACACTCGTTTGTTCCCAGTTCCACGATATGGAACTCAAAAATACCGTCTGATCAGGGGTTTTTGGCGGTGACGGTGGGATTTGAACCCACGGTAGGGGGTTACCCTACACGACTTTTCGAGAGTCGCACCTTCGGCCGCTCGGACACGTCACCGCCCTGTATCCTACGCGACGCGCGCGACGCGCGCGAATCCCGTGGCGGGCCGATGTCGCATGCCGCAACTACGGTGGGGATCATGGCCACCCGCAAAATCGCTCCCCCCGCGTTCCTCTGCACCGAGTGCGGGTGGACGACGGCGAAGTGGGTGGGCCGCTGCGGCGAGTGCCAGCAGTGGGGAACGGTCGCCGAGCACACCGCGCAGACCGGGACCGTGCGCCAGCTGAACCCTGTCACCCCCGCATCAGAACGAGCAGCCCGACCCATCACCGAAGTCAGCACCGCCGAGAGCCCCCGGCGCACGAGCGGCGTCGGCGAGTTCGACCGCGTGCTCGGCGGAGGCATTGTGCCCGGCGCGACGATTCTTCTCTCGGGTGAACCCGGCGTCGGCAAATCCACCCTGCTGCTCGAAGTCGCCGCGCAGAGCGCTCGCGCCGGTGGGCGCGTTCTCTACGCCAGCGCCGAAGAGTCCACCGCCCAGGTCAGGCTGCGCGCCGAACGCACCGGCGCTCTGCACGAAGAGCTCTACCTTGCCAGCGAAACCGACCTCGCCACCATCCTCGGGCACATCGACGAGGTGCAGCCCGGGCTGGTCATCGTCGACTCCGTGCAGACCGTCAGCTCCTCATTGAGCGATGGTGCCGCCGGGCAGCCGAGTCAGGTGCGCGATGTCGCATCCACCCTCATCCGCATCGCCAAAGATCGCGGGCTCCCCGTGATCCTCGTCGGCCACGTCACCAAAGACGGCCACATTGCCGGGCCTCGCACGCTCGAACACCTCGTCGATGTCGTCTGCCATTTCGAGGGCGACCGGCAGAGTGCCCTGCGCTTCATCCGCGCCCTGAAGAACCGGTTCGGCCCCACCGACGAAGTCGGATGCTTCGAGATGACCGGAAGCGGTATCGCCGAGGTTCCCGACCCGAGCGGGCTGTTCCTCTCCGCCGGCGCGGGCGAGCCTGGCACATGCGTCGCCATCGCCTTGGAAGGGCGACGTGCTCTGCCCGTCGAGGTGCAGGCGCTCACGGTTGCCACCACCGCTCCGAATCCGCGGTGCGTCGTGAACGGGCTCGACTCTTCTCGGGTCGCGATGGTGTTGGCGATCCTCGAACGCCGCGCGGGCATCCCGACCGGCGGTCTCGATGTCTATGTATCGACCGTTGGCGGAATCCGCTTCACCGAACCTGCCGCCGATCTCGCGATCGCGATCGCTGTGGCGGGTTCGATCGCCCAGTTCCGGATGCCGCGCACCACCGCGGCCGTCGGAGAGCTGAGCCTCGCGGGTGAGATCAGGCCCGTGGTGCAGGCCGCGCAGCGGCGCGCCGAAGCTGCGCGGCTCGGCTATGAACGCGTCATCGACGATCGTGAGAAGTCGCTGCGCGAAGCACTCGCCGCGGTGCGCACCACCGAACGCGCGCCGTTCTGAGCGAGGCTCTGCACCGACAGAGGGTGACAGGCGCCGAGAGCGCTCGCACCGCTCAGTTCAGTTCCGTTCAGTTCAGTTCAGCAGAATCTGCTTCGTCGACGTGCTGGTGAAGCCACCGATCTCCACGCTCACGTGATACGAAGCGCCGCCGCCCGGCGCCGCCGGACGACTGGCCGAGTCGCAGGTGCTCGGCGAGGATCGTTCGCGGTTCCATTGAACCGGATCGCTGCTCAGCAGAGTCTGCCCGGCATCCAGGGTCACGACCATGTCGCTGGGCGCACTCTGGCAGTCGGTTGAACGCCACCACAGATCCTCGCCACTGGTCACCGTGAACACCTGGGTTGAGGTGCCTACGTTGATCGTGCATCCGACCGTGCCGGTATTGGTCAACTGAATCGACAACTGCGGCATCACACCGGCCGGGTATACCGTGGCGTCGGTCACCGGGGCGACCACGATGTTGCTCGCGAGGCACGGCTCAACGGTGTCTATGGGTTCGTCGCTTGCCCCCGGGCCTCCGGTCTCACCCGGCGTCGAGACCTTGTCGCCCTGCGCGACCGCCGCCCAGATGCCGATCACGATCAGCAGCACCACGAGACCCAGGCCGCCGAACACCACGATCCGCCGACGGCGATACACTTCGGGCGGCAGGCGGTTCATGCCACCAGGGTACGCACGAACGGTGCACAGTGGCGTCATACGCGCCGAATGCGCATCATCCCAAGGCTGGCGAATCTATAGGATGCGGCGAACTACTCGCCTGATGCCACCGCCAGATCGGGTGTCGCACTGATCTCGCCGCCGCTGTTCACGCCCACCGATACCCGCTCCCCGCGCGGCGCGTGCTCGAAAGAGAACTCGCCGTCGACCACATCCACCTTCACATGGTCACCCGCATTGAGCTGACCGTGCAGGATGCGCTCGGAGAGCTGGTCTTCGATCTCGCGCTGCATGGCGCGACGTAGCGGGCGGGCACCGAGGGCAGGGTCGAAGCCGATGTCGATGAGCTTGTCCTTCGCCGCATCCGACAGCTCCAGTGTCATGTCGCGGTCGAGCAGACGCTCGCCGAGCTGCTTGGTGAACAGGCCGACGATCTGGTGCAGCTCTTGCTTGGACAGTTGCGGGAACACGATGACATCGTCGACGCGATTGAGGAACTCGGGCTTGAAATGGCGTTTGAGCTCTTCGTCGACCTTGCCCTTCATCCGCTCATAGGTGCTCTGCTGGTTGCCTTCGATCTGGAAGCCGACCGGGCCCCCGGCGATCGCCGAGGAGCCGAGGTTGGTCGTCATGATGATGACCGTGTTCTTGAAGTCGACCACGCGCCCCTGACCGTCGGTCAGGCGACCCTCTTCGAGAATCTGCAGCAGCGAGTTGAAGATGTCGGGGTGCGCCTTTTCGATCTCGTCGAAGAGCACGACCGAGAAGGGCTTGCGGCGCACCTTTTCGGTGAGCTGGCCGCCCTCTTCGAAACCGACGAATCCCGGGGGTGCGCCGAAGAGGCGCGAGACGGTGTGCTTCTCGCTGAACTCACTCATGTCGAGCGAGATGAGCGCACCCTCGTCATCGAAGAGGAACTCCGCGAGCGCCTTGGCCAGCTCGGTCTTGCCCACACCCGTAGGGCCGGCGAAGATGAACGAGCCCGAGGGGCGCTTCGGGTCTTTCAGGCCCGCACGCTGGCGACGGATCGTGCGCGAGAGCGCGTTGATCGCCTCATCCTGACCGATGACCCGCTGGTGCAGGGCCTTCTCCATGAAGACGAGGCGGCTCGACTCCTCTTCGGTGAGCTTGAACACCGGGATGCCGGTGGCCTG